>JANRIZ010000047.1:0-14657 GCA_033764445.1 Verrucomicrobiia bacterium | reverse complement strand
GCAGAAATGCCCGGAGGGCGAGGCCTGCCACGCCGAGCCAGTCCCGAGTCCCCGAGGGCTGCCGTCCGCGTTACAGAACAGAAAACATCGCCCGGCTTGGTCGAGGCCGATCCCCGTTGACTTGTGGCGAAGCTTTCAATCCCCACGGTCCGGAAGGGGTGGATTCAAAACTTGCAGCACTCAATCAGATTTTATCCGAACCGCTTATGCCTTCTTCCAGATTTTTCTGAAACTGCTCATCCCGCTCTTGAACATCTCTCCATGCACTACTATTGTGCACAATCTCTTTTGCCTCATTTAACTGAATGCCCAACACTTTCACCAGAATTGTCATTGATATAATTTTAGAACAACCTTGAGCGCGTAGGGAAGCGACAACTTCATCACGTGATTTTCCAGAAGCCATGAGCTGGCGACATAATGTTACATGCGCATTAATATCATTCATGGCTTTGTAAGGTCTATAGTTACATCAACCGTCTTGCCTGGATTTGCACCAGTTAACCGTTTTCCTGTTATACGCAATGATTCAAAACCCATTGCGCGTGCTTGTTCGGCAAGCTGATTCCGAAGCGCCAAAACCTCACGCGTTCCAATTTCGAACGAAGTTGCTCCACGCGGATAAACTGCAATATCTTTTAGATGTAGAGATTTTCCATTAATTACTGTCTCAGCCGCCATTTCAACCGTCCCTTTGCTGGTAGAAAATTCTCTAACAATAATTTCTCCAGACTTGAATGGTGCAGTCACTCCCCCCTTTGGGGCATTCTCTCCCTGGCTCTCGTCGTAACAGGGGGTGCCATCGTACCCAAGACCGGGGGGAGGGCCGCAGGGAGATGAGGCCGTTTGCCTGTATGGAGAATAAGTTCCATGGTCAATAACAGCGACTGGTTCTTGACGGTCATCGGAGGGGATATTCGCATCGGGATGAGTGGCCGTCGATTCACTCTGCTCCTGCTCCTCCTCCAACTCCCCGGAATTGGGTGCTGGGGACAGAAGCGTGATGGGTGTGTTTTGCGTCAAACCCTGCTTCACACCCGATGGAACGGGTCCTCCGGACAAAGATGAGAGGTTGAGTGTCAGGAAGACGACAATGAGCAACCACACTCTCATAAGGGCACCTTCAGCCCCTCTGCCCCAGCGAGTTTTTTCTGGTTGGCGTCGAACGTCAGGAATTCAGATGCTCCCAAGTGCAGGGCCGCGGCCACGTGAAGGATGTCAAAACTGCGATGACCGCCCGTTAGCGTGTGCGTTGCAGAAATCCGTCTGGCTTCATTCACAACGGCAGCCAGATTGCAAATTTCGATCACCAACCGACCGCTCGCGCAATCCGCCTCGAACTGTGCCCAAAACAACGTTGCTTCACCTGCGGCAATGCACCGGCGAAACTCTGCAAAACGCAGGGCATTGCCCAACTCATATTCGCTCAATGTCGTCAGTATGATTTTCCGTGATTTGGTTTTGATCCATTTCAATGCACGTTGTGTATGAACATCATTTCCGTAAAGGGAAAACAAAAAACTCGAGTCTGCGCTGGTTACCATTTTCCTCCGGCATCGTGGAGTATTTTCCGTGACTCTTCTGCTGTCAGAACCCGGGAGGATGACCGGTCCCGCTTGACGGCGGAACTTTGTGCCCAGTCAACTTTCCCCGCGGAATCTGTATTCTCCGGAATCAGGCGGGCAATGGCTTTGCCTCTCTGTGTGATCACAATTTCCTCCCCTGCGCCGATCCAGCGCAGCAAGCTGGTGTATCGGTTTCTTAAGTCACGGACGGTGGCTGTTTTCATTATGCTCCAAATTCGGCGCACAATGAGCCTTTGTCAAGTCTTCTGAACGGATGGGCTGTCTGGAGCCACACCGCGGCCAAGCAATGGAGGGAGAACGAGGTCCGAAATGGGACAGGCAGTGAGCACAGGATATATGAAATCATCCGTGTTATCCGTGATATCCCGAACAATCCGGGACAAGTCCGCGGTTAAAAAATCTGCGGTTATCTGCGACATCCCGATCCATCCGGGACATGTCCGTGGCTTCCGATTCCAACCGGACCATTTGAAAGCCACAGATCAAACAAGAATGAAACACGGATGGGCGTCATTGTTTTTAAAATGTTAGGTCAAGGCTTGGTGACCTGCGGGGGCGGGGGCACCGTCGAAACGGCCGGGACGGCGGCGGGCGCCGGTGCGCTCTCGGCCAGGGGGGAGACAATGACGGTGACAAAGTTTTCAGTCCCGAAATATTTGCGGGCCACGTTCTGGATTTCCGGGGAGGTGACGGACTGTATCCTCTGGTCGTAACCCTTGTAGCGGTCATAACCCAGGCCATACAATTCATCGAGCGCACAGCGGTAGGCCAACGCCCCAATATCCTGGCTCTGGACCTTGTCCTGCCCCAGCAACTTGGCCTTGGCCCGGGCAATCTCCTCTTCGGTCAGTCCCCGGACGGCCACATTCTTGATTTCGGCAAACATCTCCCATCGCACCGCCCCGGCCTTCTCCGGGGAGGTCCCGACATAAAACAGAAAATATCCGGGCACCACCCCCGGCACATCCCGGGCCCCGACAAAATAGGCGAGCCCCATCTTTTCACGGATGCGGACAAAAAAGCGTGAGCCCAGGTCCGAACTGGCCTCCTCAATGATGTCGAGGGCCTGACGGTCCGGCGAATGCAGGTCCACCCCGGGGAACCCAAACATCAGCACCGCCTGCGCCTTCTCCACCCTGGATTGGACAAGAACCGGTGCGGTCAGGGGCGGAGTGACGGGAGCCGCAGGCTTGGCAGGTCGTCCGCCCGACGGGGGAAATCCCGCAAAAGCCTTCTCCAAACGGGCCTGAACTTCCGCGGTCTTTACATCGCCAAAAACCGAGATCACCATGTTTTCCGGGACAAACACACTCCGGTAAAATTCCCGCACCGCCTCGGGGGTGAGTCTGCGGAGACTTTCCTCGGTCCCCTTGACATTCATTCCGTAGGGATGGTTTGGAAAAAGGGATTTGACAAGGTCCAGCCGTGCGACCGCCATGGGCTGCTCCTTTTCGGATCTGATTTCAGCCAATTGCACCTCCTTTTCCCGCGCGATTTCATCGGGCGCAAAGGCGGGATGGAGCAGGATTTCCTCCAGGAGTCCGAATCCCGCCGCCTCATCGCTCTGCAACACCTCCAGGCTCAGCCCGCAGGAATTGGCCCCGGACTCGGTCCCCAACCCGGCCCCGATCGCATCGGCATCCCGGGCCAGTTGCGCGGCGGAACGTTTTTTTGTCCCTTTGAGGAGCGTCTTCATCATCAGGCTGGAAATCCCGTTGTTCCCGGGGGTTTCGGCCAGGAGTCCCGCCCGGGCCACCACCCGCAGATTGACCACCGGCAACCGTGGGTCCTCCTTGATGAGGACACGGATGCCGTTGGAAAGGGTCACTTTCCGGATGGGCCGGTCCTCCGGCGCCTTTTGCGTCGTGGGGGCATCCTTCTGTCGCGAGCCGGGAGGATTGAGCGAAACAACCGTCAGCCGATCATCCACCAGATATTTGCGGGCCACCCGTTCAAGATCGCGGCGCGTGACAGCATTGACAGCCTTCACGTAGAGGGAGGTGAAATCCGTGTTGCGGGTGGTGAAATAATTGTTGCCCACCTCCCCGGCGAGACCCTCGGCGGTTTTGCGGCCCTTGATGACCCCCGCCAGCAGCTCACGCCGGGCCTTGGCCAGTTCCCCGTCGGAAATCCGTCCGGACTTCAACCCGCCCAGCACCTCCTCGATGGCACGCAATGCCTCGGTTCTTTTCCCAGGCTCGAGGACGGATTGAATGATGAACAGGCCCGGTTCATTGGGGGTGTAGGCAAAGGCGCTGATGGATTTGACAAGCCCCTTCTCCTCACGGAGCACCTGGTTGAGCTTGCTGCTGCGTCCGCCCCCGGCAATGGAGGCCAGCACGTCCAAAGCCGGACTGTCCGGATCCTCCAGGGCGGGGATTTTATACCCGAGATACAGACGGGAGAGATTGACATTGCTTTCCTGATGCATTTCCCGCCGGCCCAACTGCGGGGGCTCGGGGGGGATGGGCGGAAGCTCCTGCGGACCCCGCTGCCAGTCGCGTGCCAGTTCCCGGACCCGGGCCACCACCTCGTCGGACTTCACATCCCCGGCAACCAGAAAGGTGATGTTCTGCGGAATGTACATCTTTTTGTAGTATTCCATCACGTCATCACGCGTGAGTTTGTTGTAAATCTGGAGGTGGCCGATGACCGGAAACCGGTACGGATGCACCGCGTAGGCCTGCTCAAAAAGCAGCAGCCACGCCATGCGGTCGGGGTTGTCGTAGCCCATCGCAAATTCGCGGCGGATGACCTCCTGCTCCTTCACATACTCCTCGGGCGGCAGGGTGGAATTGATCATCGCGTCAAAAAGGACATCCGTGTACGTCCTCCAACCCGTGGCCGGACCGGTGATGTGATACACCGTGCGGTCAAAGGACGTGTAGGCATTGACGTATCCCCCCTGGTCCTGGATGGCCAGCGCAATCTGCGAATTGGACCGGGTGCGGGTTCCCTTGAAGAGCATATGCTCGAGAATGTGGGAGAGACCCGCCCCCATCCATTTCCCCTCGGTCACACTGCCGGCATTGACCCACATCTGGGCCGCCACCACCGGCGCACTGTGGTCCTCGAGCACCAGGATGGTCAGTCCGTTCTCCAGAACGGTCTTTTGGACCGGGAGCGACGGGAGAACCACGGACGGGGCCGACGGGGTCTCCCCGAAACGGGGCAGGGCCCGCTCCAGACTCCAGCCGGATTTCCCAAAATACAGCAGCGCCCACAGGCCGCACAATCCCATGACCAGGAAACCCAGAATGGCCCAGAAAAATCGTGTCATGCCAGCGACAATAGGCAAGAACCCACCCCGTTCCAGAAAATTCACACCGAAAGGACGGTGAGACCCGGGACTGACCGGTCGGAGAAAAAACGTGAGGCTCCCGCCGCGATCTGTTAGGACTCTCTCCTGTGCGCGTGACCATCCTCAATCATTTTTTCCACCCCGACGAGGCGGCCACCTCCCAGCTGTGCAGTCAGCTGGGGTTCTTCCTGGCCGAAAACACCTCCTGGAACATCCACGCCCTGTGCGGACGGACCCGTTACGCCCTGCGCACGCCCGAGCCCGCGGGCCTGCGCACCGTCCGCGGCGTGCAAATCCGGCGCCTGTGGTGCACGGATTTCGGCACCGGTTCAACCCTGGGCCGGCTCTGCGATTACGCGACCTTTTTTGCACACGCCTGGCTGCATCTGACCTTTGGTCCCCGTCCGGATGTCCTGATTGTGATGACCTCCCCACCCCTGATCAGCCTGCTGGGGGCCTGGACCAACCGGGTCCGCGGCACGCGCTTCATCTACTGGGTCCAGGACCTGTATCCGGAAATTGTCAGGGCCGGGAAAAAAGGTCCCCCCGGCCCGGTCCACCGCATTTTGCAGAAGCTCGCGGGGTGGATTGATTCCCGTGCGGAGACCCACGTGGTGTTGGGCTCCTGCATGCGGGACCGCATCCTCGAACGTCCGATGGCCCGCCACCCCCGGATTGAAATCATCCCCAACTGGTCCCCCGCCGCCGTCCCGGAGCCGGTTCCCTCCGATGCCGGGGCCCGTTTCCGGCAACAACACGGATTGACCGGCAAAAAAATCCTCATGTACAGCGGCAATCTGGGCCGGGCGCACGACTGGAAGACCATGGCCGAAGGTTTTGAAATCCTGCACGCACGCGATCCCGACACCCATCTCGTGGCCATCGGCTACGGCGCGGGCATGCGTGCACTCTCCGCCTGGCATGCCGACCGCCCCCATCTCCCGGTCCTGTTTCTGGGGCACCAACCCCAGAGCGCGCTTTTTGACACACTCTCCTCCGCCGACATCCATGTGATTTCCCAGAAACCCGCATTTGACGGACTGGTCGTGCCCTCCAAATTTTACGGCATCGTCCCCACCGGACGCCCGATCCTCTTCATTGGTGACCGAGCCAACTCCGTCGCACAGACCGTCGCCGGGTTTTCGCTGGGGTCCATCATTCCTCCCGGTGACACGGCGCATTTTGCGGCGGAGGCGGAACGGATTCTCGGCAGCGAAATGTTCCGGACCACCTGTCATCAGCAGTCCCGTCAGTGGCATGAAACCCGCGGTGAGCCCCGCATTTCCCTCGCCCTCTGGAAAAGGCTATTGGAACCGGAGGGCGGGAAGAGGGATGGAATCTGAGACACCGGCCACCGGCCCGCCCAACCCTCCCCGAGTCGCACAAACGAAAAAGGCGCCCCGGAATCCGGGACGCCTTTTTCGTCAAAACAATCTGGCTTACTTCTTGCCCAGGATCGAGTCCTTGGCGGCCTTGGCCACGCGGAACTTCACAACCTTCTTGGCGGGGATGTTGATCACAGCGCCCGTCGCGGGATTGCGGCCTTTGCGGGCCTTGCGGTTGACCAGGACAAGCTTGCCCAGGCCGGGAAGGGTGAAGGAGTTCTTCGCTTCCTTGTAGGCCAGTGCGGCGAGTTCTTCGAGGAACTGACCGGCGAGCTTTTTGGTGATGCCAAGTTTCTTGGCGAGTGTGTCTGCTGTTGCGGATTTTGTGAGGGCTTTAGCCATTTTTTTTTGATTCCTTGTAGGGGTTGATGTAACAGATGTGCGAGAGTATGTGAGAATCGCCTTTAAAATCAAGGCTTTCGTGAATTATTTTTTCGGAAATTTTTTACTCGATCACCTTTAATAAGTTTCACCATTCGGTTCCGCAAAAAAAACCGGTCCCGCTCCACCCCCGGTCACGTCGGAAAAAATCAACCGATCTGGCCCTTGGCAGCCATTTCGGAGACCACTTTGAAAATGTGAAATTCGCTGTAGGGCATGAGCGGATGGATGTCCATCGCCGGCGCAGGGGTTGCCTTCAGAAAATCAAGAACAGCCTGTGCCACCGGCTGCAGACTCTCGTCATCCATGCTGGCGACATCCGCCTTCGCACTGAGCACACCCGGATATTTTTCAACCTCCTCGGCCAGCGCGGGAAACTCGTCCCGCATCTGCAGGGCATTCATCAGCACCTCCGTGGAGGAAATCTTGTCCTGGATCACATCCTCATCGGATGGGATCGAATCGATGTAGAAGGCAAATGTTCCATTCAGCTCCGGGTGCAGAAAAAGCTCCCAGATGGCATGGATCCCATGCAGATGCGCCCATTGGGCATGCGTGGGCGAACCGGCCCGGAAACTGAACTTGCCCAGTTCCCGCGAAGTCTCATCCCGGATCCGCAATTCCCCGGTCTTGGAAGAATGTCCGATGGTCTGGAAAACGGTGACCAGATCAAAGTTCAACAGGTTCCCGCTCAAATCCAGGCAGTTGCTGTTCAGGAACGCCATGTAGGAGGTCTTCTGCAGGCGCTCGGCCAGGATCACGGAAAGATAATGGAAAAAACTCGGCACCTGATCGATGAGCCGGTAGAAGTTTTCCTCGGAAAAATACTGCAGGCTGCACTCCTCACACGAACGGACACTGGCCGACCGTGGCACACTGGTCAGCAATCCGATCTCTCCCAGACAATCCCCCCGCGACAGGTACCCAAGCGACTGTGTCTTGTTGTTCTCGGTGTTCTGCACAAACACCTCCACCACCCCCTTGTTGATGATGTAGAGGGATTCGCTGGGCTCCCCCTGCTTGAAAATGATGACGTTGGGGGGGACATGAATGACCTTCGAGAGTTGCCCGAGCAACTGGCGCTTTTTGATGTCGAGAGAGGTGCAGAAACTGAAAAAATCCCGCCTCGATACCGCTTTTTTGGTGACTCCAGAATCCATAAATTTTTCCGATACGGGTAAAAACCTAGTCCTTGTTGACTCTGATGACAATAAATATGTGTCCCGCAGAATATCCTTTCCCTGGCCCGTTTCCCGGGACATGATCAAATGCCAACGCTCCCGCGGCAACAATGCACCCAAGTCTCTGCCTCTACAAAAAACTTGCCCGTGTCCATGCAGCCATGCTCGCACACAGGATTGTGGGCCTGCAAAAACAATCCCGGCTGATGGTGGCGGTCATCTGCGGGTTCATCCTCCTGTATCTGGCCTCGGCCTTCGTCCTTGTGTACGCCTCCCTGCGGTACCTGAACACCCATTTTCCCCTGGTCGGTGTGATGGTCATCGAAAGGCTGCTTTTTGTCCTTTTTGGCTTCCTCTTTCTGATGCTGATCATGAGCAATGCCATCATCGCTTTTGTCACTCTGTTCCGTAACCGGGAAACGGAATGGCTGCTGAACCAGCCGCTGCCCCACCGCGACATCTTCCGATGGAAATGCATGGAAACCTGCCTGCTGGCCTCCTGGCCGTTTTTGTTCCTGATTCTCCCTCTCCTGCCGGCCTACAGTCTCGTGTTTGGGGGGGGTCTGCTCTTTAATGCCCTGCTCCTGGTCCTCTTCATCCCATATGCCCTGATCGCATCGGCACTGGGAATCAGTCTGCTCATGGGGTTGCTCCTGATCTGGAAACAGCTCCGTCTCCTCCTCCCCTCCCTCCTCTCACTGGCGGCCCTCGTCTATTGGTCCGCCCCAAAGGCGGTCAGTTACCAAACCCTGTCCGACTCCAAACCCATCGACCTGATCAGCCAGGTTCTCCGCGATACGGAGTTCCTCATGAGTCCCCTGCTCCCCAGCCACTGGATGGCCCAGTCCCTGATCATGACTGTCGACGGGGTCTACTCCCACGTCATTTTCAACGTGGCCCTCCTCGTCAGCCATGCTCTGATGGCGGTCTGGCTGCTGTGTGTGTTCATCAGTCACGCCTTTTACCCGTGCTGGAACCGGGTGCAGACACGGCGTGCCACCCGCCCGACGGCCTCCCGGTGTTCCCCGCGGCCTCTGACCCGGCTTTCGGACCGGCTGGCGCGGGGCGCGGAAGTGTTTTTTGCACGGGATACGGTGGCCCTGGTCCTCAAGGACCACAAAAGTTTCTGGCGTGATCCGGCCCAATGGAGTCAGTTTGCGATCTTTTTCGGCATTCTGGCCATCTACATTCTCAACCTGCGCAATACACGCTATCAGTTGGACACCCCCTTCTGGGCGGGTCTGGTCGCCTACATGAACCTCGCGGCCTGCTCCATGACGCTTTCGACTCTGACCACCCGCTTTGTTTTTCCCCAGTTCAGCCTGGAAGGCCGGCGTCTGTGGCTGGTGGGGCTGACCCCGCTGGGGCTCCGCGGGGTGGTGCTGGTGAAATTCTACTCGAGCTGGTTCGGCACGGCGGCCATCACGGTTCCACTGATCTTTCTCTCCAGCTACATGCTCCGCCAAAGTCCCCTGCAGATCGCGGGATTTACCCTCCTGATCCTCTCCATGAGCGCGGCCCTGTCCTCGGTGGCGGTGGGTCTGGGTGTGCTCTACCCGAATTTCAAGGAAGACAACCCCTCAAAAATCGTCTCGGGTTTCGGCGGGACACTCTGTCTGGTGATCAGCTCCCTCTACATCATCACCTGCGTGGTCTGTCTGGCCATCCCGGCTCTCATCCCGCTGATGCCTCCCCTGACCGCGGTCATCCCGGCCTCCCTTCAAGCCATCCTGAATCTGGGGGGGCTGATCCTCTGCGCGGCCCTGACCCTGTTCATCATCGTCCTCCCGCTGCGGATGGCACTGGAACGCACTCAAAAGATGGAAATATGAATCCGATCCACTACCAATGCCAACGCTGCACGAATTGCTGCCGGTGGCCGGGGGATGTGAAAGTTTCCGGGGAGGAGGTCTCGGCCATCAGCCGGGCCCTGGGTCTGGAGGAACCGGTTTTTCTGGAACGCTACACCCGCCTGAGGACCGACCGTCAGGGCCTGAGCCTCGTGGAAAAACCCAACCATGAATGCATCTTCCTGGAGGGGATCCACTGCACGATCCACGCGGTCAAACCGCGTCAATGCCGCGATTTTCCGAACAAATGGAATTTCCCCGGCTGGCAGCAGGTCTGCGAGGCGATCCCGGTGGAGGCTCCGCCGGAAGACAAGGGCGCGGACCGGGACTCTTCCCCAAAGTGAAGGATCATGAAGGATCAGACGGAGGTCCGGGCGGGCATTTTGAAGGCGAGTCCGTTGTGGGCATCGTAAAGCATGTCCCCGGTGTTTTTGCCCTCGGCCTTCAGGGTGAAATCGCTGTGCGGACTTTTCACCTCGCCGCCCGGGAGCAGGATGCCAAAGGGAATGATCTGGGTTTTGGCGACGCTCTCATCCGCGGTTTTGGCGGGAATCCTCGTCTCCTCGGTATGGGCGAGATTGTGAATCTCATCCTGCAGATCGCTCTTGGCCTTGTTGAATTCCTTCATGGCCTTGCCCAATCCCCGTGCCAACTCGGGTATTTTGTTGGCCCCAAAAAGCAGAATGATCACCAGAAAAATGATCACCAGCTCGGGCATGCCGATCCCGGCAAAGGCAAAAAACATCAACGTCATCCGTCCAATGTAATCCCCACCACCGCCCGCTGTAAAGTGGGAAAAACCGCGACGGCATTGTGGAATTGTTCGCTGTTTACATCCAAAACCCCATCCGCTACCCTCCGCCGATGCATATTTTTCTGACAGGCGGAGCCGGTTTTATCGGCTCAAATCTCGCCGACACCCTCCTGGATCAGGGCCATACCCTGACGGTTGCCGACGAGATCAACGACTATTACGATCCGGCCATCAAGCGCCGGAATCTCTCCGCGGCCCTGCCCCACCCCCACTACCGTCTCCACGAGGTGTCCATCGAGGACAAACCGTCCCTGGAACGGATTTTTGCGGAGCGCCCTGTCGATGCGATCATTCATCTGGCCGCCCGTGCCGGGGTCCGTCCCTCGATCCGGGAACCGCTGCTCTACGAGAGGGCCAACATTCTGGGCACACTCAACCTGCTGGAACTCGCCCGCGACCACGGGGTCAAAAAATTTGTCTTCGGTTCCTCCTCGAGCGTCTACGGGATCAATTCCAAAGTGCCCTTCAG
The DNA here is from genome assembly GCA_033764445.1 of Verrucomicrobiia bacterium. Taxonomy (GTDB): domain Bacteria; phylum Verrucomicrobiota; class Verrucomicrobiia; order JAWXBN01; family JAWXBN01; genus JANRIZ01. The sequence goes on along the minus strand of JANRIZ010000047.1, from coordinate 3,690 downwards.
CGAGGAGGACCCGATCTTCAAACCGATCTCCCCCTACGCGGCCACCAAGGACGCGGGGGAAAAAATGGTCCATGTCTACCACCACCTCTACGGGCTGGATGCGGTCTGCCTGCGTTTCTTCACGGTGTACGGGCCCCGTCAGCGCCCGGACCTGGCCATCCACAAATTCACCCGGTTCATCGATGAGGGGCGCGAAATCGAGCAGTACGGCGATGGCTCCACACGCCGGGATTACACCTATGTGACCGACATCATCCAGGGAATCTGCGCGGCCCTCACGCGTCCGCTGGGCTACGAGGTCATCAATCTGGGCGAAAGCCAGACGGTCTCCCTCCGGGACCTGATCTCGCTGATCGAGCAATCTCTGGGCAAAAAGGCCAGAATCCGTGTCCTGCCCGAACAGCCGGGGGATGTGCCGATCACGTTTGCCGACATCTCCAAGGCCCGCCGTCTTCTCGATTACAATCCCCAGGTCAAAATCCACGAGGGAATCCCTCTCTTCGTGGATTGGTACCGCCACTCACTGCCCACCCCCGTATGAAACCCAAAACCCTGACCCGTCTCCTCCAGGACCTCATCGCCATCCCCAGCGTCAACCCCCACGGGGACGCAGGAGTGCCGGCCCATCAGACGGGCGAAAACGTCATTGCCGATTATGTGCTGGAACGCTTCCGGGAAATCGGTCTTTCCCCCCGCAAACAGACGGTGTATCCGGGCCGTCCCAACGCCTTGGGTTTCACAGCATCCTCCAAAGGCAAAAAACCGGTCCTGCTCCTCTGCCCCCACATCGACACAGTCAGTGTCCTGGGAATGACCATCAATCCCTTTGATCCCAAAATCAAAAACGGACGGGTGTACGGACGGGGCGCGTGTGACGACAAGGGGCCACTTTCGGCCATGCTCTGGGCCTTGGGTCAGGTGTTGAAAAACCGTCCGAAGGAACTCCGATACGACGTGGTTTTTGCGGCGGTCATGGGCGAGGAGGCGGGCAATGACGGCATCCGTCATCTCATGAAATCAGGTCAGCGTGCGGATTTTGTCATTGCGGGGGAACCGACGGATTTGAACCCGGTCCACACCCACAAGGGGGCGATGTGGATGAAACTGACCGCGCGGGGTGTGGCCGTACACAGTTCCCAGCCGCACAAGGGCGAGAATGCGATTTACAAGCTGGCCCGGGCGATCACCTATCTCGAAACCGAACAGTTTCCCCGTCTCCAAAAAATCAAAAACCGGGTCCTCGGGTCGCCCACTCTGAGCGTGGGCACGATGCAGGGGGGCAGCAAGGTCAACATCGTCCCCGATTTCGCCACCTGCGAGGTCGATTTCCGCCTGGTCCCAGAGCAAAAGGCCCAAAAGGTGCTGACGGAAATCCGCGCAGGTTTCAAAAAACACAAAATCGATGTGGAGGTCTCCTCCAGCCGCAACTGCCAGGCTCTCTACACGGACCCCGCGAATCCGCATATCCGCAAGCTGGCGACCCTGAGCAAACAAATGGCCGGACGCGGCAAGGTACTCGGGGCCCCCTGGTTTTGTGATGCCTCCATTGCCTCGGAATACCGGCTGCCGGCCATTGCCTGGGGCCCGGGGAGCATCGCCCAGGCCCACACGAAGGATGAATTCATCGAGATCAGCGAACTCGAAAAGGGCGCCGCCATTTTTGAGGAATTCCTGACGCAGGGCTGAGCGAGGCGGTTGCCGGTTGCCGGTTGCCGGTTGCCGGTTGTCGGTTGCCGGTTGCCGGTTGTCGGTCCCTCAATAAATATCCGTGTGATCCGCGTTATCCGCGGTTGTGAAAATTCTGTTGTGCGTTGAGCGTGCAGAATGTTGTCGGTTGCCGGTCCCTCAATAAATATCCGTTTGATCTGCGGTTCTCTGCGACATCTGCGGGGAAGTCCCCTTTTGTGTGGCTCTGCTCCCTATTCAAATTTGAAGACGCCCCAGTGGCGCGGATGCAGCTCGGAGGCCTCGGCCACGTCCGAAACCTCGCGGACATATTTGTTGAAGAGATAACCCCGACGGTCCGACCGCGATCCATCGGCCACGGAAAAAAATGCACCGACATCCCCCCAGAGAACCAGACCCTTGGTGAGTTTGACACCGAGCAGTTCCTGCGGGATTTTCGCCTCGGCGGAGTATCCCCCGGGGATTTTTTTGAAGGCCACCTCCGCCCCCACCGCCACATCGCCCCAGTCATACGTGACCGAATGGCCCTTGCCCGCTATGACCTTTTTCTGCTCCGGAAGGGTTCCGCCAACCACCGGACGGTAGGCAATGCACACGGGTCCGCTTTCAAGCGGGACAAACACAAAACGGACATCCCCCTCCTCCAACGTGTCGGGCAATTTGCGCTGGGAACGGCCCAGGACCAGTTCCAAGGCATCCCCGTCCATGTAGGGGGTCAGGGGGGCGACCCCGGAGTTTCTCATCGCCGAGGCATCGGTGACTTGAAAAAACAGATACAGGTTCGCCTCGTCATAGGCCAGGGCCACCGTGGCGGAGTTGCCCGCACCGGGACTGAAGGACTTGAATTCAAGGTTGGCGGGCAGGTAACCATCCGTCAGGTCCGGCACCACCTTGAGTTTTTTGATGACGTAGGGTTCGGCCTTCGGGTCGTAATCCCCGCCTCCCGCCTTCGGCGCATTTTGCGCCGGGAGTGGGGTCAGAACCATGAGGGCCACACAGACGAGAGCCTGAAAGGGGGAACGACCTGACATGCGCAGAGACTAGCACGGAAAAAGGAAATTGTCGCGTGCCGGAATTTTTCACCAACCGTCTTCAATATAGTTTGGATTCCATATCAGGGTGGGACTGTTGGTCACATTGACACTGCCACTCCGGACTTCTGAATTTTTAGCAAAACGCACATTTCCTCCTGCAAAAAGCACATTAAATCCTTCCTTTTGAGGCCCCCTCATGAAAGTACCGCTGGCATTGTTGGTAATGGCAGCGGCCCATGTGCCGACAGCGTCGTAATCATAGGCCGCAAAAATCAGAACCGTATCGTTCGGTTTAGTGATTCTGGAAAGAACCGTGGTTCCCAAATCAGTCGTTCCCGATCCATCAATCCACTGATTGTAGGTATAGGCCGAATAAAATGCAATGATATCAGACGGATTCCGATTGAGCCTTTTGCTCGGGCAATTGAATACTGAATTGGCAACGGCAGCATTCCGAAATCCGCCCACACTGGCGACGTAATTGGCATACGATGGTTGGTTCATATAAGTGGGCACCACATTAAACCAATAACTGGCACCATTTGTTGTGGTTCCGCCCCCCCCCTCCTGCGGCAGACACCCGTTATTTTCCGCCGCATACATGTAAAACGCCGTCCCCCACTGCTTCAGATTATTGACACATTGTGCGCGGCGACCCTTTTCCTTGAAGGAACTGTACATGGGCAAACCCAAAGCAATCAGGATGGCGATGATCGCAATGACCACAATCATCTCGATCAAAGTGAAGGCGCGTGTGGATTTCTGACCTTGAAACACGCTCGACATGGAAATACCATAATCCCACTCTGTGAACTCCATGTTTCATGAATGTGTCAAACCTGTGACACTTTTTAGTAATAAATTGACCTGAATCTTTTAAAGTTTGAGGTCAGCAAACCCCGAACATCCTCTGGGGTCATTGTCCACTGATTGCACCGCCCTTACAGGGCTTGGATCAAATAACCAAATT
>JANRIZ010000042.1:0-2323 GCA_033764445.1 Verrucomicrobiia bacterium | reverse complement strand
TTGCCGATGTCATCAAACTCATACTGATACGTCATCCCGGGAATGGCCGTCCCATTGGCAAACTTTTTGACGGCACTGATGACCTGTCCCTTCAAGTCATACCCGTACTCCCAATAACTCCCATCGGCCAACGTCACCTTTGTCCGTTGGTTCGCATCGTTGAATTCGTACGCGTGGCTGACGACAGAAGCCCCCGAGGGCGTGGAGGCAATCTGGGTGAGCCGGTTGAGATTGTCGTATTGGCGCGTGGTTGTCAGCCGCGTCTGGGTGCCTTGTTTGAGGACTGTCTGCTGCAACAGGCTGGAATTAGGCAGGTAACTGTACGTGGCCGTGTGCGTGCCGTCACTGATACTTTGCAGGCGCGACGCGTGATCTTGCACTATTTGTCTGTCCCTTTTCTGCCCTCTGCACACTCCGTGGCCTTTCTCAGATTTCCACGTCGCCGGTGGAAACCTCGAGTCTGCGGAGGATGTGGTCGAGAACCTCGGTGACACATTCCTTCGGACTCATCGTATCGGTCCGCAACTCGATTTCCGGTGATTCGGGAACCTCGTACGGGGAGGAAATCCCGGTGAAATCCGAAATCTCCCCGGCGCGTGCCTTTTTGTAAAGATGCTTGGGGTCACGCTCCTCGCACAGGGAAAGCGGGGCATTGACGTACACCTCAAAAAAGTCGAGCGCCCCCTCGCGGGCGATTTCCCGCGCGGCGGCCCGGTCAATGCGGAAGGGGGAGATGAGGGAGACGACGACAATCAAACCATGGTCGGCCATCAGCCGCGCCACCTCGGCGGCCCGGCGGATGTTTTCGCTCCGGTCCTCGCGGCTGAACCCGAGATTTTTGCACAGTCCAAAACGAAGGTTGTCGCCGTCGAGAGCGGCCACCTGCATGCCGCGGAGGAAAAGCTCCTTTTCCAGTTCGTTGGCGATGGTGGATTTGCCCGCGCCGGAAAGACCGGTCAGCCACACGACCGCGCCCTTGTGGCGATGACGCAGAATGCGGTCCTCGTAGCCGATCTCCGTCTTGTTCCAGGTGAGGTTGGATCCGGAGAGGGCCGATTCGCGGGCCTGCTCCCCAAGGGCACGGATGATGATGCCACCCCCCGAGACCGTGGTTTTGTCGACGATGACAAAACGCCCTGTTTCGTTGATCAGATCGTGCGTATCAAAGGCCACCGGAGACTTGGTCCGGAGCCTGACCTCCGCCACGTCATTTTTTTCAATCCGGGTGCGGGTGGCGGCCTCCGCGCTGAGCGTGGAGGCATCAATGACCCGGTCGATGGACAGCAGCTCCGCCTCGACATCCTGCGTGTTGATCTTCAGGCGGTATGTGCGCCCCAGCTCCATGGGCGCCTTCCCCATCCAGAAAAGTTTGGCCTCAAACTCCTGGGTGACATGGGCCGGGTCCTTGTCGTGCATGGCCACGTGACCGCGTTCGACAAAGATCTGTTCGGTCAGCGTGATGCCGATGGACTGACCCGCGTGGGCGGAGTCCGTGGCCGGCTCGTTCCACCGCTCGATGGATTTGACCGTGCTGGATTTCATGCCCGGGGCAAAAACCAGACGGTCGCCGACCTGCAGCCGACCCGACTCGATTTTGCCCGTGAGAATGCGGCGATGGTCGAAACGGTAGATGTCCTGGAGCGGGAACCGGAGCGGTTTTTCCACCGGGGCAACCGGCATTTCAAATTCGTCGAGAGCCTCGAGAACCGTCTGCCCCGTGTACCAGGAAAGCTGCGGTTCGCGCTGGGCGACCGTGGCACCGTGTTTGGCCGCCATGGGGATGAAGGTTTTCGGAGTGACCCCTATTTTGGCGAGGAAGTCCGAGTATTCCGCACGGATCTTCTCAAAGGTCTCCTGGCTGTACCCGATCATGTCCATTTTGTTGACCAGGACAACCACCTGGCGGATTCCCAGCAGGCTCAGGAGGTATCCGTGGCGTCGGCTCTGTTCCTGCACCCCCTCGTTGGCCGCAATCAGCAGAAAGGCCGCGTCGGCGCGGGCGGCACCGGTGATCATGTTTTTGAGGAATTCCTTGTGTCCCGGGGCGTCGATGATGACGTACTGGCGTTTGGGCGTGCGGAACCATATCTGCGAGGTGTCCATCGTGATGTTCTGATCGCGCTCGGACTGGAGGGAATCCATCAGGTTGGCAAACTCGAAGGGGACACCGCGTTTTTCGGCGATTTTGACCAGTTGCTCGTATTTCCCCTCGGGGAGCGAGCCGGTGTCGTAAAAGAGGCGTCCGATGAATGTGGATTTGCCGTGGTCCACATGGCCCACGATGACGATCTTGAGTTGTTCGGGTTGGGTGTCGGTCATAAAA
>JANRIZ010000036.1:0-5260 GCA_033764445.1 Verrucomicrobiia bacterium | reverse complement strand
TTCTTGCGGGAGGTCACACTTCCCGCCAGCTGCACCGCGCCCCCGTACAGGAGGAACTTCTCCGTGAGGGTGGTTTTTCCGGCGTCCGGATGGGAGATGATGGCAAAGGTCCGCCGCCGCGAAACTTCCCGGGCCAGAAGTTTCATCTCCTGGGTTTGGTTTTGGCTGTCCTGGGAGGGGGTCATAAAAGGGGGGATTGTTAAACCACAGATCACACCCCTTCGCACATGTTTTTTTGGCCCCCACCGAGCCCGTCCCCCTTCCGTGAGGGGCACTGATGTCTTGATCGCGAATCTCGGGTCATTTTCCCAACGCACCAATAATGTCTTTTTTTGACTTCCCAATTTCACGGATTTTTGGCTTTCGCTTTTTGCGGAAACCCTCTTTGGTAGTGGTTCCGCGTGGGAGTCGGGTTCAACGACGCCCACCCACGATGGGACGAATTTTAAAACACCCTTAAAAAAAGGAACAGGATCATGAAAATCGGACTGGTTGGATTGGGCCGCATGGGCGGCGGAATGGTACGACGCCTCATTCGTGCCGGCAACGAAGTGGTGGTTTTTAACCGGGACCAGGCCAAGGTGGCCGCCGCGGTCAAGGATGGCGCGATTGGCTCCTCCTCGCTTCAGGACCTTGTCTCCAAGCTCCCCTCCCCCAAGTTCGTCTGGCTGATGCTGCCCTGTGGGGACGTCACCGAAACTCACGTCAATGAGGTATCCAAACTTCTTTCTGCTGGAGATACCATCATCGAGGGAGGCAACTCGTTCTACAAAGACGACGCCCGCCGGGCGATTGCGCTCAAAGAAAAGGGAATCCACTATGTGGACGTGGGTGTGAGCGGCGGGGTCTGGGGGCTGGAACGCGGGTATTGCCAGATGATTGGCGGGCCCGTGGAGCAGGTCAAAACCCTCGACCCGATCTTCAAGGCCCTCGCACCGGGTGTGGGCGACATCAAACCCATTCTCGAAAAAGGGACCGCTCCCGAAGGCTACCTGCACTGCGGCCCGGCGGGGGCGGGTCACTACGTCAAAATGGTCCACAACGGCATCGAATACGGGCTGATGGAAGCCTACGGCGAGGGTTTTGAAATCATGAAAAGCGCCAAAACAGGCGCCGAAAAGGCCGAACACCGCTACGATCTGGATGTGGCCGCCATCTCCGAACTCTGGCGCCGCGGCAGTGTCATCCCCTCCTGGCTGCTGGACCTGGCCGTCATCGAGCTGGCCAAGGACGGGGAACTGGGCGGGTTTAGCGGCAAGGTCAACGACTCGGGCGAAGGCCGTTGGACGGTCAATGCGGCCGTCGAACAGGCCGTGGCGGCGGATGTGCTCACGACCGCCCTCTACAAACGGTTCCGCTCCCGCCAGGAAAACACGTTTTCCGAAAAAATCCTTTCCGCCATGCGCAAGGGATTCGGCGGTCATCAGGAACCCAAATAACCCCGGAGCCCGCCCCGTATGTCCAACTCCCATGCCCAGTACGAACGCCCCGGCGATCCCTGCATCTTTGTCATCTACGGTTCCTCCGGGGACCTGACCAAACGCAAATTGCTGCCGGCCCTCTACAATCTCCTGCTCCACAATCTGCTCAGCGACAACTTCGCGATCATCTGCGTGGCCCGGCGGGACCTCACCCAGGAGCAGGTGCGGGCGCAGTTTGACCAGGATATCCACCAGTTCGCCACCCAGAAGGTCGATGAGGTCATCTGGGCCAAACTCAAGGACCGGCTGTATTACTGCAAGGGCGAGTTTGACAACCGTCAGACCTACGAAACCCTCAACGGCATGCTCACGGAGGTGGGTCAAAAACATCACACCCAGGGCAATGTCCTCTTTTATCTGTCCACGCCCCCGGAGTACTTTGACCACATCATCAAAAACATGGGGCTGGTCGGGCTGACCCAGCAGAATGACCACGGCACCCCCTGGAAACGGGTCATCATCGAAAAACCCTTCGGCTACGACCTGGAATCCGCCAAGGCCCTCAATGCCTCGGTCCGTCAGGTGCTCCACGAGGACCAGATCTACCGCATCGACCATTATCTCGGCAAGGAAACCGTCCAGAACATGATGGTCTTCCGCTTTGGCAACGGGATTTTTGAACCCGTCTGGAACCGCCGCTTCATCGACCATGTCCAGATCACCACCGCGGAAACCGTCGGGGTCGAAACGCGCGGGGCCTTCTACGAAAAGGCGGGGGTTCTCCGGGATGTCATCCAGAACCACATGTTCATGCTGCTGGCCCTCACGGCAATGGACCCCCCGAGTTCCCTGCGGGCGGATGCGGTCCGCAACGAAAAAATGAAGGTGCTCGAATCCATCCGTCCCATGACCCCCGAGGAGGTGATTCAAAACACCGTTCGCGGCCAGTACGACGCGGGGGTGGCGGGCGGAAAAAATTATCCGGCCTACCGCGGGGAAAAAAATGTCAGTCCCACTTCCAATACGGAGACATTTGCGGCATTGAAACTGTACGTGGACAACTGGCGCTGGGCGGGGGTTCCCTTCTACCTGCGCTCCGGGAAATGTCTGGCGGAACGCAAAACCGAGATCGTCGTCCAGTTCCGGCGCGCGCCGCTGGCTTTTTTTGGCGGACAGGAGGGCAACGCCTCGCTGGCCAGCGACCTGGGTCCCAACCGTCTGATCATGAGCATCCAGCCCGATGAGGGTATCTCCATCGAAATGCTCGCGAAGACCCCCGGGGCGTTCATCCGCACCCAGAGTGTCAATCTCGAGTTCAACTACAAGGATTTCGGCACCAATCCCCCGTCCACGGGCTACGAAACCCTCATCCACGACTGCATGGTCGGCGATCCGACCCTCTTCCACCGCACGGACATGGTCGAGGCGGCCTGGGCGGTGGCCACGCCGATCCTGGATGTCTGGAAATCGCTCCCGGCCCGGGATTTCCCCAATTATCCCGCCGGTTCCTGGGGGCCCGCCGCCGCCGACAGGCTCATCGAACAGGATGGACGCAAATGGGTCAATGACCACAAGCTGAAGCAGCAGGCCTGCTAGGTTTCCACCATGAACCGCAAAATCAAAATCCTGGAGGATTCCGAGAGTCTGGCCCGCTTTGCGGCGGAGGAAATCATCACCCGTGCGGGAGAGGCCATTGCCGCCCATGGGTTCTTTTCCCTGTGCCTCTCGGGAGGTTCCACCCCCCGGATTTTGCACCGGCTGCTGGCGGGGGATCCGGACCTGCGCCAGCGCATGCCCTGGTCCCAAACCTACTTCTTTTTCGGCGACGAACGGTTTGTCCCCCACAACCACGAGGACAGCAACTATCGCATGGCCTGCGAAACCCTCTTTGTTCCGGCGGAAATCCCCGATGACCATGTCGTGGCCATTCCCACCCAGCCCCAGGAACCGGCGGCGGCGGCCCGGGAATACGAACGGAAAATCAGGACCTTTTTTGAATCGCGGGGCCTCCTCCGCAACGGCATCGCACGGTTCGACCTCATTTTGCTCGGAATGGGTCCCGATGGTCACACGGCCTCCCTCTTCCCCGACTCGGAGGCCCTCTACAAAAGTGTCCCATGGGTCACGGATAATTGGGTTGAGAAATTTCAGACCCACCGGATCACTCTTACTTTCCCGGTCCTCAACAACGCGGCCACGGTCATGTTTCTGGTGGCGGGTCAGGACAAAGCCACGGTCCTCAAAGAGGTCCTCAGCGGTCAAGGTGACCCCCTGTACCCCTGCATGCGTGTGGACCCCGAACAGGGTGACCTGATCTGGGCCATCGACAAGGCGGCGGCCTCGGCCATCAAAGCCTCGTAATCCGGGGCTGACCCCCTTGAACTCCTGGCTGACTGGATTTTTGTTGTTTTGATGGTATCTTGTCACTAACAGGCGGTGCTCCCATGCCCGACGTGCTGCTCATTGAGGATGACAAGATTTACTCCGGTCTGTGCAAGCGCAGACTGGAGGCGGAAGGCTGGACGGTGAGGGTCGCCGGGGACTCGACCTCCGCTCTGGTCGAGGCCCTCCGCGCGGTTCCCGACATCGTGGTCCTGGACCTGATCATTCCCGGGGGCATGGACGGGGGCGATCTTCTGCGCTACATGCGCCGCTATCCCCAGTTGGAAACACTTCCTGCGGTCATCCTGACCAATGACAATTCGGCCAGCCGCATGCAGAAAACCTGGGACGCCAAAGCCGCCCGGATCCTTTTCAAATCCGTCACCCGAATCCAGGTCCTGGGGGAAATCCTGGAGGATGTCCTGGCCCACCCGGAAAAAAGCATCAACAATCCGGACCAACCCCCGTCCTCATCCCCCGGTGAGATGTCCCCGGAAATCCGCCGCCGGTTGTTCCTCTCCAAAAATTCCGAACTCCTCGACCACGCCCGCCACGCGCTGAATGTGTTCATGCAGGACACCACATCCACTCCGGCCCTTTTCGAGTTCTACCGCATCATTCATGCAATGACCGCCAAATCAAACAAGGCCGGGCTGGCCAATGCGTCGGTCATGCTCGAAACCATCGAAAGCCTGCTGCACGAGATTTCCGAGGCCCAACCCAGCCCGTTCAAGGCCCAGTTCAGGATTGTCAACGACACCTTTGAAACCATTCCCTTCATCCTGGAGCACACACCCCTGGCCGAACCCGAGCCCGAGGTCTTCGCACAGGTCCTGCTCATCGACGAAAACTCCGTCTCCCGGAAGGTCATCCTCCACTCCCTCTCCCAGGCCGGCATTGTGCCGGATATCGCGGAGGATACGGCCTCGGCCTTTGAAAAATTGTCCACCGCCGCCTACGACCTTGTCATTCTGGACCTGTCCCCGGGCCTTCACGACCAGGAGGATATCACCGAACGGATCCGGGCTCTTCCCGCCCATGCCCACACTCCGCTGATCCAACTGGTCGGACGGGGTCTGACCGTCGGAATGCCGGACCGGAAGGCAGAGGATGGGGATACGGCCATGATCGTCCGTCCCTTCTGGTCCACGGAAATTGTCGCCCAGAGTCTGCGCCAGATTTTCCTGCATCAACTGGCCCGTATCCCGCCCCATCCCCTGGCGGCCTGACGGGGTTCAAAGTTCACTGAACAGGCCGCCGCATTTTGGCCACCCCGATCAATCCGGGGTAAACTTCAAGGCACAAAACACACAAAAGGGGGATTCTTTCAAAACTGCCCGGGGAGCGCACGCGTCCCCGCGTGCATCAGGAGGCGTCCCCGCCTCCGCTCTGCGAGGCCCAACGGGCCGCCGCATTTTGGCCACAAAAAGGCGCAAAACACACAAAAGAGGGATTCT
>JANRIZ010000014.1:0-3470 GCA_033764445.1 Verrucomicrobiia bacterium | reverse complement strand
GTCACCATTGGTGATCCCGCATTCCTTGTACGCGGATTTCCACAGCGCCAGCGACTCCGAATCGTCGATGATGGAAAAGGTCCGGTTGGAAAATCCAAAACCCTTCGGGTCCTCGCGCAAGAGCTGGATGCCGACGGCGTGATACGTGCCGACGGTCATTTCCCCCTCGTTTTTGCGGAGCGGAATGTCATCGACCAGACGGTTGACACGCCGCTGCATCTCGTTGGCGGCCTTGCGCGTGAAGGTGATCATCAGGACTTGCGACCGACAAACCCCATCACGAATCAGGGACGCCACATGATGCACCGTGGTGGCGGTCTTTCCCGTCCCCGCCCCGGCCATGACCACGATCCGCGGCGCCCGCTCCTGTACCACGGCCTGCTGGGAGGGGTTGAGATGAAGTCGCGCCATGACAGGCTCCGGTTCTACGGAGCCACCCCCCGCCCCGCAAGCAGAATTGAAACCTCGAAAACGATCAAAGAGGTTTAGACGCAGATTCTCAAAGATTCTCACAGATTTTTTGGGGAGGGTGCCTTTTATTCGTCTTTGCAAACGCCTTCCCTCTCCGTGAAGTTTTACTGACGTCAGAACAAAAAAACAAAGACCCTGAGAGTCGGGCTTGACCGCTCAGCACCAAAAAAAATCTGCGTTAATCTGTGTAAATCTGTGTTAGTTCCGAACAATCCGGGACAAGTCTGCGGATCCACTTTCCCATTCGCGGATCATCGGCTCCAAACCCTCCCGGAAGGTGGGGTAACGCAATGCATGCCCCAGCCGCTCCCGCATTTTGCGGTTGGAAATCCGTTTGTCGGTCAGACCGAATGTCCGTTCCGCATTTTGCGCGGCGGGGACGGTGGGAGGCATCGGCTTCCCGGTGCGTTCGGCCAGCCACCCGTAAAAGTCGCGCTGGGTCACCGGCGCGTCATCCACGACATTGAATGTCTCCCCGACCAGGGCGGGCCGCTCCAGCACGGCGACGATGACCCCGACAATGTCCTCCCGGTGAATCTGGTTGATGTGCCGCCGGCCCTCCCCCTCGATGACCGCCTCGCCGGCCATGAACCGTTTGAAATTCATTCCACGCCCCGGTCCGTATATCCCGGCCAGGCGTAGCACCCCACCGCGTCCGCTTTCCAGACACAGCCGCTCGGTCCGCACCAGCACCGCCCCGGTGGGACCTGCAAGATCGGTGGATGAATCCTCCTCCACAACGCTGCCATCATTCTGACCGTACACGGAGGTGCTGCTGGTGAAAATCAGACGGGGCGGATGCAGCCAGGGTGCTGTGGCCGCGATCAGGTTCCGCATTCCCTCATGATATGTTTTTTCATACGCCTCCACCCCCCCCGCGCGTCCGGCGGCCACACAATCGACCACATCCGTAAAATCCCTTTCCACGGTCCGCAACGTGTCCGGAGCGTTCACATCCGCCTCACGGACCGGCCATCCGGCGCGCGTCCATTCGGCAAGGGTCTGCGGATTCCGCGCCAGCCCCAAAAACGGCACACCGCGCACGTGCAGCGCCCGCGCCAGTGCCGTCCCGACATATCCGCATCCGGCAATCAAGACTTTCATCACCCGGAACCATCCGCTCTCCCGGCCCCGCCGACCAGCAGAAAAATCGGGGGGGCCTATTCCATGTCAAAGGGTGGAAAGTTTTCTCCTTCCTTGACTTTTCTGGCTCTTGGAACATGGACCGTGGAGTTTTTGACTTCCTCAAAATGCCGGTACAACTCCTCCAGATCGTCATAAAAGCGGAAACGGCGCGGAGGAGGTCTGAAAGGAACCGGCAGACTCAGTCCGTCCGGATAATGCACAATCGGGTCGGGTGGGGAATCAGAATGATTTGCTGATTTTTTGCCAGGCATGCGGCCCTCCATAACGTTCCACGAGCATTTTGAATCCAGGATCACGGATATCCACAGCACAGGCTTCCATCATGGAGGCGATATCATCCCAGTCCTTGTTTTTCCGATGTTCAGATCCATTTCTCCATGCGTGCAGCTTCAAGGCAATCATATGGTGGACGGAGGGAACGAGCACGTGCATCCCCCCGAATGTGATTTTTTTCGCATCGGAACTGATCTTTCCAAAAGTGGACTCATTGACGGTCATCAGATCCACATCCGGCCATTTTTCCTCCCGGTGCCGGGACTGGATAAATGCATCCGTCTGATGATAGGGTTCATATCCCCATTCCGCCAGGGCCTTCAACCACGCGGTACGGTTTTCAATGCATACCATCAAATCCAAGTCCGCCGTCTGCCGATCGTAACCATGACAATTCACCGCATGACCCCCGATCAAAACAAATGGGAGCGACGTATTGCTTATTTTTTCGATGAGCAGACTAAATTGACTCATTTCCCGGAGGTTTTAACACATCTGATCCGGGTCCGCCACATTGTTTCCATGCCGATGACTTTCAGGACTTTGCTGGAAACCAGCCCGGGAATGGCCTAGGGTCGGTCGATGTCCCGCAAACCCGAACTCATGAGCCCCGCCGGCGACCGCGCCTGCATGCGGGCGGCCATTGAAAATGGGGCGGATTCCATTTATTTCGGGCTCGAACGGTTCAATGCCCGCATGCGGGCGGAAAATTTCACGATGGCGGAGCTGCCCGAGATCATGGCCGATCTCCACGCCCGCGGGGTCAAGGGATACGTCACCTTCAACGTGCTCGTCTTCGCCCACGAACTCCGCGAGGCCCGCGAACTGCTCGAAGCCTGCATCCGGGCGGGAGTGGATGCGGTCATTGTCCAGGACCCCGGCATGGTCCGCCTGGCCCGGGCCCTCTCCCCGGACCTGCCCATCCATGCCAGCACCCAGATGACCGTCACCGGCCCCGAGGGCGTGCATTTTGCGGAGGAACTCGGCTGCGATCTGGTCGTCCTCGCCCGGGAAACGTCGATCCCGGAATTGGACAAATTGCGCACACAACACCCGGATCTGAAAATGCCCCTTGAAATGTTCGTTCACGGTGCCCTGTGTGTCGCCTACTCCGGCCAGTGCCTGACCAGTGAATCCCTGGGCGGACGCAGCGCCAACCGGGGTGAATGCGCCCAGGCCTGCCGCATGCCCTACGAGTTGGTTGCGGATGGCAAACCGGTGGACCTCGGCGACCGGCACTACCTGCTCTCCCCTCAGGACCTCGCGGGTGTGGAGGCGATCCCCGACCTGATCCGCCTGGGCATTTCCTGCCTGAAAATCGAAGGCCGTCTGAAAGCCCCCGAATACGTCGCCAACATCACCCGCCTCTACCGCAAGGCCATTGACGAGGCCTGGGAAAAACACACGGTGACTCTCACAGAAGAGGACCGGTACAGCATGGAAATGGGCTTTTCACGCGGTCTGTATCCGGGCTGGTTCCACGGGGTCAACCACCAGGAACTGGCCCACGCACGTTTTGCCAAAAAACGCGGGGTTTTTCTCGGCTCCATTGCCTCCGTGGGCCATGACCATTTCTGCCT
>JANRIZ010000173.1:0-3811 GCA_033764445.1 Verrucomicrobiia bacterium | reverse complement strand
TGTACACCATGGCCCACTCGTGCAGTCCGTAACACGCATTTTGCGCGGGGCGCCCGGCGGTCTGACGCAGCAGTTTCAAGGCCCAGGCGATTCCCTCCAGGCGCCGCAGGGGAAACTTCCGGACATCCACCCCGACACCCTCCGCAAATTGAACAAAGAATTTTTCCGTGAGGAATTCCTCTGCCACTGCTCCTGCCAGCACAACCCCAAAACCCGGTGTCCATCGCAGCAGATGGGCGGGACGCAAAGAATAGTAGTTGAAGAGAAAATCAATGACCGGATCCTTTTTGCCACCGAACCTCCGGTCCAGATGCGGCCCGATCCACACCTGCACCCGTGCCTCATGCCGGGCGCGGCGGGATTGCCATTCCTGTTCCTGTAAAATGATCACGTCCGGGAGCTTATCCGCAAATGTGCTCGGATTCACTCAGATTTTTTGGAGGGATGGCAGATGAGAGCTTTTTCTGACGAACCCCTCTCTTGACGGAGTATGCATGTATTGCTATCGTATGCATATGAAGAAACGCGTCACCCTCACCCTTGACCCAGAAGTTTCTGCCCGGGCCAAATACCTGGCCCGGTCCCGGCACACCTCTGTCTCAGGCCTGGTGGAATCCCTCCTCAAACAGGCAAGCGATTCCGGACTTTCCACTCAGGGCAATTCCCCCACATGCTTCGTACAACGCTGGCTGGGTCGTTTGCATGTGACTCGTAGGAATGACCCTCGAGCGGACCAACTCAAAAAGAAATACTCCCTTTAATCCATGCGCCTGCTGATTGATTGCGATGTTCTGTTAGATGTGGCACTGGGACGTACCCCCCACAGTCGGGACAGCGGCAGTGTCCTGACATGGGCCGAAAAGAATCCGGGCCAGTCGGCGGTTGCCTGGCATTCCTTGGCCAATCTCCATTATTTGACAGATGGAAAGGCCCGTCATTTTATTTTCGATCTTCTGCATTTTGTGGAGATTGCCCCTGTTTCCACCTCCCTCATGCAACAGGCATTGTCCCTGCCAATGAATGATCTGGAAGATGCTATGCAATCTGTCTGTGCCTCCGCATTTGGCGCCCAATTAATTGTCACCCGAAATATAAAGGACTACCAAAAATCCCCTGTGCCTGCATTAAAACCGGTGGATTTTTGCCGACAATTCATCAGACCCTGACCCATATCCGTACGTGATGTCTCTTCGACGTTTTGAGAATTTTGTGCCTTTTTGTGGCTGTTGATCCTCCGGATTCATCCCGATTTCCCAGTGCGATGCTCTTTGCCTTCCCCCCGTCGAAACCTCCGTCTCTGACCCCCCTGTGTTTTTTGTGCTTTTTTGTGGCCAATCCGTTTTTCATAAGCACTCTTGACCTTGCGCCAGTGGCTTTTACTCTCAAAACCCCTATGGAATACGATCGCAAAATGTCCCCTCTGGAGGAGCTCCGTCACTCTTCCGCCCACGTTCTCGCCACGGCTGTCCTGCGCGTATTTCCCACCGCCCGGCTCGATATCGGTCCCCCGACCAATGACGGATTTTACTACGACTTCGATCTCGAACACCGGTTCACTCCCGAGGATCTGGAACGGCTGGAAAAGGAAATGGCCAAAATTGTTTCCGAAAAGCAACCCTTCATCCGCAGGGAAGTCAGCCGTGCCGAGGCGGAAGCCTTTTTTAAGGAACGCAATCAGCCCTTCAAAATCAGCCGCCTGGGTGACATCCCGGAAGGCGAAGCGGTCAGCTTCTACACCAATGGCGAATTCACGGACCTGTGCGCGGGAACCCATGTCAAATCCACGGGCGACATCAAGGCCTTCAAGCTGCTGTCCATCGCGGGGGCCTACCATCGGGGCGATGAAAAGAACAAACAGCTCCAGCGCATTTACGGCACGGCGTTCCCCTCACAGGAGGAACTGGAAAAGCATCTGCAAAATCTCGAACTGGCCAAACAGCGCGACCACCGCAAATTGGGCAAGGAAATGGAGCTTTTCACTTTCGACACGGAGGACGTCGGACCCGGCCTGCCTCTCTGGCTGCCCAAGGGCACGGTCCTCATCGAGGAACTTGAACGCCTGGCCAAGGAAACGGAATTTGCCGCGGGATACAGTCGAGTCCGCACGCCGCATATTGCGCGGGAGCATCTCTACCTGACGAGCGGACATCTTCCCTACTACAAGGAATCCATGTTCGCCCCGATGGAATTTGTCGAGGAGGACGGACGCAAGGTCACGTACTATCTCAAGGCAATGAATTGCCCCCATCACCACAAGATTTTTGCCGCAGTGCCCCGCAGCTACCGCGACCTGCCCCTGCGCCTGGCCGAGTACGGCACCTGCTACCGTTACGAGCAGTCCGGTGAGCTGATGGGGCTGATGCGCGTGCGTTCCATGCAGATGAATGACGCCCACATCTACTGCACCGAGGAGCAATTTGCGGCGGAGTTCCAGGCGGTCAATGCGATGTACCTGAAATATTTTGAAATCTTCGGGGTCAAGGACTACGTCATGCGCTTTTCCACCCATGACCCCGCGCATCTGGGCAAAAAATTTGTTGATGATCCGGTGTTGTGGAAAAAGACCGAGGACATGGTCCGCCAGGTCCTGATCGATTCGGGCATCAGATACATTGAGGTTCCCAACGAAGCCGCCTTTTACGGACCCAAGATCGATGTGCAGGTCTGGAGTGCGATCGGCAAGGAATTCACGCTCGCCACCAACCAGGTCGATTTTGCCGTGCCACGCCGTTTCGGCCTGGAATTCACAACGCCGGAAAATTCCAAGGCCATCCCGCTGTGCATCCACCGCGCCCCTCTGGGCACGCACGAACGGTTTGTCGGCTTTCTGATCGAACACTTCGGCGGCTCCTTCCCCACCTGGCTCGCCCCGGAACAAATCCGCCTGCTGCCCATCAACGAGGGTCAGATCGCCCATTGCCGCCTCTTACAGCAGAAATTCCACGCGCTGGGTTTCCGCTCTTCAATCGACGAACGCACCGACAAAATCGGCGGCAAAATCCGCCGGGGTCAGACGGATAAGGTGTCCTTCCTGCTGGTGGTCGGCGCGAAGGAAATCGAGGCCGGAACCGTCGCCGTCCGTTCCCGCGCCAAGGGCGACGAGGGTCCGCAAAATGTGGAGGCCTTCCTCACCCGCGTTCAGGAGGAAATCACCACGCGCAGCCTGGCCAATGCCCGGCTGGGAACATAAAGCACCTCATCCGCAGACTGGCTCGGAGGCTCTCCGGTTTCTGCGGACTGAGTTTGAATGCTGTTTTATGAAGACTTGAATTGAAAACCGTCATCAAGAGGTCACACGACTGTCATTTTTTTGTCACTTCGGGGGTGCATCATGCGGCGTTATGAAAAATGTTCTTCCCCTGCTGTGTTCCCTCTGTGTGACGACATGTTTTCTGGTGGCCGCCGACCCGACCAACACCCCGGCAGCCTCCCCCGCTTCGCCCGCCTCTTCCGGCGCATCCGAACCGGTCCGTGACGCAAAAATCATCGACTGGTCCGAACACGTCAAACTGATGGAAAATCTCAACAACGAGGTGACCGTCGAGGGCGTGGTCGTCGAGGTCAGCCGCGCCTCCAGCGGCAAGGCACGGTTCATCAATTTTGAAAAATACAAAAAGGGCAGCACCCACTGCCATGGTGTGGTCTTCAAAAAGGACCTCGACAAGGATGACGCCGGCTGGGCCGAACTCTTCAACAACATCCAGGGCCAGCGGATCCGCATCACCGGCACGGTCACCAACCGCGACGGAGCCCCCCAGATCAAGATCGATTCCAAGAGCCAGATCGAAATCGTCAAATGATCCGCAGACTT
>JANRIZ010000161.1:0-38559 GCA_033764445.1 Verrucomicrobiia bacterium | reverse complement strand
TCCTCCATCACCCCCGCCTCGTAGCTGATATGGAGCAGATTGCGGTCCATCGAATAGGGTTTCTTGGCCGAGGCCTCGACATTGATTTTGTGCTTTGCCGCATAGGCGATCATTTCCGTGCGGCCGGGAAACTCCTCGCGGAATTCCTCCATGCGCCAGGGGGCGATCACCTCCAGCTCGGGGGCCAGGGCGGCGGCGGTCAGTTCAAACCGGACCTGGTCATTGCCCTTCCCCGTGGCCCCGTGCGCGATGGCGGCGGCCTTTTCCTGGCGGGCGATTTCCACCATGCGTTTGGCGATGAGCGGACGGGCGATGCTCGTTCCCAGAAAATACTGGTTCTCGTAGATGGCCCCGGCCTGGATCATCGGATAGATGAAGTCCCGGGCGAATTCCTCCTGGAGGTCATCGATGTAGCATTTGTCCGCGCCCGTTTTGAGCGCCTTGGGACGGAGACCCTTGAGCTCCTCCTCCTGGCCGACATCGGCGCAAAATGCGATGATCTGGGCATCGTATTTTTCTTTAAGCCAAGTGAGAAGGACGGAGGTATCCAGTCCGCCGGAATATGCGAGGACAATTTTCATGCAGGGCTTTGTAGCGTTCTTGGCCGCCCGCGCAAATGAAAAAATTGTGATTTTTCAGTTTTCCACACAATTCCCTATCCACGAACAGACTCGCAGCGGTATTTCTTATTTTAAGTTGTACTGTTCCAATTCGACCGCAAAAATGTCGTCGCAGTGGTTTTCACCACATGGGCGTATTTCAGCCACATCCATCAGTATTTCTTGTTTGCTGCAGGAGCATAAGTTAATATAGCCACATGAATTTGCCCAAACGCGTGGCAGAGCCTCCCCCCCGCTGCATCATTATTGCCGGGTCAAATGGTGCGGGTAAAACCACTTTTGCCCGGGAGTTTCTCCCTCGTGAAGGCCGTATGACACACTTTGTAAATGCAGACCTGATTGCAGCCGGGCTGTCCCCACTTAAGCCAGAGCTGGCAAAAATTACGGCGGCCCGACTACTGCTACATGAACTCGATCGTTTGGCGGCCATGAGAATGGATTTTGCCTTTGAAAGCACCCTGAGTGGTCAAACCTATCTCGGACGGCTGAAACGCTGGAAAACATCCGGGGATCGAATTGAAATCATTTTTCTCAAATTGAACTCCACCCAGCTTGCCATTCGCCGCATCACCAATAGAGTCAGTCAGGGAGGACATTCCGTCCCTTGTTTGGATGTCAAAAGAAGATTTCATCGGGGATGGAACAATTTTACAAAGTTGTACCGTCATCTGGCAGACTCGTGGACCGTCTATGACAATTCCACACAACAACTTGAACTCATTGAAGAGGGACCATGAAAACCAAAAAAAACCCACGACTCCGCTTTCCAAAGACGTGGCCAGAGCCCTGCGTCGTGCTGCCACCAGGGCACGGGAAACAGCCAAACGTCATGGAACACCTCTCCACTATTCCGTCAATGGACGAGTCATTGCAGTTGAACCATAACCCCCTATTGAGAGCCGACCTGTTCCTTATTCAAATTTGGAACCTGCTTTTTGACCGTTTCTGCCGAAGGAATAAAACGGCCATAACTGTATAAATGGGGTTTTTCGCGGATACGGGTCTCGTCCATCCCGTCGTACCCCACGGGATGGAGCGGTTTGAAACGGAAAAAACCCACGCCCGGGGTCTGATAATCAATCCGTTTGCCCATGTCCTGGGCCCCGAAAATTTTTTCCTCATTGATGTAGATGACCACGTGGGTGATGGGGGAGACCCGGTCGGACTTGTACGTGCCCGTGATGAAGATCAGGTCCCCCGTCTGCAATTTGAGGGGGGACCAGTTTTTGGATCTGGCGTCCCACACCTGCCCGTGTTTTTTCAAGTACTCGTACTGAAGACCTGATTCATCCGGCAGGTCCACCCCGTACACCTCGCGGAAAATGTGACGGACCACCCCGGAACAATCCAGGCCGCCCTTGGCCGGATCGTCGGAGGCCCACAGATACTTGAGATTTTTCTGATGCAATTCCTCGCAGAGAAGCGCGATTTTGCGTCCGTAAAAGGCGTCATCCTGGGCCCCCAGACGGGCCGGGATGGCCAGGAACAAAAGCAGCAGGAGCAGGGAGGGTTTCATGGCCGAAACCTTCCCAAAAGCGGTGGGGCCGATCAACTCAATAAAAACGCGGTCCCGGCACACGCCCTCCCCCGGAGCCATCCGTGTCCACGACGGACCTGCTGTCACAAAAAAAGGCGTCCCGGTTTCGCGGGACGCCTTGTGAATGCTTCGGCCTTCTTGAAGGGGCCGAGTGGATCGGATCCTAGTAGTCCATACCGCCCATGCCACCCATTCCGCCCATGCCACCACCGGGTCCGCCGGCGGGGGCCTTTTCCTTCTCGGGCAGTTCGCTGATGACCGCCTCGGTCGTCAGGAGCAGACCCGCGATGGACGCGGCGTTCTGGAGGGCCGTGCGTGTGACCTTTTTCGGATCGACAACACCGGCGGCGATGAGGTCCACATATTCGCCCGTGGCGACGTTGTAGCCTTCGCTTCCCTTGCGGTTCTTGACCTCGTTGACAATGATCGAGCCTTCGACACCGGCATTGCCAGCCAGGGTGCGCAGGGGTGCTTCGACGGCGCGGCGGATGATATCCACACCGATCTTCTCGTCACCCTTGGCCTTGACCTTGTCGAGAGCAGGCAGACAGCGCAGCAGGGCTGTGCCACCACCGGCGACGATTCCTTCCTCAACGGCCGCACGGGTCGCATGGAGGGCGTCCTCGACGCGGGCCTTCTTTTCCTTCATCTCGGTTTCGGTCGCGGCACCGACATTGATCACAGCCACACCACCGGCGAGCTTGGCCAGACGTTCCTGGAGTTTCTCGCGGTCGTAGTCACTGGTGGTTTCCTCGATCTGACGGCGGATCTGGTTGACACGGGCGTTGATATCCGCCTGTTTGCCGGTTCCCTCGACGATCGTGGTGTTTTCCTTGTCGATGACCACCCGCTTGGCGCGGCCCAGATCATCAAGACCCACGTTTTCGAGTTTGATGCCGAGGTCCTCGCTCAGCAGCTTGCCGCCGGTGAGGACGGCAATGTCCTCCATCATGGCCTTGCGGCGGTCGCCAAAGCCGGGGGCCTTGACAGCGCACACCTGCAGGGTGCCACGGATCTTGTTGACGACCAGGGTCGCCAGGGCTTCGCCCTCGACTTCCTCGGCGATGATCAGGAAGGGTTTGCCGGTCTTGGCAATCTTCTCGAGCAGGGGAAGGAGGTCCTTCAGGGAGGAGATTTTCTTCTCGTGGAGCAGGACGTAGCAGTCGTCGAGCTGGACTTCCATCTCATCGGGCTTGGTCACGAAGTAGGGGGAGAGATATCCCTTGTCAAACTGCATGCCTTCGACGACTTCGAGAGTCGTCTCGATGGACTTGGCCTCTTCGACAGTGATCGTGCCGTCCTTGCCGACCTTGTCCATGGCGTCGGCGATGATTTCGCCGATCGTCTTGTCCCAGTTGGCGGAAACGGTGGCCACCTGGGCGATTTCCTTGGAGTCCTTGACGTTTTTCTTGATGCTGTCGAGTTCCTCGACAATGGCTTCAACAGCCTTGTCAATGCCGCGCTTGATTTCCATCGGGTGGGCCCCGGCGGTCACATTCTTGAGACCTTCGCGGTAGATGGCCTCGGCGAGGACCGTGGCGGTGGTGGTGCCGTCACCGGCCAGATCGCTGGTTTTGCTGGCGACTTCGCGCACGAGCTGGGCGCCCATGTTTTCGAAGGCGTCCTCCAGTTCGATCTCCTTGGCGACGGTGACACCGTCCTTGGTGATGGTCGGGGAACCGAATTTTTTGTCGAGGACGACGTTGCGTCCGGCGGGTCCGAGGGTCGCTTTCACGGCCTTGGCGAGTTTTTCCACGCCGCGAAGAAGCCTGTGACGTGCATCTTCATCGAATATGAGTTGTTTGGCTGCCATATGTTTGTGTGCTCCTTTGAATGTTTGTTAAACGGTTTGAGGGGAAACCGGCGTTCAGCCGATGATTCCGAGGATGTCCTCTTCCTTGATGATGACATGCTCCTGTCCGTCAATCTTGACTTCCTGGCCGCTGTACTTGCCGTACATGACGCGGTCGCCCTTTTTGACGGTGAATTCGATCTTTTTGCCGGCCTCATCCAGTTTGCCGGTGCCCAGGGCGATGATTTCACCTTCCTGGGGTTTTTCCTTGGCGGAATCGGGGATGATGATTCCACCCTTCTTGGTTTCTTTCTCTTCAACGGGCTTCAACAGAACCCGGTCTCCGAGGGGTTTGAACGACATGGTGTTTCTCCTATTTTTTATTGTTTCTTTTTCTGAGCAGCCCGGGGGGGAAATTTCCCCGGGTGTTTTCTAAAAATTCATCCGGTTCGCCCGGGAATCACTTCTTGTCCTTGTCAACAACCTCGAAATCGGCGTCGACGACCTTGTCATCCTTCTGGGAATGTTTTGCGCCGGTGGGCCCAGCGGCTTCCTCCGTCCCGGGGGCGGGGTCTCCGGCGGACGGGGCGGATTGTTTGTAGAGAAGCTCCGAGAATTTGTGGAGGGCCTCCTCGAGTTCCTTCTGACCGGCCTTGATTTTTTCCAGATCATTGGATTCGGAAGCCTGCTTGAGCCGGGCGACTTTCTCCTCGAGGGACTTGCGATCGTCCTCACCGATTTTGTCCTTGTTGTCCCGCAGCATCTTTTCGGCCTGGTAACACATGTTGTCAGCCGTATTTTTGACCTCCACGGCCTCCTTGCGTTTGAGATCCTCCGCGGCGAATTTTTCGGCCTCCTTGGTCATGCGATCAACCTCGTCCTTGGAAAGGCCGCCCGATCCGGTGATGGAAATCTTCTGCTCCTTGCCCGATCCGAGGTCCTTGGCGGAAACGTGCAGGATGCCGTTGGCATCAATGTCAAAGGTCACCTCCACCTGGGGAACCCCACGCGGCGCGAGCGGAATGCCATCGAGGCGGAAAATGCCCAGTTGCTTGTTATCCGAGGCCATGGGACGTTCGCCCTGAAGAACACGCACATCCACCGCCGTCTGGTTGTCCGAGTAGGTGCTGAATATCTGGGACTTTTTGTAGGGAATGGTGGTATTCCGGGGAATCATGGGCGTGGCCACCGCGCCGGCCGTTTCAATGGCAAGGGTCAGGGGAGTCACGTCCAGCAGCAGCACATCACTGACCTCGCCCTTGAGCACGCCGCCCTGAATGGCCGCGCCGATGGCGACGACCTCATCGGGGTTGACGCCCTTGTGCGGCTCTTTGCCGATCATTTTGTGGGCCGTCTCAATGATCTTGGGCATGCGGGTCATGCCACCCACGAGGACAAGCTCGTCAATTTTGGACATCTCCAGCTCGGCATCCTTGAGACAGGCCTTCACCGGTTTGATCGTGCGTTCGCAGAGTTCATCGGTGAGCTGCTCGAGCTTGGAACGGGAGAGTTTCTTTTGGATGTGTTTGGGCCCGCTCGCATCGGCGGTGATGAAAGGAAGGCTGATTTCATACTCCATCGAACTGGAGAGGGCGATCTTGGCCTTTTCGGCCTCCTCCTTGAGGCGTTGGAGCGCATCGGGTTGCTTGCGCAGGTCGATGTTGTTCTCCTTTTGGAACTCGCCGAGAATCCAGTCGATGATGTGGTTATCCCAGTCATCACCCCCCAGGTGCGTGTCACCGTTGGTGGCCTTGACCTCAAACACGCCGTCGCCGATTTCAAGAACGGAGATATCAAAGGTTCCCCCGCCCAGATCGTACACGGCAATCTTTTCATCCTTTTTCTTGTCAAGCCCGTAGGCCAGCGAGGCCGCCGTGGGTTCATTGACAATCCGGAGCACCTCCAGCCCGGCGATCCGCCCGGCATCCTTGGTGGCCTGACGCTGACTGTCATTGAAATAGGCGGGAACAGTGATGACCGCCTGCGTGACCTTTTCGCCCAGACGCGCCTCGGCATCGGCCTTGAGCTTGGCCAGGATCATGGCCGATATTTCAGGCGGGGAATAAACTTTTTTCTCGCCGCCGGTCTCCACCTCGATGGCCACGTCCCCGTTGGCTCCCTCGACGACCTTGTAGGGGACACGCTTCAACTCGTCCTGGACCTCGGAAAACTTGCGGCCCATGAAGCGTTTGACTGAAAAAATCGTATTGCGGGGATTGGTGATGGCCTGACGTTTGGCCGCCTGGCCGACCAGACGCTCCCCGGACTTTGTGAAGGCAACCACCGACGGGGTGGTGCGGCCCCCCTCGGAATTTTCCAACACTTTCGGTTCCCCGCCTTCCATGATGGACATGCAGGAGTTTGTGGTTCCAAGATCGATTCCTAATACTTTTGGCATAAATTTAAGCTTTTTATGGGTTACCCATCCAATTCGCTATGTTTATGCCAATTATTCAATTTTTAGTTTTTGTTCATAATAAATTAACATTAAATAACTTATGAATAGACTTAATTTTAATGAAAATAATTTATTGAGTCATATTGACTCAATATTAAATTTAACAGAAGAAATATGCGCCAAAATAGCACCCGGTGAATCCGTCACACAATCATCCTCCGGTCGAACGGGGAACAATCAGTTTGGGGCGGATTGAAAAAAGGTCACCATGGACTGTTGAGTTCATCAACTCATCGAGTCGACGCAACAATTTAAAGGCCACCTCGGCGGAATCAATTTCCAGCAGGGCCATTCCATCGGTATAACCAAAAAGTGTGGGGGCCCCCCTGTTGCAATGGGAGGCCAGCTGAAAATGGCGTCCGGGTTGAAAACCCATTTCGTGCATCTGTTTGACAAACCCGCTTGCCAGCACATCGTCGAGTATGAGCACCCCGTCCCGCGGGGTGATTGCCTCCGAAAGCTCCAAAAGATTCCCCGCCGCCGAGGCCCCGGCTTTTTCATAGGTGTAGATGTCGTTGAAATCGATTGTGTAGGGGATGAACCGTTCGCTGCAAAAATCCAGCCCATAGTATTGCGCCCGATCCCGGACAATTTGCTGGTTCCCCTGCTGGGGTGCCCCCAGAACCCACAGACGGCTGCACCCTGCCTTGACCAGAAAATCCAGACCTGTATTGATCAGGTATTCCATGTCAATGCTCAGAATCGAATGATGTCCGTTCCCCCCCTGTGCAAAACCAACGATGGGAATCTTAAATCGGGCGGTTAATTCGCATAAGTCAAAACCCAGAAAAGTTCCCATGACCACTCCGTTCAAAATCCCCTGATGCACATCTTCCTCGACCTCATTGAGGACCTGGCTGATATCCCCATCAAACGCATAGGTTTTGGATTGCCAGCGGTTGGCCCGTGCGATCAACTGCAGGTTCATGAGCAGCATCTTGTAAAAGGCCGTGGAGGTGAGCATCGGATTGATCAGCTGACTTCCAAAAAACAGTCCGACGGTGGTGTTGGCGTTTTTTTTCATGAGGGATACCCGGTTGTGTGATGGAAGAGCAGGGCGAAAAACTGTTTTTGGAGCCGGGGAATGGGATATCCCCGGAGAGTGTCCTCGATTGTGGGCATGGTCAACGGCCCCCGATGTCCCGGACCGGACCATGGACGCGTTTGTCGGCAGGCCGGAGGCCTGTGAGTGAAAAATCCCTCCCGCGTGGAGCCGTCTGACTCATGGGACCGTTTCATGAATCCCCCCTTTTAAACGCGGTAAAATCAGGTTGGGACGGATCGAATACACATCCCCGTGGGTGACGCCGCCCATCAATTCATCCAGACGGTTCAACAACTTCATTGCGATTTCCGCGGAATCAATTTCCAGAAGCGCCATCCCCTCCGTGAGCCCGTAAAGGGTGGGTGCCCCCTTGTTGCAATGGGAAATAAGGTGAAAATTGCGTCCCGGATGAAACCCCATCTCGATCATTTGATTGACAAATCCGCAGGCAATGACGTCATCGAGGACCATCACACCGTCTTTGAGGCTGATATGGTCACATGTTTTCAACAGTTTTTCCGCGGAGTTGGCCCCGGCCATCTCGTAGGCAAAGAGGTCCGAACTTTCCAGATCGTAGCCGATGATGTTTTCCATTCTGAAATCCAGGCCGTACTCCGCGGTTCTTTTCAGGAGAATGTCCTCGACACCCCCGCCGGGAGAACCCACAACCCAAACGCGCCCGCACCCCGCTTTCACCAGAAAATCCACCCCGGCATGAATCAGGGAATTCATGTCAATGCTCAGAATGGTATCATGATCGGCAATTCCCTGGGCAAACCCCACGGTCGGAAGATTCATTTTATGGGTGGATTCGCACAGGCCATGCCCCAGAAATGCCCCCCAGATGACCGCATCCAGTTCGCGGGCCTGCACATCGCCCCTGATCTCTTCCAGAATCCGGACGGGTTCCAAGTCATCCATGGCATAGGTCCTGGTCTGCCAGCGTTTGGTTCTGGCCAGCAACTGGAGATTCATCAGAAGCATTTTGTAAAAAGCCGTCGAGGTCCACAGGGGATCAATGAGCTTGCGCCCGAAAACCAGACCGACGGTTTTGAGGCCGCAGGGGTTCATGCCACCACCACCCTGCTCCGAGACGGGCGGAAATGGGTTTTTGTATTCCATCGGCGCTCCCGGGCCGTCAGTTGAAAATCTGGGAGCAGGAACCTGGAAAAAACGGTCGGGAGGAGATTGGAACCAATCACATGAACATCAAAAACAAATGCGATTTTTTGATTGGTATTCACATGACAGGGTTTTTAAACAGATTTTTTTCTGGACCATTTTCAATCATCTGACTTATAAGCAAAAAAATATCATTAAAAAGAGTATAAATATAATGCATTTGAAATGAAAGGAAGAATTATTCCGATGAAAATTTTGGAAATTTCAGACGGGGACGAATCATGAGCTGCTCGGGATTGACCTCTCCACTGGCGAGTTCCTCCACCCGGTCAAGCAGGAGTTCGGCGGCTTCAGTCACATCCACTTCCAGAAGAATCAATTTTTCCTCAAATCCGTACAAAACCGGAGAACCCTTGTTGCTGTGGGTGGCGATGCGCACAGTCTGCCCCACATGGTAGCCCTTCTGATAAAGGCATTTGACCAGGCCTCCACACACGATGTCATCCATGACCAGCAATCCGTCCCGTGGCGTCAATCCCTCCGGATTTTTTTTGAGCAAAAAGTCCCCCATGGCAAACCCGGCACACTCATGGGCGTTGGCCATTTTCCAGTCAAGCTCCAGGGGGAGTATCTGGCCCGGATCAAAGGGCAATTGATAATGATCGAGCCGGGATGCAAACCTTTTTGCCACGTCGGCATATCTCGGGTCCTCCTCATGGTAAATGTTGCCCGCCAAAAAAATTCTCCGACACCCCATCCGGACCAGTCCGTCGATGCCCATATCCACCAGGCCCGGATAATCGACTCCCAGCAGATTGGGATGAAACATTTCATGGTTGACCCCGACCACGGGAAGCCCGGTGGCGGAGAGCCATTCGTAATCCGGAACCGACAGATGGGAGGCGGCGAGGATGACCGATATTTTTCCCTCGGCCACATCATTCAAAAAGAGCTGGTGATACTGGCTCAATTCCGCCTGCTGAGTCCTGTCGGGGATTTCAAAAAAATTGGAAAATGACAGCCCTCTTTGCCTCAATAACATTTCAACATTGACCGGCAAAAACTTGTAAAACGGGGTGGCTTGTAATCCTGAGGCAACACTTTGTGAAATAACAGCAATGAGATTATTTTGCGTGACAGTCTGATTCATTTTTTGTAATGCTTTATAAAATGTTGTTATATCTGTATTACCTAATAAATATATAGTTAATTTTAGTAATTGCAATAATTATTATAATTACCATAATTCTAATAATCAATATATTTTATTTGAGAGTAGTCATCTGTGGATATATAGATCATTTTTTGTCAATATTTTAATTATATAAAAGCTAAAAAAAACTCTCTCTCGACGAGCTTCCCAAAATCGCCTACGGTCCACGCATGCAGATGACTGAAAACCAATCCACCCCCCAACCTCCCAAAAAAATCAATCTCCGCACGCCGGATGTGATGGATGCCGTCAAAGCCCAAGTGGAGTGCCAGTATAAGAGCGAAACAGTCGATCGTCTCCGCAGCACGGGCCGTCCCCTTTCTGCCAATGGTCTGACCATCAAACTCGCAAAAGCCTTTGGTTTCTGTTACGGGGTTGAGCGTGCCATCGACCTGGCCTATGCGGCCCGAAAGGTTTTCAAGGAACAGAATATCTACATCCTCGGCGAGATCATTCACAATCCGGAGGTCAACGAACAGCTCCACGCCATGGACATCAAATTTCTTTCGGGAAAAGGCAAAAATGCCGACATCGAGGAACTCAAGGAAGGGGATCCGGTGATCATTCCCGCCTTTGGTGCCGAGGTCAAAACCATGAACATGCTCAGGGAAAAGGGCGTTATCTTTGTGGATACGACCTGTGGGGACGTCATGAGTGTCTGGCGGCGTGTCCGGCAAAATGCCAATGAGGGAGTCACGAGCATCATCCATGGCAAGGCCTGGCACGAGGAAACCCTGGCCACCAGTTCCCGGGCAACGGAAAACGGCAAATCCCATTATCTGGTCGTCTACAACCTCGCGGAAACCGATTACGTCTGCCAGTACATCCGCCAGGGGGGGCTCAAGTCGGAGTTCCTGGAAAAATTCAAGGGGGCCTATTCGGAAGGCTTTGATCCGGATATCCACCTCCAGGCCGTCGGCGTGGCCAACCAGACGACCATGATGCGTGGGGAAACCGAGGAGGTCCAGCGCCGCGTCAGACAGGCCATTTTGGATCGTTACGGCTCTCAGGAGGAAAACAAACATTTCCGCTTTTTTGACACCATCTGCGGAGCCACCCAGGAAAGACAGACCGCACTGGAGGACATGCTCAAGGACCCTCTCGATCTGCTTCTGGTCATCGGCGGGTACAACAGCTCCAACACCTCGCACCTGGCAGAAATGGGCGAGGCAATCCTGCCCACCTATTTCATCAGAAATGCCTCCCGCATCGTCTCCGAGGACAAAATTGTCCATTTCGACCTTCACAAAAACAACGAAATCGAAACCGCCCAGTGGCTGCCCAAAAAGGAAAATGTCATCATCGGCATCACCTCCGGCGCCTCCTGCCCCAATAACCTCATTGAGGATGTGATCAAACGTCTGACCCAGTTACGCGGGGTCAAGGTCGAGGACCTGCTGCCGGCCTGAAGCCTCCCAGCCAAGTGATCCGTCCCCATCCCCAACAGGTCGGGGTCATTTTTTTCTTGGTCTTCGTATGGTTTTTGTATTACTAATAATTATTATCTATCTCCCTCTGATCAATCAACTTTTGCTTGTCCGCCCGAAATGAACACACCCTCCGCCGATCTCACCATCATTGAACTCGTCTCCGGATCTTCATCAGCCAGAATCTGCCCCGAACTGGGAAGCCAGCTGATCTCCTGGAATGTCAACGGGGAGGAATTGATCCATTTGGAGGCGGATTTTCAACAGCTCTGGCCGGACAACAATCTTTGGGGCAATCCGATCCTTTTTCCAAACCCGGGTTCCTGCAATATCGACAACAGGGAGTTGCACTGGCGGGATGGCACCAAAATCCTGCCCATGGCGTTTCACGGCTTCGGCGACAAACTCCCCTGGAAACTACAGTCCCAATCCGCTGAGAGGGTGACGGTGGTTCTTGAGGCCAGTGAGGCCACCCGCCCCTTCTTTCCCTACGATTTCACCCTCACACAGACCATCCGGCTGACCCCCTCGGCCATCGAGTATACGCTGACAGCGATCAATCACAGCGCCCACCCGATGCCTTTTGGTGTCGGATGGCATCCGTACTTCAAGCGGCTTCGGAATGCGGAGGGCCATCCCCGCGCCTGGCGGGTCGCCATGCCCCCGGGGAGACGCTGGGTCAATGACGGGATTTTCGAATCGTATCCGGGGGGCACGATCTCCAGTGACGACCGTCTGGGGATCGGAAGTGTCCTGGTCTTCGACCACGAAAAGGATGTGACGATGCACACCGATGATCCCTCCCTGGGGTCGCTGGTCATCTCGACAAAAAATTTCGCGGCTCCGGGAAAACCCTACGTGTGGGTCCTGTGGAACATTGAATCAGGGGCCGACTATCTGTGTGTGGAACCCTGGTCCTGTCCCCCCAATGTCCTCAACAGCCCCCCCTACCAATACCACGTCAAACCAGAGTCCCCCCAGACGGTTGAAATGCGCTTCGAACGGATCACCGCAAAACCCTAGCGGCCCGACTGCGGATCCACTTCCCCCATACGCACCCGCTCCTGCCACGGACCGGGCAGGGCATCCACTCCGCCCTGATCGTACTTCTTCTGCAAACCCGGAGGAAGTCCCCTCTGTTTTTTGGCTTTTTTGGGCAGGCCCTCCCGGGAACAATTCGCCGCCTGCTCCCGCCGCCGCCCGTCACCTTCCGCAGCGGATGTCCCCTCCCCCACAGGGGTTGCCAGGGTTTCCGGTCCTTTCCCATCACCCTGGGCCCCGCCCTTTTTGGGGTTCCGGACATTCTTTCCGGCCTTTTTGTCATCACCCTGGCCACTGTTGCCATCACCGGATTGATCGACCTTCCCACTCCGCGAATCATCCTGATTGTCTCCCCGCCCACGCGGCTTCGCATGAAGCAAATCCACACACCAAGCAATCATCAGTATGATCACCCCGGAAATCAACACCTTCATGAACAGGGAAGTACGGATAGCCATCACGGAACCCGAATTTTGCAATATTCGGAACCCAAACACAATAATACGTATTGACTAGTCCGTCAGAGCCCGTTTTTTTTCCGTTCCACGCGTTTTTCCGCGTCTTTTGTGTCAAAACTCCCACTTTGTCCGAAAAAAGATAAAAACCGGCGTGACCTTCCGCCACTTCATGGTGGAATACCCCCCAATGCAAACGACCTTCGATTTTGTCGTCATCGGCGGGGGCAGTGCGGGTTATGCCGCCGCCCGGACGGCCCGGGAATTCACCGATTCTGTCGCCATCATCGATGGCGCAAAGGAACTGGGGGGTCTCTGCATTTTGCGGGGGTGTATGCCCTCCAAAACCCTCCTCTACTCGGCCGAGGTCCTGCACCGGTCTTCCCAGGCGGGGCTTCTGGGGCTTCACATTCCAAGGGCGGAGGCGGACATGAAGGCGCTTCACGCACGGAAAACCAAAATCATCCGCGAATTCGCCGAGTATCGCGTGGGACAGCTGCGCGACCGGCGTTTCTCCTTTTTCAACTCCAACGCCCATTTCATCGATACCCACACGGTCAGACTCACCGACGGGACCGAGGTCACGGGCCGGAAATTTTTCATCTCCACAGGGTCCCATGCCACGGTCCCGGAAATTCCCGGGCTGGCCGGGTCACCGTTCTGGACCAGTGATGACGTCCTGGACATGGATTCAATCCCCCCCTCGGTCATTGTGCTGGGCGGCGGGGTGGTGGCCTGTGAAATGGCCCAGTTTTTGACCCGCATCGGCTCGAAGGTCTGCCAGATACAGCGCAGCCCCCAGATTCTCCGCGACTTCTCCCCGGAGGCCGCAGGGTGTCTGTCCGAGGCTTTTACAGAGGAGGGAATCGAACTGTTGACAGAGACGTCACGGCTCTCCGTCTCCCATGGGGCTGACTCCTTTACGGTGGAATTCGAACAGCACGGAAAAAAACTCAAACGTTCCGCCCGCCATCTTTTGAATGCCCTGGGTCGGACAGCCAACACCCAGTCCCTGAATCTTTCCGCCGCCGAGGCCACGCTCCGGGACAACGGGCAAATCGAGGTCAATCTCATGCAGCAATCGCTCAACCCGGATATTTACGCGGGCGGAGACTGCACAGGCCCATACGAAATCGTCCATATTGCGATCCTCCACGGCGAACTGGCCGCACGTCATGCCTTCAACCAGCCGGTGGAACCGATCAACTACGACCAACTCCTGAGTGTCGTTTTCACGGACCCCCAGGTGGCGGTGGCGGGACTGACCGCACCGGAACTCCTGGCCCGCCGCACGGACTTCATCGAGGCGAGCCACCCTTTCAACGACCACGGCAAATCCATCCTGATGGAGGCCCGCCGCGGATACGTGCGCGTCCTGGCCGCCCGCCGGGACGGACGTCTGCTGGGAGCCGAAATTGTGGGCCGGGATGCCGGGGAACTGATCCATGTTTTTTCCACCGCCCTGACACTGAAGGCCACGGTCCACGATCTGCTCCGCGCCCCCTGGTATCACCCCACGCTTTCAGAAATCATCACCTACCCCCTGGAGGAAATCGCCGCACGGTTGACGTCCCCCCAATAGACCATTCTGTCAGCGGTCCCCCCCGGTCAAAGCCCGCTTCCCATTTGCTCAAAGTTTGTTTATCCTGTGGACACTCCGCCATGCCCCACATTCTCACCGTCAAACTCGCCGACCGTTCCTATGACATCGTCATTGGAAAAAAAACGATCCGCAGCCTGCCCGCGGTCCTGAAAGAATCGGCCTTCTCCAAAAAGGGGGCGGTCATCACGGATCAGTCCGTCGGGCCCCACTACCTCCCCCTGGTGCGGGAAATGGTCCACAGCACGGGGGCGGAACTGGTTGAATGCATCGTTCCCCCGGGGGAAAACAGCAAGAGTCTGGCCTACTACGGGGAAGTGCTCCGCCCGCTCGCCCAGGCCCGGCTCGACAGGCATTCCTTCCTCATCGCCCTGGGCGGCGGCGTGGTGGGGGATCTGGCGGGCTTTGTCGCGGCGACCTACCTGCGCGGCATTCCCTTCCTCCAGATTCCCACGACTCTCCTGGCCATGGTGGACAGTTCGGTGGGCGGAAAAACCGGCATCAACCTGCCCGAGGGCAAGAATCTCGTCGGCTGTTTTCACCAGCCCGACCGGGTGATCATCGATTTTGACCTGCTGGAAACGCTCGAGGGTCGCGAATACCGGGCCGGTCTGGCGGAGGTCGTCAAATACGGCATGATCGCAGACCCGGACCTCTTCGGTTTTGTGGAGCAGAATGCGCCCAGCCTCCTTTCCAAAAAAAGCGTCGCCCTCGCCCACATCATCAGACGGAGCTGCGAAATCAAGGCGGAGGTCGTCTCCGCCGACGAACGCGAAACCACGGGCCATCGCGAAATCCTCAACTTCGGACACACGGTCGGCCACGCGATCGAAAATGTGGCCGGCTACGGCGAAATCCTTCACGGGGAGGCGGTGGCCATGGGCCTGCTCGCCGAGTGCCGTCTGTCCGAAAAACATCTGGGCTTCCCCGTGGCGGAGTCCGAACGTCTGCGCCGGGTCCTCCTCTCCCTGAGGCTTCCGGTCGACATCCCCCCGCTCAATCGGGAGGCTCTGCTCAATGCCATGTCCCGCGACAAAAAAAACCGCAACGGACGGCTGCGCTTTGTGCTGGCTGAAAAAATCGGCACGGTCCGCACGGGCATTGAAATCCCGGAGCGGGAAATCTTCGGATCGCCCTGACAGGGATCCCCCGGCCCCGTGAAAAAACGTTTTGTGAATTCCGTCCCTTCTGTCTAAATCCCCCCATGGAGCGAAGGGAAGCGTGGATTGTCTTGAATCTCATCTCGGGGATCGGCCCGGTCCGGGTCCGCCGCCTGCTGGAGCATCTGGGCGAACCTCAGCGCATTTTGCAGACCGCCCCGCGCGATCTGGAGCGCATCGCCGGGATCGGGCCGGAAACGGCCCGGGCCATCGCCGATTGGGAACAATCCGTCAATCTGAAGGGCGAACTGGACTCGGCGCAAAATGCGGGGGTCACGATCCTCACCGCCGATGACGCGGACTATCCGGAAAACCTCCGGGAGATTCACGACCCGCCTCTGGTGCTTTACATGCTTGGGAAAATGGATTCAAGGGATGTCCGCAGCATCGGGGTCGTGGGTTCCCGTGAAACCTCCCACTACGGAACGGAAACGGCCAAACGGCTTTCCTACCAGATGGCCTTCAACGGGATTCCGGTCATCAGCGGACTGGCCCGGGGGATTGACACGGCGGCCCATCAGGGCGCACTGGCGGCGAAGGGCCGGACCGTGGCGGTCATCGGCTCGGGTCTGGGGGAGATGTATCCGCCCGAAAACGAGCCGTTGGCGCGGAAAATCATCGAGGGGGGCGGGGCGGTCATCAGCGAATTCCCGATGGGGATGAAACCGCAACCGCAGAATTTCCCGATGCGCAACCGGATTGTCAGCGGGATGTCCATCGGCACACTGGTGGTCGAGGCGGGGCTCAGAAGCGGGGCGCTCATCACGGCCCGCATGGCACTGGACCAGGGCAGAACACTTTTTGCGGTTCCCGGTCGCATCGATTCCCCCCGCAGCAAGGGCACCCACGCACTGATCAAGGAAGGGGCCCACCTGGTTGAGGAGGTCGAGGATGTCATCCGCCCGTTCGGGTTTCTGTTCCCGCCGGGGTCCCTTCCGGAAAATCCATCCTCCGCGCCCTCTGCCCCGGGGTTGTCGGAATCCGAATCGGTGCTGTACGGCCTGCTCGAGGGAGGGGATTTGCACATGGATGTTCTGATCGAAAAAAGCGGTCTGTCCGCACCGGTGGTGTCCTCGACTCTTCTGGCGCTGGAACTCAAAAAAATCATCCGGCAGCTGCCCGGCCGCCATTTCACCCGGACCCGCTGATCCCGGAAAATCAACGGCCCCGGCAACGGTGCCCCGGAAAATGCAGCTTGCGTGAGGCCCCCCCGCTCCGCTAGTTTCCTCCGCCTTGTGCAACCAACCTTCCGGGTCGGGGCACGGGTGAGTCCCACCCGGACCTCCTGTCACTCCGGGAAAACACCAGCATCTCATGGCCAAAACCCTCGTCATCGCCGAAAAACCCAGTGTCGCCGCGGATATCGCCAAGGCGCTGGGTGGTTTCAAAAAGGAAAAGGACCACTTTGAGTCGGAGTCAATGGTGGTCACCTCCGCCGTGGGGCACCTGGTCCAACTGTGTCTTCCCTCGGAAATGGAAAAGAAGAAGGGCAAGTGGAGTTTCGCCAGTCTCCCGGTCATCCCCGAGGCTTTTTCTCTCAAGCCGATCGAAAAAACCGAGGACCGTTACAAGGCGGTGGTGCGTCTTCTCAAACGCAAGGACATTGACGGGGTCATCAATGCCTGCGACTCGGGCCGTGAGGGGGAACTGATCTTCCGCTACATTCTCCAGCTCTCGGGCATCGACAAACCGGTCCGCCGCCTCTGGCTCCAGTCCATGACCCAGAACGCCATCCGCGAGGGGTTCCAGCAACTGCGGGCGGGGGCCGAACTCGACGCCCTGGCCGATGCGGCGGTGTGCCGGTCGGAATCCGACTGGCTGGTGGGCATCAACGCCACCCGCGCCATGACGGCCTTCAACTCCAAGGGCGGCGGCTTCCAACTCACGCCGGTGGGCCGTGTCCAAACCCCCACACTGGCCATTCTGGTCGATCGGGAACAGAAAATCCGCAATTTCAAACCCAAGGACTACTGGGAGCTGCATGCGACTTTCGAGGCTCCGGCCGGCCTCTACGAGGGCCGGTGGTTTGATGAATCCTTCAAAAAACCCGAGACGGGAACCGATGAGGACAACGAAAAAAAGGCCGAGCGCCTCTGGGAGGCCTCCCGTGCCGAGGCGATCCGTGCCCGATGCGAGGGCAGACCGGGGCTTGTCAGCGAGGAGAAAAAACCCTCCTCCCAGGCTTCCCCGCTGCTCTACGACCTGACCTCCCTCCAACGCGATGCCAACAAGCGTTTCGGCTTTTCCGCCAAACGCACCCTTCAGCTGGCCCAGGCCCTGTACGAACGTCACAAGGTCCTGACCTATCCCCGGACGGATTCCCGGGCCCTGCCGGAGGACTACATCGGCACGGTCAAAAAAACCATGGGTGTCCTGGGGGAAACAGCCCTCGCCCCCTTCGCGCGTCAGGCCCTGGACAACAACTGGATCCACCCGAACAAGCGCATTTTCAACAATGCCAAGATCAGCGACCATTTCGCGATCATCCCCACCCTGCAATCCCCGGCCAAACTGGATGAATGGGAGGCCAAACTCTATGACATGGTCGCCCGCCGCTTTGTGGCGGTCTTTTTCCCGGCGGCCCAGTTCGAAATCACCACCCGCATCACCCGCGTCGAAAACGAACCCTTCAAATCCGAGGGCAAGGTCCTGGTGGTCCCCGGCTGGCTCGCCGTCTATGGAAAGACGGCCCAGGCAGACCCGGCTTCCCGGGACGAGGACGAAAACGACGAAAAAACCATGATCCCCGTCGGCGACGGGGCGACGGTCCGGACGGATTCCGTGGAGGTCCGTGCCACCCAGACCAAACCGCCGGCCCGGTTCAATGAAGGCACCCTGCTCTCGGCCATGGAGGGCGCGGGAAAACTCGTCGAGGACGAGGAGCTGCGCGAGGCCATGAGTGAACGCGGCCTGGGCACTCCCGCCACCCGCGCGGCGACCATCGAGGGTC
Source organism: Verrucomicrobiia bacterium (assembly GCA_033764445.1). Classification (GTDB taxonomy): domain Bacteria; phylum Verrucomicrobiota; class Verrucomicrobiia; order JAWXBN01; family JAWXBN01; genus JANRIZ01. Next base: position 20,139 of record JANRIZ010000161.1, on the reverse strand, counting down.
TGTTGCTCGACCAGTACATTTTGCGGGACGGACGCGATCTTTCGGCCACGGCCAAGGGAATGACCCTGATCGGAATCCTGCGCGGCATCCACATCCCCGCGGTGTGTTCCCCGGAAATGACGGGGGAATGGGAATACAAACTCAAACTGATGGAACAGAAAAAGTTTTCCCGGACCGAATTCATGGAGCAGATTGCAAAACTGACCTGTGAGGTGGTGGAGAAAATCAGGGCCTCCTCCGATCTGGACGAGATCCCCGGCGAATATGTCACCCTCTCCAGCCCCTGCCCAAAATGCGGCGGGACCATCAAGGAAAACCACCGCCACTACAAATGCCAGGCCTGCGATTTTGCCCTCTGGAAAACGGTGGCGGGCCGCACCTACGATCCACGGGAGGTGGAGGAACTGATCACCCACAGGCAGATCGGTCCCCTCTCGGGTTTCCGGAGCAAAATGGGACGCCCCTTCTCGGCGGTCCTCAAGCTGGATGCGGAATTCAAACCAAAATTCGAGTTTGAGGGCGGTGAAGGCGGCTCTCTCGACAATGAATCATTCGATTTCTCGGCCCAGGAATCCCTCGGGAAATGCCCGGTCTGCCAGGGGCCGGTCTTTGAAACCGCCATGAACTACGTCTGCGAAAAGGCGGTGGGCAAGGCCAAATCCTGCACGTTCCGCTCGGGAAAAACCATTTTGCAGCAGTCCATTGAACGGACCCAGATGCAGAAACTGCTGGGCTCCGGAAAAACCGACCTGCTGCGGGGGTTTGTCTCCTCGAAAACAAAACGGAAATTTTCCGCCTTCCTCAGGGTGGGCGAGGGGGGCAAGGTGGGTTTTGAATTTGAGCCGCGGGCGCCCAAGACAAAAAAAACACCCAAAGCCAAAAAAACCGCCTCTGCGGCGGAAACCACCGGCGCCTGAACCACAAAAAAATCCGTCTGACCTCCCTTTTTCTTCTGTGGATTTTCACAGACCCTGTCCTTATTCTGGACCCATGGAATCCAATGATCCGCTGACGACCACCCGGAGGGAATCCGACCCCTGGATGCAGTCTTTCCTGGACCATCTCCGCGTGGAACGGGCGGTCTCCTCCCACACGCTTCGGAACTACCGGCAAAACCTCCTGGAGTTTGAAATCTGGCACCAATCCCGTTTCCGGAAAAAACCGGTCTGGGGCTCCCTGACCCTGCACGACTTCCGTCTCTATCTGGCCGATCTCTCCAACGGTCTGGGCCGGGCCACGATTCTCCTGCGTCTTTCCTCCCTGCGCTCCTTCTTCAGATTCCTCCTCCGGAACGCTCTCATCCCCTCCAATCCCATGCGCAACCTCAAGTCCCCCAAAAAGGTCCGCTCCCTCCCGGTCTTTCTGACCCCGGCCCAGGTGGATCAACTGCTGGCGGCGCCTCTCGAGCTGGCCCGCCAACTGGAGTCCCCCTCCCCCGAAAAAACACCCAAAAAATCCGGGGACCAAAAAAAACGCGGACGCAAGCCCCGTCCGGAGGTTTTTTTGCGCGATGCGGCCTGCCTGGAAATTCTTTACTCCAGCGGTCTGCGCATCAGCGAACTGACCCATCTGCGCCGTGAGGACATCGATTTCCATTCCGAAACGGTCCGGGTCCTCGGAAAGGGCAATCGCCAGCGCGTCGTCCCCGTGGGTCAGCCGGCCTTGCAGGCCCTGGGCCGTTACTGGAAAACATCAGGGGAACCGGCCCCGGGCTCCTACGTGTTCGGAGGGCGGCGGGACAGACCCCTGGGGTCACTGACCGTGCAGACACGTCTGAAAATCTACCTGCGCCATGCGGGCATTGATCCGAACATCACCCCGCACAAACTGCGTCACTCCTTTGCCACGCATCTCCTTCAAAACGGGGCCAACCTGCGCAGTGTCCAGGAGATGCTCGGTCACCGGAGTCTGGCCGCCACCGAGGTTTACACCCACCTGACCACCGACCGGATGAAAAAGGTGTACGACTCCTCGCATCCGCGCGCCTGATCCGCCCTCAGTTTGCACTTCTCAATCTCCCGATTTCAGGGTTTCATCCGTGCCTTTGAATTCTCCGGCTTCCATCCTCCCATGCTTTTGATCCCCTACAACCTCCTCTTCAGTGCCGGGTTTCTCCTGGTCCTGCCCTATTTCGTCTGGCGCCTGGTCCGCCGGGGAAAATACACGGAGGGTTTCTGGGAACGGTTCGGATTCTATCCGGACTCGCTCCGCTCGGTCCTCGCAGGTCACCGGGTCGTCTGGGTTCACGGGGTCAGCGTCGGGGAGGTCAATGTGGCCCTGCGTCTGATCGAGGAAATGCACGCCCGATGCCCGGACCTGAGGTTTGTGCTCACGACAACCACCTCACGCGGATATCAGGTGGCCCGTCAGAAGGCGCCGGAGGGGTGCGCGGTCTCCTACTACCCGGTGGACTTCCTCCCCTGTGTCGCCTCGGCCTTCCGGACCTTCAAACCCGTGCTATTGATCCTCACCGAGGGCGAAATCTGGCCCAATGCCATCTGGATGGCCGCCCGTCGTCGCATCCCCTGCGCGATCGCCAATGCGGACCTGAGCGAAAAATCCGAACACCGCTACCGGCAGTTCGGTTTTCTCTTTGAGCAAATCTTTGCCCACTTTCAATGGGTCTTCACCCGGACGGACCCCGACAAAATCAGGTTTGAAGGTCTGGGAGTGCGCGCGTCGGCTCTCCACACGGTCGGCAGCATCAAGTTTGATGTCGCCATCCCGACACGACCGCTGCCCTTCAATGCCCGGGCGGTTCTGGAAAAGGGGGGACTTGTCAACCGCCGCATCCTGGTGGTCGGCAGCACCCATGAGGGGGAGGAGGAAATCATCCTCCACGTCTTCAACCGGCTGCGTCTCTGGGTGCCGGACCTGTTTCTGATTCTCGCCCCCCGCCACGATGAACGCTGCCCGTCTGTGGAAAAATTGCTCCAGGAGGCCAACATCCCGTTTGTGCGGCGCACCGATCGGCCCCTTGAGGCTTCCAGTCTTTTCCCCGATCCGTGCGACTGCCTGCTCATCAACACCACCGGCGAATTGCGTGCCTGGTTCGAGGCGGCCACGGTGATTTTCATCGGAAACAGTCTGACCTGGGACCGCAAGGGCGGCCACAATATCGTCGAGGGCGCGGTCACGGGTCACCCGGTTGTCTTTGGGCCGAACATGGAGGACTGGCAGTATGTTGCCGATCTGTTTCTCCGGGAGGTTGCCTGTGTCCAGGTCCGGAACGGGGAGGAGCTGGAGGAACGTCTGCTCATGCTCCTGCAAAACCCCCACCGCTGCGCGCAGATTGCGGAACGGGCGGCCAGACTGATTGCTCAGAACACCGGGGCCGCCCGTAAAACGGCGGAAATCCTGCTCTCCTCCCTGCAACAAAACGTCCGGACGGGGGAAGGAAAACCAAAATAAGCCTTGCCCCTGGCACACCCGCCCCCGATTCTGGGGGTTCCATGAACTCTTTCTGGAACGGACTCGCCCGCCCCTGGCACCGGCTGAGGGGTCTCAAAGCCTCCCCCAAAAACATCGCCCTCGGGTTTGCCCTGGGCTTTTTTGTCGGCTGGATCCCGCTGGTGGGGATCAAAACAGCCCTGGCCCTGATCCTGGCCTGGGTGACCCGCAGCCATAAGATTGCGGCGGTCATCGGAGTGACTCTCCACGATCTTTTCCTGCCCTTCGCCCCCTTTGTACTCCGAATCGAATATGTCGTCGGATCGTGGCTCCTGAGTCATCCTCACAGGTTTCCACAGAAAATACACCACGAACACATGAGCCTCGGAGAATTTCTGGATTGGACCCGGTTTCTGGAATGGCTGTTCACGGTCGGCAAACCGCTCCTGCTGGGGGCCGTGGCGACGGGAATCCCGGTCGGCATCGCGGCCTACTTCCTTTGCCTGGGTCTGGTCGTTCATTGGCGAAAACAGACGGATCAGAGGGGGGGACCTCCTGGAGATTGATCCTTTCCGGCACTCGGAGAGGTCAAAATATATCGAGGGAATTTTCTTGCGCGGTTCCGCATTTTTCTTCAAAAGTCTCCCCGTCTTTTTCAGGACAACACCATGGAATTCGCCCTCTTTTGCCTTTTTTCGATTCTGACGCTTTTCTGCGCCGTCATGGTGGTCATCAACCGCAATCCGGTGGCCAGCGCCCTGTGTCTGGTGGTTTCCTTTGTCATGCTCGCCTGCCTCTTCGCCCTTCTGGGGGCATTTTTCCTGGCGGTCGTCCAAGTGCTCGTCTATGCCGGGGCGGTCATGGTCCTTTTCCTCTTTATCATCATGCTCCTGGACCTGAAGGCGGAGTCCACCCGCACGATCAAACCCTTTTCCCTGGTGGCCGGCGGGCTGGTCGCCGTCCTCCTGGCGGGAATCCTGACCCGGGTCACCAACCGCGTCGGGGATTCAATCAATCTTCCCACGGCGATGCCCCTGGGATTTTCCCAGCCTCAGGATGCCCCGGCCATCGGTCGTCTGCTGTATGGCACCTATTTCCTGCCCTTCGAGCTGACGGCCCTGATCCTCCTGGTCTCCCTGGTGGGCGTCGTTCACATCAGCCGGAGGGAAAACTGACATGGCTCCCACCCTCGCCCACTACCTGGTCGTCAGCGGACTGCTCTTCACGATTGGTCTGACCGGTGTCATTGTCCGCCGCAATATTCTGGTCATCTACATGTCGCTGGAAATCATGCTCAATGCCGCCATCCTCGCCGTTCTGGCCTTCACCCGGTTTTATCAGCTTTTGGATGGGCAGGTCCTGGTTCTTTTCATCATCACGGTGGCGGCGGCCGAAGTCGCCCTGGGCCTGGCCATCATCGTCGCCTACTACCGCCTCAAACAGTCCACCCACATCGAGGACATGACCTCGCTGAAATTCTGACCTTCTATGAACTGCCCCTCCTGCTACCTGGAAATGTTGTCGGGCCCCGCCCAGACACTGTGGCGTTTCCCGGAATGGTTCCTGTTGCTCCTGCCGCTGGCCAGTGTGGCGATCATCGCCTTTTTCACCCGCCGCTGTCATCAGCTCAGTTCCTTTGTCTCCACGGGTTCCGCCGCCCTGTGCGGGGTCCTTGCGGTCCTGATTTTTACGGGGCTGCCCCCTTTTGCCCCCCCCCAAGGAGAAGAGACCCGTAAGACGGCCCCTCCCCTCACCTGGCTGAAGGTGGGCCCTGCGGAAGGCTCCGTCAAACCTGTCACAAAAGACGGCACCCCCAGGATGCACGATGGCACCCTCTCGGTCACCATCGGCATGACCTTGGACAAATTGAGCAAGGCCATGCTCCTGGTCGTCACCCTGATCGGGTTCCTGATCCATGTCTATTCGATCGCCTATATGAAGGGGGATGAGGGCAAGGGGCGTTACTTCGCCTGTCTGTCGCTGTTCATGTTCTCCATGACCGGGATTGTCGTGGCGGACAATTTTGTGATGATGTTCGTTTTCTGGGAGCTCGTCGGATTGAGTTCCTACCTGCTGATCGGTCACTGGTTCTTCAAGGCCAGCGCGGCGGATGCCGCCAAAAAGGCCTTCCTGATGAACAAGATCGGCGATTTTGGTTTTATGCTGGGAATCATCATGCTGTGGGGAGCCTATGGCATGGTTGCTTTTTCGGATTTCACCTTCACCAGCAAATTCCCCGAGGCGAATCTGATCCTGCTGCTGCTTTTCTGCGGGACCATCGGCAAATCGGCCATGATCCCGCTGCACACCTGGCTTCCCGATGCCATGGAAGGTCCCACGCCTGTTTCCGCCCTCATCCACGCCGCCACAATGGTCGCGGCGGGTGTGTACATGCTCTGCCGCCTGTTCCTGAGCCTGGATTTTGCACTGGCCCCCAATGCGGCCCTGACCATTGCCTGGGTCGGGGGGGTGACCTGCCTGTTTGCCGCGCTGATCGCCACCCAGCAGAATGACATCAAACGCATCCTGGCCTATTCCACACTTTCACAGCTCGGATACATGGTCATGGCGGTGGGCTTGAGCGCCCCGGAGGACAGCATGTTTCACCTGACCACACACGCCTGCTTCAAGGCGCTCCTCTTCCTGGGGGCGGGCTCGGTCATCGTGGCCATGCACCACGAGCAGAACATCTGGAAAATGGGCGGCCTGAGCGGCAAAATGCCCCTGACCTTCCTGACCTTTGCCATCGGCAGCCTGGCCCTGATGGGATGTCCGTTCCTGAGCGGCTTTTTCAGCAAGGACGAAATCCTGCTCACCGCCTTCGAACACAGCAAACCCCTCTGGATCATCGGCACGGTGGCGGCGTTTCTGACGGCTTTTTACATGACCCGCCTCGTTGTGGTCGTCTTCCTCAACCGTCCGGCCAAGGACCATGAGGAGGCGGTCGGCCACGCCCACGAATCCCCGTGGCTGATGGTGGGGCCCCTGCTCCTGCTGGCCATCCCCTCGGTGATTCTGGGGTATCCGCAACTGGGAGTGCTCGACTATTTCGATCACTTCTATTTTCCGGATGCCCACGCCGCCGCCGCCCACCCCAATATCGTCCCGGTCATGGCCCTGCTGGCCTTTGTCTCCGGGGTGGCCCTGGCTTTTGCCTTCTACAAAAACAAAACGAGCGATCCGATCCAGATTCCGCTCTTTTCAAACAAGTTCTACATCGACGAAATCTACGGCTTTCTCATCAGCCGAATCCAGCAGCCCTTTGCGTGCATCCTGGGTTTTGTGGACAAATACATCATTGACGGACTGCTGGTCTCCGGCCTGGGCTACACCACCCACTTTGCCGGACGGACCCTCACCTGGCTCCAGACGGGCAATGTCCAAACGTATACGATCGGTCTGGCCCTGGGCCTGATCCTTCTTCTGGCGCTTTTCCTGAGATAAACCAAAACCACAACCCCCTTCCCACCAATCCCTGTGAGCCCCCTGACCCTGACACTCCTCATCCCGCTGATCACAGCCGGGATGATTGCGCTTCTTTCGGGCGAGGACCGGCGGGCCCCCTATCGCATCGCGTTGGCGGGGGCGGCCCTGCTCTTCCTCTCCTGTTTTTCGATCGCCTTTCATTTTGCCTCGGCCGAATCCGTTGAGGGGTTCCGTTTCCTTCAGGAATCTCCCTGGATTCCCAGGCTGGGGCTGAGCTACCTGGTGGGGGTGGATGGAATCAGTCTTTTCCTGTTGCTGCTCACGGGCATCGTGACCCTCGCGGCCGTGGGGGTGTCCTCCGGGGTTGAGGACCGTCCGCGCGAATTTTTCATCCATCTGATGCTCATTTCCGCCGGAGCGGTCGGGGCGTTCATTTCCCTGGACCTGTTTTTTCTGTATGTCTTCCACGAGCTGGCCCTCATCCCGACGTTTCTGCTGATCGGACGCTGGGGCAACCATGCCAACCGCGAACGGGTGGCCACCAAACTGACCGTGTACCTTTCCCTCGGCAGTCTCATCCTTCTGGCGGGGCTCCTGATGTTCTATTTTCTCTCCCCGGTCACTGCAGAGGGCACCCACACCTTCAACCTGATCACCCTCCGTTCCCTGCTGCTGACCCCGCAATACATCCCCGGCTCCATCCAGCCGCTGATCTATGGGTTTGTCCTGGTCGGCTCCGGAATCCTCATCTCCCTCTGGCCCTTCCATTCCTGGGCGCCGCAGGGCTACGCCGGCGCCCCGGCGGCGGCGAGCATGCTCCACGCGGGGGTTCTCAAAAAATTCGGTCTCTACCTGCTGATCCGTTTTGCCGAGCCGCTTCTCCCCCAGGGAGCCCAGTCGTGGGTCACCATCCTCTCGGTCCTGCTGCTCATGAACATCCTCTACGTGGGCTACGTCGCCATGAGCGAAAAAAATCTGCGACTGATGCTCGGTTACTCCAGCGTCTCCCACATGGGTTACGTGTTTCTGGGGATCGTGGCCGCCAATTCCCTGGGACTGACCGGCGCCCTCGTTTACATGTTTGCCCACGGTCTGACCGCCGCCCTGGGGTTTGCACTGGCCGGACACATTGCCCGTCAGACCGGCACGGTGGATACCGGAGAACTGGGCGGGCTCGCCCGCAAAATGCCCTTTGCGGCGGTGGTCTTCACCATGACGGCCATGGCCTCGGCCGGGATGCCCGGGTTTGCCAATTTTGCAGGGGAACTGATGATTTTCTTCGGGGCCTGGTATACGGAACCGGCCCTGCCCTTTCATGGGGCGGTTGTCGTTCTCGCCCTCTTCGGTGTGGTCGTCTCCTCGGTGTACATGCTCCGGGCCGTCCGCAATGTCTTCCTCGGGGAACTCCCGGAAAAATTCTCGGGGGTCCGCGATATCGAGGGTCTGCAGGAACGTCTGCCCTACCTTCTGCTGCTGGCCGGTCTGATGATCACCGGATTTGTCCCGGGGCTGTTGACTTCCCCGATCACCTCAAGTCTTCATGGTTGGATGAACCTTCTGGGAAAATAGGAACATGATCGCCACCCTCTCCATATTTCCCCCCTTCGGCATTGAGCTGTCCCTCATCGCCCTGGCTCTGATTGTCCTCCTGTGGGAGGCCTTCGCCGAGGGAGCCAACCGCCGTGCGGTCACGGGTTCTTGTCTTTTTGTGCTTGCGGGCCTCTCTGCCTGGAGTCTGTATTATCTGACCTCCGCCATGAACACCTCGGCGGTGGCGGACAAACTGTTCCTGATCCAGTTCCTGGACTTCAAGGGAATGCTCGGCTTTGACGGGGTCTCCAAACTGGCCAAACCCTTCTTCCTGCTGGCGGCGGCGGGGGCCATCACGATTGCATATGAATACCGGTCACAGATGGAACGCGGATTTTCGGAATTGGTCGCGCTGATTCTCATTTCCACCACGGGCATGATCGTTCTCGCCTCGGCCAATGAATTCATGACCCTGTTTGTGGCCCTGGAATTGATCACGGTCTCCTTCTATGTGATGGTCAGTTTTCAGAAACGCAATCCGCTTTCGCTGGAGGCGGGGATCAAATACCTGATCATCGGGGCGGTCTCCAGCGCGATCATGGTCTACGGCATCGCCTTCTATTTCGGCACGATGCGCCAGACCTATTTTATGATCGGGGTCCCGGTGCCTTTGCTGACCAATTTCTGCCTGATCCTCATCCTCACGGGTCTGTGCTTCAAGATCGCCGCCGTCCCCTTCCACATGTGGGCACCGGATGCCTATCAGGGGGCTCCCACCCCGGTCACGGCGTTTCTGGCCACGGCCTCGAAGGCGGCCGGGTTTTTCATCCTTTTCCGCATGCTCAATGCGGCCTTCGGTTTTGTGGGAACGGTGCACGTGTGGGCGGTCCTGCTGATGCTCCTGGCGGCCCTGTCCATGCTCCTGGGCAATCTGAGCGCCCTGCCCCAGTCCAATCTCAAACGGCTGATGGCCTATTCGGGGATCGGCCACACGGGCTTTCTCCTGGTGGGTCTGGCCACCAGTAATCCGGCCATCTCCCTCCTGGGCGGACCGGCGGTGTATTTCTATCTGCTCTCGTACCTGATCGCCAGCCTGGTCATCTTCCTGGTGGCGACGATTGTTTCCAATGTCTCCAAAAGCAGCGAACTCTCGAATTTTTCGGGTCTGGCCCAGCGCTCCCCGGGGCTGGCCTTTGCCATGCTCATCGCTCTGGCCTCCCTGGCGGGCATCCCACCCCTGGCGGGATTTTTCGGGAAATTCACCATCCTCGCCTCATTGATCAACATGCAGGATATCCCGGGTCTTTCCATCCACTTCCACGGGTTTGACCTGGGTTTCTGGAATCTGCACCTCAACCCGTTTGTGGTGCCCGGAACCCCGCTGCTGATTTTTGCGGTCCTGCTCATCGCCATCGTCTCGGCGGTCATCGGGCTCTACTACTACCTGGGGGTCATCCGCCTGATGTACTTCGGCAAAATCGAGGATGATCGTCCCCTGCCCTTCTCCTCGCCTGCCAAACTCATGCTGGTCCTGGGGACGGTGGCGACCATTCTGCTGGGAATCTGCCAGGGCCGGGTCTTCGACAAGGCGAGTCATCTGCTGTCCCAATTCCTGAATTTCGGGCTCTGAGTTCAGGACCGGCTTTCCCTGCCGGGTTCGCCCCATGAGTTCTCCTTGATACTTGGGCCTGTACAAACGATACTTTCCCCATGAGCCACCACCCCTCCCCCCACTCTTCTCTCCCCACCTACGAAGGAGTCCAGTACCGGGTGGGCAACGACAAATTCCTGACCGTCAGCCCAAACGCCGCCAAACGGCTTTCAGGCATTCTCGAACGTCAGGGCAAGTCGGAAAAGGGGGCCATGCGTATTGCCGTTGTCGGGGGCGGGTGCTCGGGGCTCTCCTACAAGATGGACATTGTGGAGGGTCCGCGCGACCGGGATATTTTCATCCAGTCCAATGGCGTCCGCGTCGTGGTGGACCCCAAAACCGCCCTGTTTGTCTCCGGGGCGGAGCTCGACTACAGCGATGACCTGCAACAGGGCGGTTTCAAGGTTCACAATCCCAACGCCAAAAGCACCTGCTCCTGCGGCGAATCCTTCTCGGTCTGATCCCACGGATCAGAGTCGGGCCACCTTCACATTGAAGATATGGCCATCCCGGCAAATCTCATCAATGAGTTCCTGCGAAGGGGCATTGTCCAGCCCCAGACACACGAGGGCGCGTCCGCCGGGGGCATTGCGTGAAAGGCTCATGCTGGCAATGTTGATCCTGTGCTGCCCCATGATCGTCCCGATCTGGCCGACAATCCCGGGCTTGTCCGTATTCTCCATGAAAAACAGGATTCCCCGGGGTTCAGCCTCCACGTTTTGGCCATTGACCCTGACAATCCTCGGATGGTGCCCGAAAATGGTTCCGGCCACGGAGGTCTCCTGTCCCCCGGCCCGCGCGGTCACCTGCACAAGCTCCGTGTAATCCACCTCCTCGGAGTGTTTGCTGACATCCAGTCGTATTCCCAGGTGCTGCGCCAGATTCAGCGCGTTGATCTGGTTGACGTCATTGCCTCCCGCATTTTGCAGAAACCCGCGCACGACCGTGCGGGTGATGGGGCGGACGTCCAGATCGTAGGCCTTGCCCCAGTAACACACCTCCAGGGAATCGATGCGTTTGGGGGAAATCTGCGCCAGCAGGAGCCCGAGTTTTTCGGCGAGATTCAGGTGCGGCCCGAGGACCTCCAGGGTCTTGGCATCCACGTTGGGGACATTGACGGCATTGATGATCGACCCGGTGGTCAGATAACTGTGAATCTGCTCGGCAATCTCGATCCCGACACTTTCCTGCGCCTCGGCGGTGGAGGCCCCCAGATGCGGCGTGAGGACAACATTGGGCAAATCCCGAAAGGGCAGATCCTTCGGCGGCTCACTTTCATACACATCCAGTGCGGCCCCGGCCACCTGACCGCTCCGAAGCGCCTCCAACAGGTCCGCCTCGTCAATGAGCCCCCCCCGCGCACAGTTGACCAGACGCACCCCGCGTTTGCACAGGGCCAGCGTCCGTTTGTTCAAAATGCCCCGGGTCTCGGGGGTCAGCGGGGTGTGGACGGTCACGTAGTCGGCCTGGGGGAGAAGATCGTCAACCTTGTCAAAAAGCTCGACCTGCATGGCCTTGGCCCGGCTCAGGGACAGGAAGGGATCGTAGGCCAGGACACGCATCCCGAAGGCGATGGCCCGGCGGGCGACCTCGCTGCCGATCCGGCCCATGCCGACGATGGCCAGGGTCTTTCCGCACAATTCCACCCCCTGGAAGGTCTTGCGGTCCCATTTTCCGGCGACCATGCTCGCGTGGGCCTGGGGAATGTGCCGCGAAAGGGACATCATCAGGGTGAAGGCCAGTTCGGCGGTTGAAATCGTATTCCCGGCGGGGGTGTTCATGACGATGATCCCCCGGGCCGTGGCGGCCTCGGCATCCACGTTGTCAACACCGACCCCGGCCCGACCGACGACCTTGAGCTTTTTGCCCGCCTCAATGACCTTGGCATTGACCTTGGTCTGGCTCCGGACAATCAGCGCGTCGTACTGGCCAATGACCTCCAGCAGGTCCGCCTCGGCAATCCCCGGCTTGAGATCGACGGAGATGGACCCGCTGTTCCGAAGCAGTTCAATGCCCTTTTCCGAGAGTCCGTCCGTGATCAACACCTTGAAAGTCGCGCTCATAGTCCCCCGAAACTAATCCCCCCACCCCCCGTGTCAAATGAGTTTTCATTCGAGGAGCTTGGGCGGGCGGCGCAGGGGGCTTCCGCGGTTTTGACCGGAAATCCCCCGGCAGATCCATCCCGTGAAAATCGCCCCCCATTTCGCGTTTGAAGTCCGGCCCGCTTTGGGCCAAGATGCGTCCCATGGCCTCCTCTGATTCGCTCCGTCAGGCTCTCAGGGTCTCTCCGGACAATGCACCGCTCCAGTTGCTTTTTGCGCAGGCGTGTCTGGATGAATTCAATTTTGACGAGGCCCGGACGGCTTATGAGCAGGTACTCCGGCTGGACCCCGCCCACCGGGAGGCGCATCTGGGACTGGCCCGCTATCTTTACCTGACCGGCAAAACCTCCGAGGCGGTCATCCGTGTGGAAACGCTCACCCGGGCCCACCCGGACTTCGTGGCGGCCTGGCTGCTGCTCGCCCGCCTGGCCATGGCGGAGGCCAGTCCACACCAGGCCCTGGCCCATTTTCAAAAGGCCCAGTGCCTCGACCCGACGGTCCGCGACGAGGCCCTGGAGAAGGAACTCCGAAACCTCATCCCCCCGGATTCCGGCCCTCCCCCGGGGGCGTTGACCCAGATCCCCATCCCACCCCACCCCGCCGGGGAAGACCCGCAGAACGGAACCGGGGAGAATGCGACGGATTTTGACGATCCCCTCGCCCGCAAGGCGGTGTTCAATCCCGGTGGATCCACGGAAGTCGAACGCCCTTCGATCAACTTTTCGGACATCGGCGGCATGGAATCCATCAAGGAGGAAATCCGGATGAAGATCATCCACCCCCTCCGGAATCCGGAAATATTCAGGGCCTACGGAAAAAAGGCCGGCGGCGGGGTCCTGCTCTACGGCCCGCCCGGATGTGGCAAAACCCTCATCAGCCGCGCCACGGCGGGCGAGATCAAGACCAATTTCATCTCCATCGGCATCCACCAGATCCTGGACATGTACATCGGCAACAGTGAAAAGGCGATGCACCAGATTTTTGAGCTGGCCCGGGAAAACTCCCCCAGCGTGCTGTTTTTCGACGAGGTGGATGCCCTCGCCGCCGACCGGGCGGATTTGCGCCAGAGTGCGGGCCGCAACCTCATCAACCAGTTTCTGGCGGAAATGGACGGCAATATCGGCAGCAACGAGGGCATTCTCATCATCGGGGCCACCAATGCGCCCTGGCACATCGACCCGGCCTTTCGCCGTCCGGGCCGATTCGACCGCATCCTGTTCGTGCCACCGCCGGACGAACCCTCCCGCCGGGCCATTCTGGAAGTGGTTCTCCGGGGCAAACCCGTCGAAAAGATGGACCTCGAGGCCATCGTCAAAAAAACAAGGGATTTCTCCGGGGCGGATCTCAAACATCTCGTTGATCTGGCGGTGGAAAAAAATCTGCCCCGGGCGATGAAGGAGGGCCGGGTTCTCCCCATTTCCACCGGTGATATTCTCGATGTTCTCCGCACTGTCAAACCGACCACGCGGGCCTGGTTTGAAACGGCCAAGAACTACGCCATCTACGCCAATCAGGGCGGTTTCTACGACCATGTCCTGGAATTTCTCGGGATCAAAAAATAACCCGCCCATGTCTGATTCCACCCATGGCTCCGAAGGTTCGCTGCAGCTGGCCCGCATCTACCTTGACCAGGGCCGCTTCCGCGAGGCGGAAGGTCACCTGAAAAAGGCGCTCTCCGAATCACCCCAGGACGCGGGGCTGTTCTATCTGCTCGCCCTTTGCCAACTCTCCAACCACCGTCCTTCCGAGGCGCTCCCGTCCATTGGCGAGGCGCTCCGCCGCCAGCCCCAGCATGCGGAATTCCACGCGCTGCTCTCGGGCATCCTCTGCGCCCTGGGCCGCGGACGCGAGGCCCTGGCGGCGGCGGAGGAGGCGCTCCGCCTCAACCCGGAATCGACGGAGGGTTTCCGCGCCCGCTGTCAGGCCCTCTGCTCGCTCTCCCGCTGGCCGGAGGCGGAGGAAATGGTTCTTCAGGTGCTTCGACTGGATGCCGAAAATGTCTGGGCGGCCAGTCAGCTGGCCTTCATCCAGCGCAGTCAGGGACGGACCATTGAAAATGCCGATCATCTCCGCCACATGCTCGGACGCCATCCCGACGACGCGGACACCCATGCGGCCATGGCATGGAACCACCTCCAGCAGGGGAACCGGGCGGAGGCGGAAAAACACTTCCGCGAGGCGCTCCGGCTGGACCCGGAAAACCGGGCGGCCCGGGACGGCATCCTCGAAACGCTCCGCGCCCGCTCGCCGGTCTACCGCGCCTACCTGAATTTCGCCTTCACCATGCAGCGCTTTTCGGCGGCCCAACGCTGGGTCATTGTCATCGGACTGATCGTCCTGATCAATGTCGGCGGGACCCTGCTCCAGGGACCGGCGGGACGCATTCTCCTGTGGGCCTATTTTCTCTTCGCCCTGTGGACCCATGCCGCCCGCGCGGTGGGCAACGGGCTGCTCCTGACCGATTCACTGGGCCGGCTGATCCTCACCACGGAGGAAAAGGTCGAGGGGTTGATCATCTCCGTGCTCATGGCCGTGGGCATCATCACGGTCCCCGTGGCATTCCTTCTCAATTCAGGCGCCCTGATGGCCGGCATGTATCTGGTGCTGGCGTGTTTTCCGCTGGCCTACGTTTTTGTCAATGAGGCCCGGAACGGTGTGATCCTCTTTTCGCTTTTCACGGCGGCGATCCTGATGGCCGGGGCGCTGGATTTGGCCCATTCCCTGGGTCTTCTTTCTCTTGAAAAGGGTCTGCCCAACACGCTCTTTCTCTCCAGCTTCATCCTGGCCATGATCACCTCCTGGGCCTGCTCCTCCCGGGCGCTGGTCCGTCGTGTGCAATATGTGGCCTGAAAATGCGCACAAAATTCTCATTGATTATCCGGAACTTTTCGATAGCGTGGGTGGCCCTTCGCTGTGACGCTATCGTCTAGCCCGGCCTAGGACACCTCCCTTTCACGGAGGGGACACGGGTTCGAATCCCGTTAGCGTCACCAATTTTTCCCGCGGGACTGCCTGCCCCCCACCCGGTTGCGGGAGTTTCATGGGTCGGGCCGGTGTTTTATGTTGCAGTCAGGCCCCCGCCTGTTAGAAACGTCGGATACGCAAAGGAACCGACCATGAATGCAAAATGTTTTCTCGAAGAAAAATGCCTGACAAAGCTGATC
The DNA here is from genome assembly GCA_033764445.1 of Verrucomicrobiia bacterium. Lineage (GTDB taxonomy): Bacteria > Verrucomicrobiota > Verrucomicrobiia > JAWXBN01 > JAWXBN01 > JANRIZ01. Next base: position 4,876 of record JANRIZ010000161.1, on the reverse strand, counting down.
ATCATTGTCATTTCCCTGCTGCCCTTTGTCACCCTCGCCTGCATGATCGTCGCGGCGGTGGTCCTGAACTTCAATTTTCTCGGCTGGATGGAATAATGCCTGTCCCGGGGGTGGCAAGCCGTTCCGCCGCCCGGTCCTCCACCCGTTTGACCGCCTGGGCCCGCGCCTGAAGTCCCTCCCCGGGTTTTGCATAGGTCACCAGCGAGGAAAACACATGTCGCATGGGACCCTTTTCGGCCAGACACACAAACCGTGCGGCCCCGTCCGAGGTGCCGGTTTTTCCATACAACCGGATGCCCCCGGGCAGTTCCCCCCAAAAAAGCGCCTCCTTCAGCTGGTGGTTCACACGCTCCTCCTTCGAGAGCCCCTCCACACAGACCCGCTCAAACCACTGATGCAGGGCCCGGGCGGTCACGGTCTCCTCCCCGGCCCGGGACACCCGGTCCGGATTCTTCTCAAGCCAGTCTTCGGGGAGGGCCCGGGATGAAAAGCCGCTTTGTTGGACGTACCCGATGAATTTTTCCCGCCCGATCCGGCGGAAAGTTTCGACAAAATAATCGTTGCTGGAGGTGTGCAGGGCCTCCCGCAAATCCAGCTCACGGGGGGTCCCCGCCACATGTTTGTCCCGGCACAAAATCCGGGTGGAGGGACTGATCCTGCCCGACTCCAGTCCGGCCCAGGCAATGACAATCTTAAAGGTCGAGGCGGGGGTCAGCAGGCGCCCCGCCAAGGACTTTTCCCCCTCCAGGTGCACGACCTGGTTGGTGCAAGCGGTCTGACCACTGATGTCGCTTTCAAGCATCACCCACCCCTGCGCCTGCACACTCACGGCACAGAACATCCAGAAAATCCATGTGCGTACGGCTCTCATCCGGACATGGGAACATGGCGTCCACGGCAAGGTCAAGCCGGTTATGGCAGCCAGCGGTAATGACCGATGATCTCGTAGGCAAAGAGCACATCCTCCTCCCTCGCTCCGGAGCCGATGTTGTGAATGACTCGCGGACGCTGCGTGCCGGGGACGATCCCGTCGGAAACAATCCCGATATGCAGCAGGCCCCCGGGCAATTTCCACGCCACCACATCTCCGGCCCGGTAGGCGGCGGGGTCCCGGCTGGGAGGGAGTCTCTTGCCCTGGCGCTCGAAATACGTCATGAGGTTGGGCACGCGCCGGTGATCAATGTTGGGATCCGGTCGCGGCAGTTTCCAGAGTTGGGGATATTTTTTGAAATGGGATTTCATGTCCTCATGCACCAGTACCTGCAGGTCCAGACCCACGCCGCGAAAGGCGCGAATGACCACATCCGTACACACCCCGGTCTCCGGCGCCACATCCCCACCGGGATACTTCAGGCGCGTATAGGCGGGGTCATAGGAAAGGGTCACCCCGATCTGTTCCCGGGCGGCCCGGACCAATCCCGCATTTTGCTCCGCGACCCCGGACGACAGGGCGGCTGCGCCGGAAAGGCAGAATGCGGCCAGCAGGAGGATTTTTCCCGGTGTCATGCGGACCAAACACGGGGATTGCGGGATGGTTCCGCGGCTGGCTCAAAATGCGGGTGGCCCGGACGGGTCAGAATCCGCCCTGTTCGACAAAATGCTGGTATTCCCGGGCCAATTGCCGGGTCACGGGGCCGATCTTTCCGGTTCCCACCTCATTTCCGTCCAGACCGATGACGGGACGGATTCCGGCAATGCTGGAGGTCAGGAAAATCTCCTCCGCGTCCCGAAGCGTCTCCCGGGAGAGCGATCCCTCCACGGTTTCCCACCCGCCTCTTTCGGCAATCTGCAGGATGACACGGCGGGTGACCCCCGGCAGGGCCTGACCGGGTCCGGGGGTGATCAAGCGGTCCCGGGCCACGGCGAAAATATTGCCGGAGGAGGCCTCACAAACGTGGTGGGCGGCATCCACCAGAAAGCCCTCCTCCACACCGGCAGTCTCGGCACAGCGCCGGGCCAGGATGCCCGGCAGATAATTGAGTGTCTTGAAACCGACAAGCGGGGGATAGATGGGGATACGGGTGACCACGGCCCTGATGCCCTGCATGTCATCGGTCCGCGGAAACACGTGTGAACGCAGGGTGATGAGCCATGTCGGGTCCTGGACGGCGGAGGGGGAAAGACCGAATTCACTGCGGCCCCGCGTGAGGACGATCCGGGCGATGCCATCAACCACGCCGTTTCGCTGCTGCAATTCCAGGATCACCTCGGCGGTCCGGGCCATCTCCGGCAGGGGGGGCATTCCCAGAAACGCCATCCCGGCCTGCATCCGCTCCCGATGCGCCTCCCACTGGAGGATTTTTCCGCCACTGACGCGCATCGTTTCAAAGAGTCCGTCCCCGAATTGAAACCCCCGGTCGGTCGGCGCAATGGCCGCCCGGGATTCCTCCACAAATTCTCCGTTGAGATAGACATCCATGGGCATCACTCCTGCGGAATTTCCCTGCGACGGCATTGTTCGAGGGCCAGACGCATGCCGGCGGCCTTGTGCAGGGTCTCCTCATATTCCCGGCCCGGATCGGACCCGGCGGTGATTCCCGACCCGACCCCGTACCGGATTTCCCCGGCCTCGGCGACGAGGGTGCGGATGGCGATATTGAAGCTGCTCTCGCCATTGAACCCGAAATAACCGATGCTCCCGGTGTAAAGTCCCCGCGGTTGCCGCTCGAGTTCGCGGATGATCTCCCGGGCCCGCTTTTTGGGGGCACCGGTGATCGACCCGCCGGGAAACATCCGTTGCAGGGCCCCGGGATGGCTGACCCCCTGCCGCATCCGTCCTTCCACGGTGGATACGAGATGAAAAACCTGGGCGAATTTTTCGAGGCGGACAAGGTCGGTGACGCGGACGCTGCCGTATTCGCAGAATTGCCCCAGATCGTTGCGTTCGAGGTCGGTGATCATGACCAGCTCCGCGAGGTCCTTCTCACTGCGGATCAGCTCAAAGGCACTCTGGTCATCGCGGATCTCATCGGCAAAACGGGGCCGGGTCCCCTTGATCGGACGGGTGAGGCAGTGCCGACCGGAAATTTTCAGGAACAATTCCGGCGAGGAACTCATGACCTGGCGCGGGCCCTGATCCAGAAAGGCCGCAAACGGGGCGGGACTGATCTCGCGCAGGGCCCCGTAAAGAGGCCGCAAATCCCCCGCCCCCCCGGGGAGACGGAATTGCTGGGAAAGATTGACCTGATAGATGTCTCCGGCGGCAATGTATTCGCGGGCCCGTTCCACCACGTCCATGAAGGTTTCACGGGTGAAATTCGATTCCACTCCCGCCTCCGGGTGCAGACCCGGGGTGTCGAAAGCCATCCTCCGCAAGGGCAGGACGGGGGGTGTCGCCGTCAGCCACGATTTTTCAAGACGGTGATCGGTGATCAACAGCCACGGATACACTCCGAAATGATACGTCCCCTCATAATCCACCGTCCCGATGAGCGCCCCCAGGGGAAAGGGCACCTCCGGCCCACCCACACGGCCAAACTCCGCCAGTGCGTTTTCCAAGGGGGACACATCGGAGATGTCCCCGCGGATCACCCGCAACGGACCGGCGGCATGGATGGAAAACCGGCCCTGCCCATCATCACGCAGGGAACTGTCCAAAAAACAGTATCCCTCCGCATTCTCCAGGGTCCCACGCCATTGGGCGGCCTCGGTCTGGTTGAGTTCCGTGAGCACAAAAAAAGGCTAACGGCCTTCCTCAAACTGTGAAACGCAAAAAACACCAAAAATGAAGGGCATGGAGAATCCTCCACGCTGCATTCAATCCTCCCGACTCCTGACCAGACCCTCAGCCGGCAAACGGCACGAGGCTGGTCTCCCAGTCCCGGTTGTTGTCCTCGAAATAATTGACGGACCAGGCGGTCTGGAAAAGGCCGACGGGGGCTCCCATGATGTCCCGGCAGAAAACCGCACCGGTGGGCAGTGGCGGTTCCTCACGGACAGGGGCTCCGGACTTCAACCGCAGCCAACGCGCCAGGGTCCAGGAAGCCTGTTCCACCCGGCAATCGGCGGCGTACTCGGTCTCCAAACGGTACTTGAGCACCTCGAATTGCAGCGGTCCGACCGCCCCCAGCAACGGCACTCTCTGACCGGCCCCTGTCAGCTCAAAGGACTGGGCGAGGCCTTCCTTGAGAAGCTGGTCGAGCCCTTCACGGAAGCGCTTGAATTTCGCAGTGCTGGGATTGTGCAAAAAGGCGAAACATTCGGGCGGAAACCGGGGAATCTCATCAAAGACAATCCCCTCCCGCTCGGTCAATGTGTCGCCGATCATGAAATCGTAATTGCCGACGATCCCGACCACATCCCCGGCCCAGGCGGTGTCGATGGTCTCGCGTTCCTGTGCAAAAAGTCGCTGCGAATTGGCCAGCCGCACACTTTTGCCCGTGCGCGGATTGAGGACGTTCATGTCCCGCTGGAAGGCCCCGGAAACAATCCGGATGAACGCGACGTGGTCGCGGTGACGCGGGTTCATGTTGGCCTGGATTTTGAAGACAAATCCCGAAAAGGACGGGCTGACGGGATCCACGAGTGTGTCCCCCACCCGGCGCGGACCGGGGGGCATGGCCAGCTCCAGGAAACGGTCCAGCAGGAGCTGCACCCCGAAGTTGTTGGCGGCACTGCCGAAGAAAACGGGGGAGAGTTTTCCGGTCCGGACGCCTTGCAGGTCAAAATCCGCCCCGGCCCCATCGAGCAGCTCCAGTTCATGGCACACGCGCTCGTACACATCGGGGGCTATGGTGTCGCGCACCGTCTGGTCGTGGATGTCGCGGACATTGACCGGGGCCTGGTACGCACCGCCGGGGGTGCGCTCAAAAAGATGCACCTGGCTGGCCTGCCGGTCAAAGACCCCGCGAAATTCGGGTCCGTCCCCCAGCGGCCA
>JANRIZ010000057.1:0-11848 GCA_033764445.1 Verrucomicrobiia bacterium | reverse complement strand
TTGTCGATGAAGGCGTGGATCGTATGGATGCTGAAAATGAGGGCGTCGCCCATCTGAAACGGGGTTGTCAGCCAGCGGGTGCCGTATTTCTGGCGCAGCGAAATGGGGTTGTTGGTCAGCCATCCGTCCCAGTGCCAGGTTTTTTTCCCGGCGGCAATGTCATCACCATCGGGGTAGTTGGTGCAGAAGGTGTCCACATCCCGGCTCAGGTAATTCTGCAGGCGGGCCCGGAGTTTGTACGAATTTTCGAGAATCATCAGCGGCCCCATTTCGAGACTCACGTCGCTGAAGGGAGTCCACATCGTGTAGAGTTTCTGCGTGCCACGGCCCATGTAAACGACATCACAATGGGGCGGAGCCCCGTTGACGCCTGTGGAGCAGGGCCGGAACCACGTGTAATCGAAATGACGGGTTTTCCCGCCCAGGAAACAGTCGAAAAAGGCCATGGTCCGGGGTCCGTACACGACATCGGAAATTTTCGGATTCCTTTCCGCATAATGCGGCGCCCAACCGCTGGATTTTCCCGTGACACAACGGGCGTGGTGTTCATCAAAGCCCGGTTCGATCAGTCCGTCCCGGCAGAGTTTTTCGCAGACATCCAGACGGCCCTCGATGACCTGGTTGCGATCGTGCAATCCGCGGATGACCAGGTAGCCGTCCTCCTCCATCCGGGCGCGGAGGGCGGCCCCGTCGCCGAGGATGTCATTGGAGTCGCGGAGAAAACCGAAGGCCTTTTCATCCATCTCCATGGGGCGATTGAGGGCTTTGAGTCCGGGGAGGGCGAGTGTGTTCATGGGGGTGGGGAAGTGAAGGCTGGAAAAGGATCAGCAGATGCGTCCGCGTTTGCCGGCCTGGTTGTGGCCGATGGGATTTTCGCCCACCCAGCGTTCGTCGACGGGTTCGCTGGCCAGCTGGTAGCGGGAGTCTGTGGAGAGGCGCATGCGGTTGGTGTGGTTGTCGAGACTGGCATGGATGGTGGACATGCCGAAGACCAGCAGGTCGCCCATCTCATAATCCGCCGTCAGCCAGCGGCCTCCCAGTTTGTTCCGGAGATGGACCGGATTGTTGGCCAGGGCTCCGCTCCATTCCCACCATTTTTTGCCTGACTCGATCTCGGCGGCATGACGTCCATTGGTGCAGTAGGTATCCACGTCGCGATGCAGATAATGGTTGAGTTTGGGGGCATGGAGATGGGATTTTTCCAGGATCATCAGCCCGCCCATCTCGCGGGGAATAGTCCCGAAAGGCGTCCAGGAGGTGAAAACATTGAAGGTGCCGCGGCCCATGTAAACGATGTCGCAATGGGGATTGATCCCCTGGCCGGACTCGGAAACCGCGCGCAACCAGGTGAAGTCATAATGGCGGACGGGCCCGCCCAGAAAGCGGGAGTAAAAATCCATCATGGCCCCCGTATAAAGAACCTTCAGGAGCGGTTGATTATCCTTGGTCAGGTCCGGCATGAAATAGGCGATTTTATCGGTATTGCAAACCCCGTCGATCAAAGGGTGGTCCGGGTGCAGGTAACCGGAGGAAGCCAGCCTTTCGCAGAGGACGCGACGGCCTTCGAGAATCTGTTCCCTGTCGAGCACATCCCGGAAGAAAAGATAGCCCTGTTCCCGAAAGCGGGCCTGGCAGGCCGGGCCATCGTGGAAAATATCGTGGGAATCGTGGAGGATTCCGAAGGTTTCGGGACTCATTTCGAGTTCGAAACCCCGGCTGGTCAGGGAGGACGGGGAGAGGGTGGACATGGGGGGCATGGATTTTGAACACTCTGCACCAGATAGGCTGAAAATGGAATGGCGTCCGTGGTGAAAAACATGTATGTTTTGGCCATGTCCCAAAATGTCCGTTTGAAGGGGAACCACATCGTTCCCCGCCAGCTCCAAAAAGAACTCCCCGGCATGGTCACAATGGCCGGAACCCTCCGGAAAAGTCCGGGAGTCCCGCGCACACCCCTGCGTATTTTGGGGGCCTACGCGTTGGTGTACCTTGTGAATGGACCCGGATATTATGCAGACCAGACAGGGTTCCGACGTGCCGTGGGGCGGGGGGACATGATTTTTCTGTCTCCGGACCTGGCCCACACCTATGGTCCGGATGCGAGCAACCGTTGGGATGAGATTTTTATTGTTTTCGAGGGGCCCATTTTTGACCTGTGGCAGAAGAAGAGCTTGTTTCAGGCGTTCCATCCCGTGTGTCATTTGGAGCCCGTGGATTATTGGCTGAGCCGGATTGATTCGGTGATGGATTGGAAGCTGACCAACGATGCCGGAGGGTTGCTGCAGGAGACGTGCCGTTTGCAGATGTTACTGGCGGAAATGAGCCAGAGCGTGCGGCGGACCGCCCGGAGTGATCCGGGGAGGGACTGGGTGACCCGGGCCATGGCCTGGCTGGAGGAGACGCCGGGGGATTCCGCCTCGGTGGAATCCGTGGCCCGGCGGGTGGGCCTCTCCTATGAGACATTCCGGAAGCGGTTTACGCGGGAGACCGGGACTCCGCCGACGCGGTTTTGTGAGGCCAAACGGATCCAGAGGGCGGCCGAGGTGCTGGTTGCCGAGAATCTGAGCAACAAGCAAATGGCGGAGCGTTTTGGTTTTTGTGACGAGTTTCATTTTTCGAAGCGGTTCAAGGAATTCATCGGAATGACGCCCCGCCAGTTCCGTTCCCGGCGGCCGTTTGCCCGGTAGGCACCAAAAAAAAAGCCTCCGTTTCCGGAGGTTTTTTTCGGGCCGTAAAAGAGGGCCGATGAATGGGAAGACTAATTGAGCCAGGGTTCGAGACCTTTGAGGGCGCGTTTGACGTAGGTCGCGTGTTTGAGACCGGCCACCGTCTGGGATTGTTTGCGACGGGCGGCTTCGGCTTCCTTCTGACCCTGGGCGGTGCGGCAGGCATTGCACACGCCGTTGTGGGGCGCGGAATGGTTGGCTTCGCTGAGCCGGACACCGCAGGAAACGCAAAACACCGTGGACGGCTTGTGATTGTGAACCTTGGGTTGAGCTTTGGCTTTCTTGGGGGGGGCGACTTTTTTGATTCGGTTGTTGGATTTCATAGAAGAAGTAGAAGTATTGAAAACATCGCACTATATAGAGGTTTCTCATTTTTTCAATTTTTTAATGGACCCTGCAGGGTTCTCTGGAAAGCTGACTGTATAAGTTGCTTGCCCAGAGTTTTTAACAAAATAACAAATAAAAAAATATAAATGTTGACTCATCGGTTTTAGTTGAAAAGTGGGCCTTTTTGACCCAAACAGGAACCCTGCCATGAACGAGACTGAAATGAAGCCCATGTTGATTTACGACGGGGATTGTGAATTTTGCATCAAAAGCGCCCGTTATTTGCAGGGGGCCTCGCTTTACAAGATCCAGATCGCGCCCTATCAGGAGGTGGGGATGGCCTATCCCCAGATCCCGTATGGGGACTTCCGGGCGTCAGTCAAATTTGTGGATGAACATTGCAACTACTATTCGGCGGCGGAGGCCGTGTACATGGCCGTTTCCTACAATCCCGCCCTGATCTGGCTGATCTGGATTTACCACAACAACCGTTTTTTTGAGGAAAAGTCCGAAAAGTTATACAAATGGATTGCGGACAACCGCCCCTCCGTTTCCTCGGTGGTCAGCAGCATTTGGGGGGAGGGTCCCCTCCATGTGGAGTACCAGAACCTGCGGTGGCTTTTTTTGCGGGGACTGGCCCTCATCTACCTGATCGCCTTTATCTCTTTGTGGGTGCAGCTTGACGGATTGATCGGATCCAAGGGTGTATTGCCTGCCAAGCCCTTTATGGATTCGGTGGCCCAGCATTTTGACACACAACAGTTCGGATTGGAGCGGTACTGGACCCTGCCGACGCTGGCCTGGATCAGCAGCCATGACATCACCCTGCACCTGATGTGTGCCCTGGGGGTGGCCTGCAGCGTGGTCCTTCTGCTGAACATCGCCCCCGCCATTGCCGCCGGGGGCGCCTGGGTCCTGTATTTGTCCCTGTGTGTGGTGGGGCAGGTATTTATGGGTTTTCAATGGGATGCGCTGCTGCTGGAGGTGGGTTTTCTGGCGATTTTTTTTGCCCCCTGGAATCTCAGGCCCCACCGGGCGACCGAACCCCCCGCCCCGCGGATCGTGCTGTGGCTGTACCGGTGCCTGCTGTTCCGGCTGATGTTTTCCTCGGGGGTGGTCAAACTGATCAGCGGCGATCCTTCCTGGTGGGGGTTTTCTGCGCTGGAATATCATTATTTCACCCAGCCCATTCCCAATGCCTATGCCTGGTACATGCATCAGATTCCCGGCTTTTTCCATTTTCTGTGTGTGGGGCTGATGTTTGTCATAGAACTGTTTGCCCCCTTTCTGATTTTTGCCCCGCGCCGTGTGCGTTTTTTCGGGGCGGCCATTCCCCTGGCGCTGCTTCAGGTGCTGATTCTGATGACCGGCAACTACGCCTTTTTCAATCTGCTGACCCTGCTGCTGATTTTTTTGTGTCTCGATGACAGCGCCCTGGCCGGACTCCTGCGCCCGTTCCCGCCGGAGACGCGGCTGATGAATTTTGAATGGCGTCACTGGGTCAGTGCCGCCGTCGCCTTCCTGATCCTTGTCCCGAGCGTGATCCTGCTTCTGTCGATCTATTTCCGTCCGATCCCGCGTTTTCTCTTTGCCCCGTGTGTGTGGGCCGCCAATCTGCGGGTGGTCAACAGTTACGGACTCTTTGCCGTGATGACCACCAGCCGCAAGGAGATCGTCATTGAAGGGTCCAACGACGGGCGTCGCTGGAGACCGTATGAATTTGTCTACAAACCCGGCGACCCCCGGCGGGCCCCGCCGTTTGTGGCCCCGCACCAGCCGCGGCTCGACTGGCAGATGTGGTTTGCCGCACTGGGCAACTATCAGCAGAACCCCTGGCTGGTGAACATGATGTTTCGGATTTTGGAGGGGTCCCCCGCGGTGCTGGAGCAATTTGCGAACAACCCGTTTCCCGACAAACCCCCGCGCTATCTTCGGGCCGTCCTGTACGAATACCGCTTCACCACCCCCGGGGAACGTCTGGAAACCGGCCAGTATTGGAAGGTCACCCCCCTGGGTCTGTATGCCCCGGTCATGGAAAAGGTGGAGTCCGCCCCCTGAAACGGCGGAACGAATAATTTCTTTCCTTCCCCGCGGGTCTGGTCCAAAATTCCCGGACATGACTCTTCAGGAAGCCGCCCAGAAAATACGGGACATGAAGCTGATCCCCTTCCTATGCCGGGGCGGGACCATGCTGGCCGTGGCGGACAAGGGACGGGTGGACAACCACGGGTTCCATGATTTTGGCGAGGTCTGGCGGATCGTGGCCGAGGGTGACCAATGGCTCCTGATCCAGATGTCCTCCGGATACCCGGCCTGCTACCAGTTCAAAACGCTCGAGGAGGTTGTGGCCCTCCTGGAACGGATTTTTCTGGGCGAACCGCTGAATATCGACGGATGGCTCTTTCCCCTGCACCGTTATCCCTACTGGAAGGAGTCGGAAATCCGGGACGCCTACGAACACGCCCGCACCGTCCTGTGGGTGACCTGGCTGGAGATCCAGAATGAATGCGTTCTGAATTTCAAATTTGCCTTTGAAAAAATGCAGGAGGACGGCACCTACCACTGGATGGCCCTGCCCGAATACAAATTTTACAGCATCCCCCATGTCGGTGAGACGGATGAAAAACTCTTTCTCCGTCTTGATCTGAAGGCCATTTACAAGGTCAAATCCCTCAAAAAGGACGAGGTCATGGCCCCCTGACCCCTCCGGGTCGCGTGTGCCGGACCGGGACGCCCCATGAAACGCCGGATCGGGTGTGTTCCCTATCTCAATGCCCGGCCATTGATTTACGGATTGGAGGATGAGATCCTTTTCGAGCATCCGGTGCCACTGGCGGAAAGTCTCCACAGGGGGCGGGTGGAGATCGCCCTGGTTCCCGTGGCCGAGATTTTTGAGCATCCCGGCTATCGCATTCTTGATGGCCCCTGCATCGGCAGCCATGGCGAGGTCAAAAGCGTTTTTCTGGCCCATCAAAAGCCGCTGGATCAGCTGGAACGCGTGGCGGTGGATTTCCGGTCCAAAACCTCCGCCCTGCTGGTCAGGGTGTTGCTGGAGCAGTTCGCCGGGCTGACGCCGCATTTTGCGGCGTATGAGGAGGGGAGGGAGTATGGTCCGGAAACCGGGGTGATGCTCATCGGGGACCAGGCGCTCGCGTTTGCCTTTTCAAACACCACCCACCAGCTTTACGATCTCGGGAGCGCCTGGAAACAGTACACCGGTCTGCCATTTGTGTATGCGGTTTGGGCCATGCCGCCGCATTTTGACGATGAAAAAACCTTCCTCAAACTGCGCCGGGCGTGGCAGGATGGATGGGCCCATCGGGAGCAGATTGTGGCCGCCGACCAACGGTTTACCGCCGATTTTCGGCGACGGTATCTGACGGAATCCATCCGTTACGATTTGAATGAGGACGCAAAAAAAGGCCTGGCACTTTTCTATCGGAAAACATGTGAAATGACCGGGACCGCAGCAGAATCAGGAGTTTTCAATTCCTATGTGTAGGATGCAACTTTCTTTTTGATAACGCCTTATAAAACATGCATTGACGTGGGCGGCATTACAATTTAGTGTTTTTTTCCGATCCCCCGGCGTGGGGATTTTATGTTTCAATTCCTCAAGCATCTGGAATTTGTGAGACGGGGTTTTTGTCCCCAGCAGCCCCGCCGTGTTTATGAGGAGGGAAAATTCAGCGCTTTTTTTGAGCGGAGTCCGTTGGTGACGGCCCTGATTGCGATCACGTCCTTTGCGCTGATCCTGGCCATCATGGGTTTTTACTATGAGTTTGTCGTGGTGCGCGACAAATTCTTTCTGACGGCGCTGATTTTTCTGGCATCGATGGCGTATTTGAAGATTGTGCATCCGGAAATCGTGAGGGACAACTCGAAGCTTTTGCTGGTGTCCACGGCGGTGATCCTGAATCTGGCCATCACCAAGGGGATGTTTGTCGGGTTCAAATATTACGACTCCGACATCTTCTCGTTTTATTATGTGCCCACGGCCTTTGCGCCGCTGCTCATTTCCACCCTGCTCGGGCCCAGTGTGGCGATGTTTGTGGTCATTTTCCTTTCCCTGCTGATCGGGTGCATGGTGCCCGACAAGGAGTTCCAGATGCTGGGGATCAGTCTTCTGACGGGGATCATGGCCGTGTATTTCACGCAGGATGTGCGCAAGCGTTCCCATTTCATCCGGGCGGGCATTTATGTGGGGCTGACCTCGATGGTGTGTGCGCTGGCCTTTGGACTGACCAGCGACATGGATGTGACGGCTCTGATGTCCGGGAATTTTTTATCCAACCAGGGAATCCGGATGCTGCTCATCCAGAGCCTGGGCGGGGCCGTGGTCGGGGTTTTCTGGGCGTTGATGGTCAACGGGGTGCTGCCGGTTTTTGAGAATGTGTTCAAGATCACCACCAAAATTTCCTGGCTGGAAATGACCGATGTGAGCCATCCGCTCCTCAAGGAGATGGCGATCCGGGCGCCGGGCACGTACCATCACAGTCTGAGCGTGGCCAATCTGTCCGAATCCGCCGCCGAGGCTGTGGGGGCCAATCCCCTGGTGTGCCGGGTGGGGTCGTATTTCCATGACGTGGGCAAGCTCGTGAAGCCGGATTATTTCATCGAGAACATGAATCTGGAGATGGGCAACCCCCACGACAAGCTGACGCCGAACATGAGTGCGCTCATCATCGCCTCGCATGTGAAGGAGGGCGTGGACATGGCCCTCAAGCACGGGCTCAACCGCGAGATCATCGACATCATCCGCGAACACCATGGCACGAGCCTGATCTATTTTTTCTACCGCCGTGCCAAGCTCCATGAGCAGGACACGGCTGCCGGATGCAAGATCATGGACATGAATCTGAGCGACATTCCGCGCGTGGATGAAAGCACCTTCCGGTATCCCGGGCCCAAGCCCCAGACACGGGAATCCGGCATTGTCTCGATTTGTGACACCATCGAGGCCGCCTCGCGGTCCCTGCACAAGCCCACCCCGCAAAGTATCGAGCAACTGGTTCGTGAGGTCATCGATACCAAACTTCTGGACGGCCAGCTCGACGAATGTCATTTGAGTGTGTACGACCTGCGTGTCATTCACGAAAAACTGGTTTTCCTGTTGACCAATATGATGCATTCGCGCATTTCCTATCCGAAGAATGATCAGAATCCGACTACTGCAAAAGGCAAAATCACCGCGTTTAGGGCTGGTTAAGGTCCGCGCCCTGGTCCGTCGGATTCTCGCCCTGCAAGCCATCCCCCATGCGGAGTTGGGGATCGTGTTTGTCAATGATTCCCAAATGATGGCCCTGCATGGGGAATTTATGGCGGATCCCACGCCGACGGATATCATGACTTTCCCCCTCGGACCGGAGCTGGCGGAACTGGTGATCTCATTGGAGATGGGCGCGCGCCAGGCCCGGGAATTCGGAAACACGCTGGATGCCGAGCTGGCGTTGTACATCATCCACGGCGTCCTGCATCTTGCCGGGTACGATGACCACAAGCCCCGCGATATCCGGGCCATGCGCGCCCGCGAAGCGGAGCTGTTGCAGGCCCTGGGCAAAATCCCCCGGTTGCGGGGATGAGCCGCAGAGGTTATCCGGGACAAGTCCGCGGTTGCAAATGCATTATCCGGGTTAAATGGATTCTACTGTTCTGGCGTCAGTCACACATCGCGGGCAGTCACAGGCGTTACGAAACGGAACAAAAAAAGACATCCCAAATCTGAGCCAATCTGCTGATAGATATCCGTGGATTATTTTTATCTGAAATACTGTAAAATCTGTTTTCGCTTGTGGCTTACTATGAGGGACTTATAACTGGGCCATGACTGAGTCGCATTTTGAGAAAGTGGCGCGTGAATTGGGGATCAAACCCATTCAGGCGAAAGCAGTTTCCATATTGATGGCGGAGGGGGCAACCGTCCCCTTTATTGCACGGTACCGCAAGGAAGTGACCGGCTCTCTCGATGAGGTACAGATTACAAACGTGCGGGACAGGCTCACACAACTCGTGGAGTTGGATACCCGTCGGGAGTCCATTCTCAAATCCCTGACCGAGCGCAATCTCCTGACGGATGCACTCAAGACCTCGCTCTCCGGGGCGCAAACCCTCAGTGAAATCGAGGATATTTACCAGCCCTTCAAACCGCGGAAACGGACCCGGGCACAGATGGCGCGGGAGAAGGGATTGGAACCGCTGGCCGAAACCCTGTTCAAAAACCAGGAGTCAGTGCATCCGCTCAAGGTGGCCGAGGAATTTATCAGCCCTGAAAAGGAAGTGGCCAATGCGGAGGAGGCACTGGCGGGCGCGCGCGACATCATTGCCGAATGGATCAATGACGATAAGACCGCACGGGAACAGGTCCGTGCGCTCTATTTTGCGCAGGGGGAAATCAGCTCAAAACTTGTGGCCGGCAAGGAGGAGGCCGGGGCGAAGTTCAAGGATTACTTTGACTGGACCGAGCCGTTTTCCAAAATCCCCTCCCATCGTCTGCTGGCGATCCGGCGCGGTGAAGCGGAGGGCTTTCTGTACTACCGCATCCAGCCCCCGGAGCCGGAGGCGATTGGGATTCTTGAAAAACTTTTTGTCAAAGGCCGCGGACCCGGGGCGCAGCAGGTGCAAATGGCCGCACAGGATTGTTATCGACGGATGCTGAGCCTTTCCATGGAGACCGAGGCGCGGATCGAGGCCAAAAAACGTGCGGATACGGAGGCGATCCGCGTGTTTGCCGAGAACCTGCGCGAGCTGTTGCTGGCCGCGCCGCTGGGGCAAAAAACCGTACTGGCCATCGACCCCGGCTTTCGGACCGGGTGCAAGGTCACCATTTTGGACCGTCAGGGCAAATTGCTTCATAATGATGTCGTGTACCCGGACCGCGGCGGGGATGCCGCTCTGAAAGTGCGGGGGTTTTGCCAGCATTTCAAAGTGGAGGCTATCGCCATCGGCAATGGGACCGCCGGGCGTGAGACGGAAACATTTGTCAAATCGCTCAAGTTGCCTGCCTCGATCACCGTGGTGATGGTCAATGAAAGCGGGGCCTCGATTTATTCCGCCTCCGAGGTGGCGCGCGAGGAATTCCCCGACCACGATCTGACCGTGCGCGGATCGGTTTCCATCGGGCGCCGACTGCAGGATCCGCTGGCGGAACTGGTCAAGATCGATCCCAAGTCCATTGGGGTCGGCCAATATCAGCACGATGTCGAGCAGGGTGCCCTTAAAAAAAGCCTCGATGACACGGTCATTTCCTGTGTGAACAGCGTGGGTGTGGAACTCAACTCCGCCAGCAAGGAACTGCTGAGTTATGTTTCCGGCCTCAACGCTCAGATTGCGGGCAACGTGGTGGCCCACCGGAACCAGAAGGGGGCCTTCAAGTCCCGCGACGAACTCCGCGAGGTGCCGCGTCTGGGGCCCAAAGCCTTTGAACAGGCCGCCGGATTTCTCCGCATCCGGGCGGCTGGAAATCCGCTGGATGCCAGCGCGGTGCATCCGGAAAGTTATCACGTGGTCGAACGCATGGCCCGTGATCTGGGCTGCGCGGTCGGGGACCTGATGGCCCGGGAGGACCTCCGCAAAAAAATCGATCTGCAAAAGTATGTGGATGACAAGGTCGGACTGCCCACGCTCCGGGATATTTTGGGGGAACTTTCCAAGCCCGGACGCGATCCGCGCCAGCAGTTTGAGGCCTTCAGCTTTGCCGAGGGGGTCAATGACATGAAGGACCTCAAGCCGGGGATGAAGTTGCCGGGCATTGTCACCAACGTCACCGCCTTCGGGGCGTTTGTGGACATCGGCGTGCATCAGGACGGTCTGGTCCATATCAGCCAGATGTCGGACCAATTCGTCAAAAACCCCGCTGATGTGCTCAAGGTCGCCCAGCGGGTGGAGGCGACGGTCATGGAGGTGGACCTGCCCCGCAAGCGCATTGCGCTGTCTCTTAAAAAAAATCCGGTCATCGGGGAGAACCGCAGCACCGGGGGCACTTCGCGACCCATGGCGTCCGCCGCACCGCGGGACCGCAGTCCCTCCGGGCGTTCCGGTGGCGGCGGATTCAACAATCCCTTCAGCAACCTTTGAAGTCCGGAGAACGGAAAAGGTGATCAGTGTTTGACACGCGGTTGAACCTCTGGGCCCTGGCACCGGACGTCAGGGATGAAAGCCGATCCTGCGTTTTGGTTTGTCGGGCGGCGGAGTCATCAGTTCGCGAAGAGCGTCGAAGACGACTTGGAAACGTTTGTCGTATTTGGTTTCGAGGGAGTTGATCTTACGGGCGAGAGCTTCGACGGAGAGAGCCATGCGCCGAAGGCGGACAAAGGCTTCGATGAGTTGAACGCTCATTTTGATGGCCGAGGGGCTGTTAAGGACATTGGCGGCCATCAGAGCCCCGTGCTCGGTGAAGACATGGGGAAGAAAGCGGATGTTCCGTTTGGCCGATGCGGTCACAAATTGTGACCGCATGCGTTGGAATTCCTGCGGGGTCAGCTGGAACATGAAAGCTTCAGGGAAGCGGTCGGCATTGCGTTTGACAGCCTGGTTAAAAGCCTTGGTGGTCACTCCGTAGAGGGCGGCCAGATCACTGTCGAGAATGACACGGTGACCGCGGACGGAATGGATGAGGGAAGAAATGTGGGTGGTTTGGATTTGGGACATGCTGACCGGATAGTGATAGGGGATACACTTTGTGGCGAGGAATTTTTTGTGGGGAAAAAGGGGGCAGGCCAGTGTGTGAGATAGGAAAAAATCCCCTGTGATTCCGACGCCCTGACAGGGCTTTTCCATAAAACCCCATTTTCCTGCGG
>JANRIZ010000159.1:0-21652 GCA_033764445.1 Verrucomicrobiia bacterium | reverse complement strand
TGGTTCGGTGGACTGGGACTCCCCCCACATGAGGAGCCTCTACCGGTATCTGGATTTTTGCCAGGAGTCGGGGATCGGTGTGTTTCTGTCCCAATGGGAACCGCACAACTGCGCCCGCGCTTCGGACAGCTACATCCCGCTGAATACCGCGCATCCGCGCAACGCGTGGAGTCTGGCCGAGGGTCTCGACCACCTGATCCGGCGGCGCGGCTACTCCTGCATCACCCACCTGATCCTGTTCAATGAACCCAACAACATGTCCGGCAACTGGGAGGCCTGGCTCGCGCTTCTCGAACACACCCGCGCCGAACTGGACGCGCGGGGATTGGCGGACCGCGTCAAACTGCTGGGCCCCGACTCCGTGGAGTTTGGTGATTGGCTGCGCAGGACCGTTCTGCGCAAACACGCCTGGCTGGATGCGTATGATGTTCACCGTTACGCCCTCAAGGAGGAACTTCTGGCGGGTGACCTCGAAAACGGTCTGACCGGGCTGATTGAATTTGCCCGGCGAAATGATCCCCAGGGTTGGTCCAAGCCGTTTTACGTGACCGAAGCCGGCACGTGGCCCGCAGGCACGGGAACGCAGGTCAATCCGGAGATCAAGACCTATGTTTGCGGTTTGGAAATGGCTGATTATGCCGTGCAGGCCCTGCGGGCGGGGGTCAACGCCGTCAGTGCATGGATGATGGAGGACAGCAACCTGCCTCCCGGATTGGGCGGACCCGATGCCCCGGACTACAACTGGGGGCTGTGGGGGGATAAGCGGGAGGGCTTTGCCTTCCGTCCGTGGTTTTACACCTGGTCACTTTTGACCCGCCTCTTTCCTGCCGGATCCGTGATCTATCGGATGCCGCAACCCGAAAAAGTCCGTCTGCTGGCCGCGCGCAAGGATCTGCCCGACGGACGTACCGATTGGAGCCTTTGCGGCGTCAACCGGCGGGATCAACCCGTTACGGTTGAATGGATTTTGCCAGTTGCATCATCTGACACATTCCAGGTTTATGAATATGCCGAAACTCATCGGCCCACGGATGCCGCCGGTTTTCCGCAGCCGGTTGGCACAGTCACGCGCGAGACGGGGCAGCCACTCCGCCGGACCCTGCCGCCCTCTTCGGCCGTTTTCCTCTCGAGCCTGACCTGACCAAGGGGTTCCCGGCCCGTTCCGGATTGATTACTGCGGGGAAAATCGGGGATCGGACCGCGGGCTCAATCCCAGTCATCGGGGGAGGGAAGCCCCCAGGTTTTCCATCGTTTGAGGTACTCCTCCCTGGGGAGTTGGACCAGGACCGGCTGGCGTTTGGGGTCCAGCCAGCGGAGAATGTCCCCGAGCCTGTCCCGGTGCATGACCGTGCAGCCCGCGCTGGGGATGTCGATGCCGCGGCGCAAATGGAGGAAGATTGCGCTGCCGGCGCCCGGTTTGGCCCTGGGATAATTGTGCTCGACCAGAATGCGCCACTCGTAGGCGAAGTCGTGCGGGTCCATTTTCTGTTTTTCGAACCAGGCCGGCGGATTTTTCGGGTCCACCACCACATGCTGGTTGTAGAGCGGGGAGGTGACATCATCCACCCAGGCGTCCCCGGAGCCCACCTGGTGGTAGGGCCAGTCTTTCGAACCCTCCGGCATGTTGTCGGATTTGCCGTAGACCCTGCCGATTTTGAAGATGCCCGCCGGGGCGCGGTTGTCCCGTTCCTTTTTTTGAGGACCCGGCTCGGCCCCGTGCCGGCCGATCCCCCAGGCGAGGCCGTTTTTCCCAAAGTTGACCGGGATTTTTTCGGAATCCGCCCGCCAGTTGCCGTGGGTGTCCCGCGAAAAAAGTCTCAACTGACCCCTGGGGGAATTCCAGTCGGGAGCCACGCAGAGGATGATTTGGGAACCCGGGATCGGGTCCGCCGCCGGGAGAGACAACGAAGAGCCAACCAGCGAGAGGAGCAGCCCGCGGATCAGGTGCGCGATCATCGTCGGATTATTGGGCCGCGGGAAGGGTGGGCGAGGCCGAGGCCGAGGCCGGAACCGTGGCGGGTGCCGGGGGTTGGGCCGCCGGGTTTTCAGCGACGGGGGGGGCTGCCGCCGGTGTGGAAACGACCGGATTGGCCGGTGCCGCGGGTTTGGGTTCGACGTGCAGAGGGGGGTCGGGATCGTTGAGTGAATCGACCACGACAACCTTGGTGCCCAGCTGGGTCAGCTCAAACAGGTTGGAGGCCATTTGCTCCGGGAGCCGGATGCACCCGTGCGAGGCCGTGGAGCGGGGGATGACAAACCCCGCATGAAAACCCGTACCGCTGCCGGTGAGCCGTTGAAAGTAGGGCATGGGGGAGGGGCGGTACTCCGCCCCGTCGGGGACACGGGACCGGGGGGTGGCATCCGAATTGATTTCGCGGCCTGTGGACTTGTCGACGACCGTGCCGTAGAGGTTGGATTTGTGGTCCTTGTTTTTCTGGCTGATTTTAAACGTGCCCTTGCGGGTGTTGTAGGGCGCACGCCCGCTGCTGATATCGGTTGTCCCCATGAGGGCACCCCCTTTGTAGATGTACATCCGCTGTTCCTCCAGAACCACCTTGATCAGGACAGGCCCTTCCTTGGCTGCCGCGGGATTCCACTCGAATTTGGGGGTTTCCAGGTAGGTTTTTTTGCCGTTGCGGATGATGACCCACCGGGGCTCCTTTTTCTGGTTGGAAGGGCTCAGGGACGGACGCTTGGAGGATTGATCGGAGAAATTCCGTGCCGGAGGGGCGCTGTCGTGGTCCTCCTCCTCGGCACGGATGACGGAAAAGGGGAGAAGGAGCAGGGCCCCGGAAACGAAGGCCAGTGGAAGGATGTAATTTTTCACAATGGGGGGGAGATTGGAGGGATCAACAGTGACGCATCACAGGATAAAACAGGGATTAAACCTGTCAATTGAAAACCCTGTGACAACTCGCAGACATCTCAAAAATCCCCTTGCACGTCAGTCCCGGATCAGAAATCCGCCCGTACCTCCACCGGGGTGCCGATGGAAATCATTTTGAGAAATTTGGCCGCGTTCCAATTGGCCAGGCGGAAACAGCCGTGGCTTTCCGTGATGCCGATTTCCTCCGGACGCGGTGTGCCATGGATCCCGTAGCCCGGCAGACTCAGTCCCACCCAGGCGACCCCCACCGGATTGTTGGGTCCCGGGGGAATGATCAGTTTGCGGGTGATGCCCTGGGCCTTGGCCTCCCTGACGAAGAGTTCCGGATTGAAGACATAGTTGGGTTGGGGCGCGTAATTGAGCACCTTGAGAGTCCCGACCGGACGTTTTTCCTCCCTTTGGGCGATGGAACAGGGGAACTGGGCGATGAGGGTGCCCTGCCGGTCGTAAACCCGGATCAGTTTGCGGGTGAGGGAGATCCGGACCCGGGCCGCCTTGCCCAGAGGCACCGCGGATTGCGGATTGGGAACATTGACCAGGGTTCCCGCCGGGGGGTTGGGCCAGACGACCCCCGGGTTGAGCTGACGGAGCGCATTTTGGGTCGTGTGATATTTCTCGGCCAGGGATTCCAGGACACTCTCGTAGGGCAATGATCCGAGGGCCGCCTTTTCCTTCCAGCCCTTGGGCACCGGACCGATGCGGTCGCATTCCGACTGGGTGACCCGGTGGGTGGCGACCGTTCCCCGGACCGACCCCATTTTGACGAGGGTGTCGTTGTCAAAACGTCCCGTGGGCCGGAGCCCGTTCTGCTGTTGCCAGGCCATGACCGCCTGCTCCGTCTGGCGTCCGCCCTGACCGTCGAGACAGCCCGGTGAAAAGTGGTTGCGGTCGAGCAGGACCTGATAGGCAAAGACCAGCGAGACCGCCGGGTCGGCGGATTTTGCCGTGGTGGCCGGGGCGGATTTTTTCAGCTCCGCCACCGGACGGTCCGGTGTGACAAAGGATTCCAGTTCCGCCCGGGGAGGCGGCGGGAGTGGCACAGGAGAGGCGGTTTGGGCCCATCCCCCGGAGCCCACCCGCATCAGCCAAAACCCCGTCAGACACATCAGGACCGGGGGCCGGATCATTTGGCACCGGCCGTTTCCGGAAAAAACTCCGCCAGGACCGTGCGATAGATCGGTTGTTTTGGGGCAAAGACCAGCGGATAGGGGAAGTCCGTCGGCGCGACCCACTTCCAGCGGCAGAATTCCTGTTTGTGGCCCGGCTGTTTGAGACGGATTTCCGAGGAATTCCCTGAAAACGCGAGCAGGTAGAAACGTTGTTCCTGGCCGATATACGTGTCAAAATGCGTTTTTTTTCCGAAGCGGTAGCGGAATTTTCCGCCACTTTTCCGGAGGATCCGGAGGGAGGTCAGGCCCAGCTCCTCGCGGACCTCGCGCAGAACCGCACGATCCTCGCGCTCCCATTTGTCCACGCCCCCCTGGGGAAACTGCCAGCTTTTGGGAAAATCCACCCGGGCGGCGATCAGAATCTGTCCCTGCGGATTGAGGATGACCGCCGCGACATTCCGACGGTATCCTTTCCGGGGGGCGGGTTCAGTTTTGGAGGGTGTCTTTTTTCCCATGGGTCGGGTGGGGTTCGATGTGGACGAGCACATTGCCGACTTCGGGCAGGGATTCAATCAGACGTTTCTGGACCCGGTGCCCGAGGCGGTGGCTGTCGATGGTCGGCATGAGCGGGTCCACCTCCAGATGCAGGTCGACGATGAACCAGAGCCCCGATTTGCGGACCAGCACCTTTTCGACCCCCAGGGCCCCCGGCTCCAACGCCGCCGTCCGCCGGATCCGGGTGATGAGGTCCGTGTTGGGCTGTTCATCCATCAGGTCCGCCGAGGTGGTCAGAAATTGGCGGATGCCGATGTAACCGATCATCAGGGCCACCAGGATTGCCCCCACGGGGTCCGCCCAGGCCCAGCCGGGTCCGCCCTGCATGGCCAGGAGGATGGCGACGACCGTCAGCAGGGAGGAGAGGGCATCGGAGCGGTGGTGCCAGGCCTCCGTCCGGAGCGCGGCACTTTGGAGACGGGAGGCCAGCCGGTTTTTGTACTGATAGAGCCCCTCCTTGACCAGGATCGAGACCAGGGCCGCCCAGAGGGCGACCGGGGAGGGCGTTTCAAAACGGCCGGAGATCAGGGTGGCACAGGCATTCCACAGGATCGCCACGGCGATGGCCAGGAGGGTGGTGGAGACGACCACCGATCCCAGCGCCTCGGCTTTGCCGTGGCCGTAGGGGTGGTTTTCATCCGCCGGTTTCCGGGCGATATTCAGGGCGGCGATGATGACCAGCGAGGTGCCGATGTCCGAGAAGGATTCCAGGGCGTCCGCGATCAGGGCCAGACTCTGGCCGAGAATCCCGGCCGCCAGTTTGAGCAGTGCCAGCAGGGCATTGACGGCAATGCCCAGCCACGAGGCAAACACCGCCTCCCGGTAGGACTCGAGCGTTTGTTTTCCCATTGGGGACAGTCAACGGGGTTCGGGGCCGCCGATCAACGGCAAATTCGTGACACTCCCGCGCTTTTGCGCTTGGCAGTGGTTTTGGTGACGGGCTAGAGTGCCCCGGATATGAGAATTTTTGTCACGGGCGGCGCCGGTTACATCGGCAGCATATGTGTCGAACAACTCCTCAACGAGGGATTCGAGGTGACCGTCTTTGACAACCTCAGCGAAGGTCACCGCAGTGCGGTGGATCCGCGGGCGGCATTCATCGAGGGGGATTTTGCGGAGCGGGCGCAGATTTTCCAGGCCCTGGACCAGACCCGTCCCGATGCCGTGATGCATTTTGCGGCCAACGCGCTGGTGGGGGAGTCCATGCAGAACCCCTCGAAATATTTCCGCAACAACGTGGCCTCGGCCCTGAACATTCTCGATGCCATGGTCGCGTCCGGCGTCAAAAAATTCATCTTTTCCTCCACCTGTGCGACCTTTGGCACCCCCGAGACCGTGCCCATTGATGAAAGCGTCCCGCAGCGTCCGGTCAATCCCTACGGGGAGTCCAAGCTGATGTTTGAAAAGATCCTCGGCTGGTACGACCGCATCCACGGCGTGCGCCATGTGATTCTGCGCTACTTCAATGCCGCCGGGGCCAGTGAAACCTTTGGGGAGCATCACCGGATCGAGTCCCACCTGATTCCCAACATCCTGAAAGTCGCGCTGGGCCAGGCCGAAAACGTGTCGATATTCGGCACGGACTATCCCACCCCCGACGGCACGTGCATCCGGGATTACATCCACATCCTGGATTTGTACCAGGCCCACCGGCTGGCGCTTGACCTCCCGGAGAGTGATTCCTTTAATCTCGGGACGGGCAATGGATTTTCCGTGCGCGAGGTGGTGGCCGCGTGTGAAAAGGTCACCGGCCGCGCCATCCCGGTCGTGGAAAAACCGCGCCGTGCCGGGGATCCGCCCCGGCTGATCGGCGCCTCCCGGAAGGCCCGCACAAAACTCGGCTGGAAGCCGCGGTTTGAGAATGTGGAGACCATCGTCGACAGTGCCTGGAAATGGCATGTCAAACATCCCGAAGGGTATCCCGACTAGAGCCCGGGGACTCCGGAATCCAAACACCTATGAACCTCAAGGAAATCTCGATCTTTGGCAACGTCCTCAAGAGTCGTGAGATTTTTGCCGTGGTCAGCAAATCCGAGCTGTTCCGCGACATCACCTACTGGGAATGGCGCCGGATCGAGAGCGTGATGCATGAACGCGTGTATCACAAGGAGGAGATTGTCTTTTCGCAGGGGGAGGAGGGCCTGGGCCTGTACGTGGTGGTTTCCGGGTCGATCCAGTTTACCTCCGTCATCGACGGGGTGCACAAGGAGGTGGGACGGACCACCGCCGGACACGCGTTCGGGGAGCTGTCGATCATTGACGGGCGGGAACGGACCCTGACGGCACTCGCGCTGGAGGATTCCAAGCTGGTCGGTTTTTTCAAGCCCGACCTGATGCGGCTGCTGGAGGCCGAGCCCAAGATTGCCGCGAAGTTCTGTTTCCGGGTGGCCGAGCTGGCCTGCCGCCGGCTGCGGGAGGGGATGGAAAAGGTGCTCAAAAAATGAGAGCCCGGCCCCATCGTGAGGTTTCCCCGCTGGTCCACTGGCTGTTTGTCATCCTGACGATGACGCTGTTTTTCTTTTCGCTCCGGGTGGCCGCGTGGGTGATCCTGCCTCTGGTCGCCTCCTTCATCCTCTGTTATCTGCTCCTGCCCATGACCGACTATCTGGAACATTGGGGACTGTCACGTTTGTGGTCGGTCCTGCTGGTGGTGACGGTGCTTGTCATCGGCATTCTCCTGCTGATTCCGACCCTCATCGGGATCATCGCCGAAGTCCAGATCAATTCCACGATCAAGAACTACATGAGCAAACTCGGGGATATCGTGGGAATCATCATCACCAACATTGAACAGCGGATGCCGGGGGTCAATCTCAGGGGGGTCGATGACCTGTTTGCCGACAATGGGCCCGTGTCCCGCTTTTTTGACCATGACCTGCCCAAGGTGATGATCCACGGATTGCTGGAGGTGGCCAAGCTGTTTCCGTTTTTTCTGCTCATCCCGTACATGGCCTTTTATTTTCTTCTCGACGGACGTGTCTTCAAAAAACAGCTCATTGCGGGCATTCCCAACCGCTATTTTGAACAGACGCTGAAATTGATCCACCGGGTCGACAGCCAGATCGCCGGGTTTCTGAGGGGGCTTTTCCTGGAATCGATCATCATCGGCACGCTCGCCTCGGTGGGTTTGTACATCATGGGGGTTGAAAATTACATTCTGCTGGGGGTGTTGACGGGGGTGCTCAACATCATTCCCTATGTCGGCCCCGCCGCGGCGGCTGTTGTGGCGTGTCTGGCGTCGCTGACCAACATCAATACGCAGTCCCTGTTGTTTGTGGTGACGGAGATGCCCGCGCACTATCTGCCGGTGTGTGTGCTGGTCTGGTACGTGGTGGTCCGGGCCATTGACGATGTGCTGGTCATCCCGCTGGTGATGGGCCACAGTCTGTCGATGCATCCGTTGGTGATCATGTTCACGCTGTTTGCGGGGGGTGAGATCGCCGGTTTTTTGGGACTGCTCTTTGCCCTGCCGGTGGTCGGGGTGGTGCATGTGTTTTTGCAGCAGCTGCTGCCGATGTGCGTCAATCCGCGGGCCCGGACCGCCCCGCTGGCCGAGGTGATGCTCTGGGAAAGCGAGCCAAGGACATGAAGCCATGCCGCCCCTGCGACCGGGGGCCCGGACTTTTAAAAAGGAAAACATGACCCACCCTGTCAAAACCCGAACCGTTGCCCTTCTGATCCCCCTGTTTCTGCTGCCGGGTCTGAGCCTGTGCCGGGCGCAGTCTTCCGAGACGGCCTCCGCCCTCAGACCGCAGAGCCCCGCCGCGCCGACCAATGCCCCGGCGGCCAAAGCCAAACCCAGCGAGGCGGAAAAACCCTTTATTTACCGCGAGCCCCTCAAGGCCACCCCCGAGATGCAAAAGGAGGCGTTTGTGGTGGGGAAGATGCTTGAGGACGCGCATTTTGCCCGCAAACCCATTGATGAAAAGGTGGGGCGAGAGATGATCCTGAACTATCTCAAGGCCCTGGATGTGAATCATCTGATTTTTTTGCAGAGCGATGTCGACCAGTTCATGTCCCTGGGCGGGGGCATCCGCACCATGTTCATGCAGCAGAATCTTTCCCTGGCCTTCAACATCTACACCGTCTTCCAGCAGCGGTTGCAGCAGCGGTCCGAAATGGTCCGGCTTTTGCTGGCCGAAAAGCACACCTTTGACGGGGAGGACACCATTCTCATCGACCGGACCAAGGCCGGCTGGCCGCGGGATGATGAGGAGGCCCGCATTTTGTGGCGGCGCTTCATCAAATACCGTCTGCTGCAGGAAAAGCTCGACGGCAAAAAGACCATGGAACAGTGTGTGAAGGATGTCCAGAAGAGCCTGGACCGTTATTTCAAGAATGTCGGGGAGCTGGAGGCCTACGAGGTGGTGCGGATATTCATCAATTCCCTGGTGCGCCTGTACGATCCCCACAGCGAGTACATGGACCGCGAGATGCTCAACGAGTTCAAGATTTCCATGAAGCTTTCCCTCTTTGGCATTGGGGCCGTCCTTCAGAGCGATGAGGGAAAAACCAAGATCGTCTCGCTGACCCCCGGCAGTCCGGCCGACCGCAGCAAGCAGATCAGGCCCGGGGACATCATTTCCGGAGTGGCCCAGGGGGATGATGAGTTTGTGGACGTGACGGATATGAAACTCAACAAGGTCGTGTCGATGATCCGCGGGGCCAAGGACACCGTTGTGCGGCTGCGTGTGGTGCCGGCGGATGCCGTGGATACCGCCCAGAGCAAGGTCGTGACCATCGTGCGCGATGAGATCAAGATGGCCGACCAGGAGGCCAAGGCCCGGCTTGTGGAGTGGTCGGATGGCGCGGGGGTCGTGCGAAAATTCGGGGTCATCGATCTGCCGATGTTTTATTCGAGCACCGATGACGACCGCGTCGTCAGCCCCACCGAACATATCCGAACCCTTGTCAATGCACTCAAAAAGGAGGGGGTTCAGGGCCTCATCCTTGACCTGCGTCGGAATGGGGGGGGGTCGCTGGATGAGGCCATCTCGCTGACCGGGCTCTTCATCCCCTCCGGTCCCGTGGTGCAGGTGAGGGATCCGCAGGGCAACGTCAAGGTTGATGAGGATGTTGACAAGGAGCTGTTTTATGACGGACCGCTGGTCGTGCTCACGACCCATCTAAGCGCCTCCGCCTCCGAGATTCTGGCGGCGGCATTGCAGGATTACAAACGGGCCGTGATTGTCGGGGACCAGAGCACCTTTGGCAAGGGGACCGTGCAGGCGGTCATTCCCCTGGGCCGGTACTACCCGAACACGATCATTCCGCCCTCGGACACCGGGGCCTTCAAAATGACCGTGCAGAAATTTTACCGTGTCGCGGGTGGGTCCACCCAGCTCAAGGGGGTCATTCCCGACATCCAGTTGCCCAGTGTGTTTGACACGATGGACATCGCGGAAAAATCGATGGATCATCCGCTCCCCTACGACGTCATCAAGCCGGCCCGGTACCAGGGATTGAACCAGATCAGCCCCGGTTTGATTGCCGAGCTGTCAAAAAAGTCCGCGGAGCGTCTGGCCCGGAACCCGGACTACGCCTATATCCGGGAGGACATCGAGCTGATGAAACAGCGCGGCAAGGAAAAGCCGGTTTCCCTGAATGAAAAGGTCAGGCTTCGGGAGAAGGACCAGGACAAGGCCCGGCGTGAGGCCCGCAAAAAGGAGCGTCTGGCCCGGAAGGACTCAAAATTCAAGGTGCTTCAACTGACCGTCGCCAATCCCGTGCCGCATCCGGTTCCCGAAAAGCCGCCCGAGGTCAAACCCGCCAAAAAGTCCGAGGACGGGGAGGAGAGCGATGGGGAGGCGGATCCCGAAATCGATCCCGGTCTCAATGAAGGGTACTTCATCCTCAATGATCTGATAGAGGCCGTGAAAAAATAGGGATCCGGACGGGGGTGGGGGGTTACAGGATCTCGTGGAAATTGCGGAATTTCCGGAGGAGCGGGTCGTGCCGGGTCGGGCCCATGAGCGGGGCGATGACCTTGAAGGCCGGATTGAAGAGGTTGGAGAGGTGGCGGACATAGACATCGTGGGCGACGAGCTTCATGTGCAGGTGCAGTTTTGGTTCGTAGTTGAGCGGACCGCTCAGGTAGGTTTTGATCCCGTTCTGCATGCCCCACTCGAAGACGTCCCGGATGGTGACAAAGTACAGGTGGGCCTCCAGGGCCAGGGGGTATTCCATGCCCATGTAACAGTCGCGCAGGATGCCCTCGTGCTCCAGGCAGGTGTTGAAGGCCACGATCCGTCCGTGGTGGCGCCAGAGAAAAAACCGGGCCCTCTCGGGGAAGTCGCGGCCCAGCTGGCGGAGGTAATCCCGGGTGAGGATTTCAAACCGCATTTTGGAGCGCTCAAAAACCTGAAGGTAGAGGGGGTAAATCTCATCGATGAAGGGTTCCAGGTCGGTGACCATCTCCATGTCAAATCTGCCGATCCGCTCCGCATCGCGAAACTTGCGGCGGAGGTTTTTCCGGGTCGCATGGCTGAGGGATTTTTTCATGTAGTCCTCGAAACAGCTGAAATTCAGGTCCAGGGACGTGCAGGGGATGCTGGGCATGCGGACATAGCCGTTGGGCCGCAGACAGACAAGCTGGGGGCGGCTGTTGCGCGGGAAGTCCTTGAAAATGACCAGGGAGACCCGAAGTTTCCGCCCCAGTTTTGGAAGCACCTGGTGGAGCAGGGCCATGTGCCAGGGGGTCCGACGGTGTTCCCGGACAACCAACGAACCGTCCCCGAGCGAACAGCCGACCATGAGCATGCGGAGAATCAGAAAATTTGGCCACAGACGGCGGACCACATTCACGGCGCGGCGGATCCAGTCCGGAAGCGCCACGATCAGGTCCTGGGGGATGACAAAAAACGGTTGGATGGAACGGGTGTGCCCCTCGGGGTCCCGGAGGATCAGATAATAATGCTCAAACTGGCCGGACATCGTCCGTTCCAGAAGTTCGTAGAAGCGCGAATCAAAAAAATGACCCTTCAGGCAATCCTGCCACAGTTTCTGGTCCCGGGAACCAATCCGGGTCACCAGTTCGACCCTGCCCTCCCGGAACGGGTACACTTCCAGGGGGCTGTCGATGGCTTCCGGGAGGGGGAGAACGTGGGGCAGGACACTGGTATTCATGCGGCGGGGCAAAAGGGAATCTGAGAGTCATGGCATGGTTTCGGGCCTTTTACCAACCAAATTTCAGACATCCCCTGCCGGGGGTCCGTCTTCAATATTTCATAAAATACCATTTCCATAGTTGGCAGGGCATGTGCTTAAACTGGACCGCGTGAGAAAAACCAAGATCATCTGCACCCTCGGGCCCGCCAGCCAGAGTGATGAAATGCTCGGCCGCCTGATGGATGCGGGCATGAACATTGTCCGCCTGAACATGTCCCACGCCGTCCACGACTGGGTGCGGTCCGTGGTGCCCCGGGTCCGCCGCCTTTCTGCGGAAAAGGGGATCAATGTGGGCATTCTCATGGACACCCAGGGTCCCGCCATCCGGACCGGGGACCTGCCTGCCAAACTGGATCTGAAGGTGGGGGACATCTTCACCTTCACCGTGCTGGGGGCGCAGTGTGAGGAGGAATACTGCGTGAACGTCAACTACGACGGCCTGGTCAAGGATTTGAGGGTGGGGGAGACGGTTGTCCTCGACAACGGAGTGCTGCGCATGGAGGTCCTGGAAAAGACCGAGAACCGGATCCGTTGCCGGGTGCTGACCCCGGGCATCATGGGCAGTCGCCGCCACATCAATCTGCCGGGGGTCCGGGTCAATCTCCCGGCCATGACCGCGAAGGATCTCGCGGATATCAGGCTCGGCTGCGAACTGGATGTGGACTATGTGGCCCTGTCCTTCTGCCGGGAGGCGCGGGACATTGCCGAGCTGCGCAATATCGTCAAATCCCACGGCAAAAATCCGCGGCTGGTGGCCAAGATCGAGGATCAGGAGGCCGTGCGCAATCTCAATGCCATCATCAACGAGGCCGATGCGGTCATGGTGGCCCGGGGGGACCTGGGGATTGAATGCGCCCTGGAGGACCTTCCCATCATCCAGCGGCGGATTGTCAAACAGGCCTCGATCCATCTCAAGCCGGTCATTGTCGCCACCCACATGCTTGAAAGCATGATTGAGAACCCCTATCCCACCCGGGCGGAAATCACGGATGTGGCCAATGCCGTGTACGAACAGGTCGATGCGATCATGCTTTCGGGGGAGACGACCACGGGCAAGTATCCGGTCGGCTGTGTGGAGGTGCTCGACCGGATTGCCCGGCGGACCGAGCGCAGTGGCGGGGTCAATTATCTGCAGGACCTCGAGCTGGAGTCGTCCCGGGAAAAATTTCTGCGGGCGGCGGTGATCATGGCCAATGAGATGCGGGCGGCGGCCATCGTGCTGTTTACCCGGACCGGATACCTGGCGAGCATGACCGCCGCGCTCCGTCCGCGCTGGTCGCCGGTCTATGCCTTTACGGACACCGCAGAGGTGGCCTACAAACTTTCGTTGAACCGGTCCATCTTCCCCTTTGTGTGCGAGTTTCTCCACGACCCCGAGAGGAACGTGCTTTATGCCGAAAAATTCCTGCTCGACCGCGATCTGATCCTTCCCGGAAGCACGCTGGTGGTGGTCACGGAGACCCAGGCGGAACGGGCCATTGAGGACGGACGCGAGGGAACCCGGACCATAGAGCTGATCCAGATGCGCGTGGTGGAGTAGGGCGGGGCGGGGTTACTGCGCCGGGAAATGGATGGAAATTTCCGCCCAGACATCCGGTTTGAGCATGAGGCGTTCCTTGATGCCGTGTACGTAGAGGTAGCAAAAGGAGGTTGTCACCTGGATGTGGGAGACACAGTTGAGATTGACGACGAAACATTTTGTTTCCGTTTCCCGGACCTGGATGAACTCCGTGGGGGGCAGCAGCGGACCGATGCGCTGCCATTCCGCCAGGGAAATCATGATGCGGTCCGCCTGGTCGGCCAATTGCAGGTAGCCGTGTGTGGCGGTGAGCTGAACGAGCAGGAGTTTTTCGAGATTGACCTGATACTCGAGCTGTTCGTTTTGGATGACTCGGATGAATCTCATGCGGGGGTCCGGTTATGCACCCGCCGGAGCGCCTTCAAGGCCGGGGGGAATCTGGGTTTCGGGATGGGAGGCGGCCACCGCCGACGGGGGAGCCGGGGGCGGGGTTTTCGGGCGGGTGGGCGGGTTGCTCATTTTGCCGTTTTCCATGAGGTCCCGGACCTGGGCGGCATCGAGGGTTTCGTATTCGAGCAGGGAATTGGCCAGAAGCTCGACGGAGACATGTTTTTCAGTGATGATCGCCTTGGCGCGTGCATAGGCCTCGTCGATGATTTTTTTGACCTCCGCATCGATGTCCTGGGCCGTTTTTTCGCTGTATTCGCGCCCCCGGCCCATGTCGCGCCCGAGGAAGACGTAGTCGCGGCTTTCGGTGAATTTGATCATGCCCAGGCTGCTCATGCCCCATTCGCAGACCATGCGGCGGGCGAGATTGGTGGCCTGCTGGATATCCGCCGAGGCCCCCGTGGAGATGTCGTGGGTGTACAGTTCCTCGGCAATGCGCCCGGCCATGCACACGGCGATGTCGTCGAGGGCCTCCTTGCGTTGCAAGTTGAACTTGTTGCCCTCCGGCAGCATCATTGTCAGCCCCAGGGCCCCGCCCCGGGGAATGATCGTCACCTTGTGGAGGGGGTCCGTATGTTTGAGGACCAGATTGACGATCGCATGGCCCGCCTCGTGCCAGGCGGTGATGTTTTTTTCGCGGTCAGTCATCGCCAGGCTGCGGCGTTCGCGTCCCCAGCAGACCTTGTCCCGGGCCTCTTCGAGTTCCGGCAGGGAGACGGATTTTTTGTTGTGCCGGGCCGCCGAGAGGGCCGCCTCGTTGATCAGATTGGCCAGTTCCGCGCCGGAAAACCCCGGGGTGGCCTTGGCGATGATGCCCAGATCGACATCCTCGGAGAGTTTGATCTTTTTGGCATGGACCTTGAGAATCTGCTCGCGGCCGCGGACATCCGGCAGGCTGACGTGGACCTCGCGGTCGAAGCGGCCCGGGCGGAGCAGGGCGGGGTCGAGCACGTCCTTGCGGTTGGTGGCGGCAATGATGATGATGCCTTCCTGTGTGTCAAAGCCGTCCATTTCCACGAGCAGGGCGTTGAGCGTCTGTTCGCGTTCGTCGTGCCCCCCTCCCATGCCATGGCCGCGATGACGGCCCACCGCGTCAATTTCATCGATGAAGATCAGGCAGGGGGCGTTTTTTTTGCCTGTCTCAAACATGTCCCGCACGCGGCTGGCCCCCACGCCGACAAACATCTCGACGAAGTCCGAGCCGCTGATCGAGAAGAAAGGGACATCCGCCTCGCCGGCGATGGCCTTGGCCAGAAGCGTCTTCCCGGTTCCCGGGGGGCCGACCATCAGCACCCCCTTGGGGATGCGTCCGCCCAGTTTTTGGAACCGTTTGGGGTCCTTGAGAAACTCGACAATTTCCTCGACCTCATCCTTGGCCTCCTCGATGCCGGCGACATCCTTGAAGGTGACCCGGTTTTTGTCCCGGGACATCATCTTGGCCTTGCTTTTGCCAAAGCTGAAGGCCCCGCGGCTGGCCTGTTTGAACTGGCGGGCGAAAAGAAACCAGATCAGGCCGAAAAACAGGACGATCGGAAGCAGATTCCACAGGACACGGGAGGCGGTGTTGTCCAGACTTTTGAATTCGACGTTCTTGACGCCCTTCTCCCGCAGAAACGCGACATAATCCGTGTTGTTCCCCAGAAAGGAACTGTCCACGATCGTTTTGCCCTTCTCAACATTTGCCTTGGCCTCCCGGGTCGCCGGACCCTCCTTGGCGTCCTTCCCTTCCTTGGTGTAGTCGAAGTACATCACCTGCTCCATCGAGGTCCGGTCCACCTGGATGACCACATTTCTGACCCGGCCGCTGTCGAGGAACTCCGTGAAACCGGGGCTGTAGGAGAAGGTCTGGATGTTGCCCTCCATCTTCTGCATGAGCTGGAAGATCAGGGGAATGGACGTGACGATGAGCACCAGGATGAGAATCCCCTTCCAGTTGAACTGGGGCCCCTGGTCGTCGGGCTGGTTGTCAGGGTCCTTGTCCCGGTTGGAACGGTTTCGTTTCGGGGGCTTCGTGTCGTTGCTCATATCGGTGTGTGTCTGGTGCAGGGATCAAAGGCGCCAGTCTCTTTATCCGACGAAACTATCATAGCCCCATGGGCATTGCAAACGGTTATCTGCGGACCCGGGGCGTATTTTCAAACAGGGGCGTCCCGTCCCTGAAAAGGACACCGGCGTGGGGGATCGGGCGAAGAATTGATTGGATTGATGGAGGATAAAAGTTTATCAATGCCCCGATCCAAGGCCCCTGTGGTATGACTGCCCCCATGAAACTCCATTCCCTCCGATCCGTCATCGCCATGCTCACGGCACAGACCCAGGTGGCGTTTAACGACAATGCCGCCAAACTCATGATCGGGGGGGTGGCCCAGGTGGTGTTGCCGCGCGAGCAATCCGCCATCATTGTGCCCCTGATCGCCGCGTTGCTGGTCCTTCCGTATGTGGTGTTTTCGCCCAGCACCGGCTGGCTGGCGGACCGGTTTTCCAAGCGGGAGGTCCTGTGGTGGTCCCTGTGGCTTCAGCTCCTGGCCGTGGGGGTGGTCATTGTGGCCATGCAGGTGCAGAATCTGTACATTGCCCTGGTCGGGTTTGCGTTGCTGGCCCTGCAGGCCTGCATCTTTTCGCCCGCCAAACAGGGAATCATGAAGGAGATGGTGGGGGCCGAACGGATCGGGGTGGCTGCCGGCTGGATGGAGATGCTGACCGTGGCCGCGATCCTGGCCGGAGGAGTCGGCGGGGGCGTGGGCCTGGCGTATGCCACCCACCTGACCGGGAACATCTGGCAGGGGGGCCTGTGGGTGGCGGGGATCCTGTTTTTCCTGGCCCTCTCCTCCATGGTCATCTTTTCGCTTGTGGAACCCACCCGGGCCTATGGACGGGCCCCCTTTGATGCCTCGCTTTTCTGGACCCATTTTGAGCAGCTCGCCGACCTGTGGCGTCAGAAAAACCTGCGCAATGCCGCGCTGGGCAATCTGTATTTTTATCCCGTGGGCGGATTCCTGTATCTGACCCTCATGCATGTCGGGCTGGACCTGTTTCCCGGACAGGCGGAGGCCGTCAGTGCCACGGGCCTGTACCTGCTGGCCCTCGGGACGGGCATCATGGTCGGGAGCCTGCTGGCCGCGTGGGTCTGCAAATGCTCGGTGGAGCTCGGGCTCGTCCCCATTGCCATGCTGTGCATGGCCGTTTTTCTGATGGTCTGTGCCATTGTTCCGCCCACCCATCCGCTCTATTATGTCGTGCTGCTGCTGACCGGGCTCTCCGGGGGGCTGTTTGTGGTCCCGGTCAATGCCTACCTGCAGAACCACGTCCGGGAACACGAGCGCGGGCATATCCTCTCGGCCAGCAATCTGCTGACCAATCTCGGGGCCGTTGCGGTCACGGGTCTCTACTATGTCATGGCCGAAAAAATGGACATCGGGCCGGCGGGCCAGTTCCTCCTGTGTGGGGTCTTCACGCTGCTGCTGGCGATCCTCCTGCTGCTGAAAATGCCCGGGGAAATCTGCCGCCTGCTGTGCCTGGTTTTCGGACGGGTCTTTTACCGGATCCAGACCGAGGGCCGGGAGCGGCTGCCTGAGGGAGGGGCCCTGCTGGCTCCCAACCATGTGAGTTATGTCGATGGCATCATCATGGGCGTGGCCACCCTGCGCCCGGTCCGGTTCCTGATCGAGGAACGTTTTTTTTCCATGCCCATCATCGGTCCCGGGTTGAAATCGTTGGGGATGATCCCCATCTGCCAGAAGCGGTCCAAGGAAGCCATCCGTCGCGCCGCCGCGGCGCTGAAGTCCGGGGAACTCGTCTGCATTTTCCCGGAGGGGGCCCTGAGTCTGGACGGGGAACTGGCCGAATTTCACCGCGGGTTTGAGATCATCCTCCGTGAGGCCGGGACCCCGGTGGTGCCCGTGTATGTGGACAATCTGTGGGGATCGATCTTTTCAAAGTCGGGCGGACGCTACTTTTGGAAATGGCCCCGGCACCTGCCCTACCGGGTCCGGGTCCATTATGGCGACCCCATTCCCGCCGGGGAGGCCACGGCCGACCGGGTGCGCGAGGCCATTGTCAGGGCCGGAGGCCGATAAGGGTCCCCCTCACGAAGGTCTTTTCAATCCGGGTCTATCCTGCTTAATTGTGCGGCGTGGAAGAGTTGATCATTCTCGGTTTTAAAATCGGCATCATCCTGTTGCTGGTCTTTCTGAACGGCTTTTTTGTGGCCGCCGAATTTGCCTTGGTCAAAATCCGCGGATCCCAACTGGATGAACTGATCAATGAGGGCAACCGCCGCGCCAAATTCGCCCGGCACCTGGTGGATCATCTGGACGCCTATCTTTCCTCGACCCAGCTGGGGATCACCATGACCAGCCTGGCGCTCGGATGGGTGGGGGAGCCATTCCTGGCGCACAAACTCGAACCATTTTTCGAGTCCCTGGGTGTTTTTCCGCACGGCACCGTGACCGTCCTCCTGTGGCAGGTGCAGGGGGAACACATGATCAAAACCGTTTCCTTCATCATCGCCTTTTCGATCATCACCTTCCTGCACATCGTCTTTGGCGAGCTGGCCCCCAAATCCCTGGCCATCCAGAAACCTCGGGGAGTGACCCTCTGGGTGGCCTACCCGTTGCACGGGTTCTACATCGTCTTCAAGCCCTTCATCAATTTTCTGAACGGAACAGCCAACATGTTTTTGAGGTCGGTGGGCATCCAGCCCGCGCGGGAGGGGGAGCTGGTCCATTCGGCCGAGGAACTCATGATCATCCTCGATGAGTCCACCAAAGGCCAGCAGCTGACCAATCTCTCGAAGGATCTGGCCATGCGGGCCATTGAGTTGCAGGAGCGGGTGGTGCGGGACGTGATGATCCCGCGCAACCGGGTGGCTTTTTTGTCCACACACAAATCCCTCGATGAAAATGTGCGTCTGGCCAAGGCCGCCGAACATTCCCGGTTCCCGCTGGTGGCCGAGACCATTGACCAGGTCGAGGGGCTGATCCTTTTCAAGGAACTGATCATCCTGCGTGACGACAAGGGGCGTGAGGGTGATATCCGGGGCATCCGTCGCGAGATCGATTTTGTCCCGGAAATGATGCCCCTGGAAAAATTGCTGGCCCGGTTCCAGGTCCGCAAATCGCACCTGGCGGTGGTTGTCGATGAGTTTGGGGCCACCGTCGGCATCGTGTCCCTGGAGGACGTGCTTGAGGAGCTTGTCGGCGACATTCAGGACGAGTTTGACCAGGAGGAACCGACCATCCGCCACATCACCGAGGACGAATTTGTCATCGAAGGCATCACCCCCCTGCATGATTTTGAGGAGATGACCGGGGTGACCTTTGAAACCGAGGAGGTTTCCACCGTGGGCGGATACATCACGATGCAACTGGGGCATCTGCCGCACAGCGGGGAGCAGGCCCGGATCGGCCCGTACCTGTGCACCGTCAGGAAGTCCGACGGACGCAAGGTGCTTTCGGCGCATTTCAAAAAGGAACCCGGTCCCGCCCCGGATCGCCCGTCAGGGGAGAAGGAGAAATTTCCTTGAATAGGGCCCCCGTCCGTGGAGTCCAAAGACCATGAAATCCATGTTTGACAGACTTGTTCCGATCCTTGCCGGTGCGCTTCTCCTGGCCGGGTGTCAGACCGCCGGACCCGTTCCCACGGCGGGACATTCGTCCGCGGGGCCGGAGCGTCAGACGCGCGTGGCCATTCTGGATGACGCCCTCCGGACGCACATGACCGTGGAGCGGGTGGACCTGGCGCGGCGCAAGGACGGACGGCTGCATGTCCGTGCAGCCCTCCGCAACCGCTCGGGCCGGGATTTCACGGTGCAGGGACAGACCGTCTACATCCTCAAGGACGGCGGGACGGATATCACCGCGTGGCAGGCCCTGCCGATGACCGCGCACCAGATTGTTTTTATGGAGACCGTCTCCTTTGGGAAAAAAGCCGAGGACTGTGTTGTGCAGTTCCGTTTCATGGAGCGGGAGAAGGACCCCTTCGTCCCGGCCCAAAAACCCGGGGACTGAGGAGTTTTCCCTTTTCCCCGGAGGCGCAGGGACTAAAGTGGGGCTTCCTATGAACCGCATTTCCGTCCTGCCCGAGGCGCTGGCCAATCAGATCGCCGCGGGCGAGGTCGTGGAGCGTCCGGCGGCTGTTGTCAAGGAACTGCTCGAAAACTCCCTCGACGCCGGGGCCAGACGCATCCGCATCGAAGTCCGGGGCGGGGGCAAAAGCCTGATCCGGGTCTCCGACGACGGCACGGGCATGAGCGCGGATGATGCACTGCTGTGTCTCGAACGCCATGCCACCAGCAAGGTGCGGACCCTGGCGGATCTTCAGAAAATTTCCTCCTTCGGGTTTCGCGGGGAGGCCATCCCGAGCATCGCCTCGGTCTGCCGGTTCAAATTGACCACGCGCAATGCCGAGCGGGAGGAGGGGAGCGAAATCATCATCAATGGCGGGGTGTTGCATCAGGTTGGCCAGTGTGGCTGCCCGGTGGGGACCACCGTGGAAGTGCGGTCGCTTTTCTACAATATGCCCGCCCGCCGCAAATTTCTCCGCACGGAGAACACGGAGATGGCCCATATCCAGCAGACGGTCCTGCTGCAGGCGCTCGCCCATCCGGAGGTGGCCTTCACCTATCTCCAGGAGGACCGCCCCTTTTATCAGCTTGCCCCCGCCCCGGGTCTGCTGGAACGGATCCGTGAATTGTCCGGCGCGGATTTCTGCCGCAATCTGCTGGAGGTCCGCCACGCCTCCCACGGGGTGGTCCTCCGCGGCTACATCGGGCGTCCGGGCATCAGCCGCAGCAACCGCACAGAGCAGAATGTCTTTGTGAACCTGCGCCCGGTGGACAACCGCACGGTCAATTACGCCCTGATGGAGGGCTACCACAATTCGCTCATGAAGGGGCGTTACCCCGTGGCGATCCTGTTTCTGGAGATGGACCCCGCCCTGGTGGATGTCAACGTGCATCCGTCCAAACGTGAGGTGAAATTCCGCGACGACGCCGCCGTCCGGGCTGCGGTGGCCGACGCGGTGCGGGGAGCCCTGCGGGAAACCGCGCAAACCCTCCGTGTCCCCCTCTCGGGCGGGGCTGGTCCCTCCGGTTCCCCTCCGGCCCCGCTCTTTCAGACACCGCTGCCCGGACCGTTTCCCGGCACGGAGCCCGCCATTGAGGCGGTTGCCGCGGGCGCATCCCCGCCAAACATCCCGGGGCCCACGGCGGGCACGTCCCCGGCATCACTGGAGGAAGGGTTGCGCTTTGAGGGGCGCGAAATCCGGACCGACCAGGTTTTCACGGGGTCCGCCCCGTTTGCACGCGATCCGGTGGAACTGCAGTTTCACGACACGCGCATGCGGCTTTTGGGGGTTCTCAACCGGCTGTATATCCTCGCCGAGTGTGTGGACGGGTTGATTCTGATCGACCAGCATGCCGCCCATGAGCGGGTGATGTTCGAAAAACTGTTGGCACGGCTGGAGTCGGAACCTGCCCGGACGCAGGGGTTGCTGATTCCCGAGACGGTGGAACTGCCCCCGCGGGACTTTGCGATGCTTCAGGAAAATGCGGAGGTTCTCGGGGCGTTGGGGATCCAATTCAGTGAGTTTGGCCGGAACACCGTGTTGGTGGATGGTCTGCCGCCCTGGCTCTCGAAACGCAAACCCTCCCTGGTGCTCAGGGACCTGATTGATTCCCTCCGGGAACAGGGGGGACAGATGGCCCGGGAGCGCCGGTTCAAGGAGGAGCAGGTGGTCCGTGCGGCCTGCCGGGCCTCGGTAAAGGCCAACGACGGACTGACCCCCGCCGAGGCGGAAACCCTTTTACGCCAACTGGTCGAATGCCGTCAGCCCTACACCTGTCCGCACGGGCGTCCGACGATGATTCTTCTCACCCATGCCGAGTTGGAAAAAAAGTTTGGAAGGATTGTGTAAGGAAAGCATTGATCAAAACATGGATATTTCCTATAAAGCACCCATTCAAAGGCT
>JANRIZ010000143.1:0-4150 GCA_033764445.1 Verrucomicrobiia bacterium | reverse complement strand
AATACCCTGGCTGGCCGAGCGCATGCGCCCGAGTTTGGTGCCGGTCTGGCGGGTCATCGCCTCCGCCCGCACCTGGGCGTCCTTGGTGGCGGCCCCGAGCATTTCAATCTTCAGGTCGTCAACCTTGGTGTAAAAATATTGCGGGGGGTAGATGTTGATCTCAAGGCCTTCCTGCAACATTTTGGAAGCCTCCTCGGAAAACCGTGTCACCAGGGCGATGTCCTTGGAACCGAATTTGATGGTGCGAAAGAGTTCATAACTGTCCACCTCGCCGGTCTGGTATCCCTCCTTGTTGAGGCGGAACCGTGTGGAGGCGCTGATGGGCGTGATTTCCAGGGAGCTGCGCGGAATGCCGCTTTTTTCCATGAAGGCCACGAGCTTCTGGTAATCCTTTTCCATCTGCTCATAGGCCAGGGCCAGGGTCCGGGCCCGTGTGACCAGTCCGCCCGACCAGATCGCATAATCCGAGGTGATGCGTTTTTCCGCATAGCCCTTCACGGACAGGGACTTGGTGTTGCGGAAGTTCTTGATGCCCGAGCCGACAAACAAACCGCACAGGGTCAGGCCCAGGGCGAGGATTCCGGCGGTCAGGGGGGTGATGCCTAATTTGTTTTCCATAAAATTCCTTGGGGGATGGGGGTTGGTTTCCGAGAGTTAACGCAAACGGCCCCAAAAGTCTTTCAACAATTTGCAGACATTTTTCTGAAACCCAGCGGATCCCCTACCCCTTCCCGACCATGTCCGCAAATTGCCGGAAGAAATACGACGCATCATTGGGTCCGGGAGAGGCCTCGGGATGGTACTGGACGGAAAAAACGGGATGTTCCCGGTGGCGCATGCCCTCGCAGGTGTTGTCATTGAGATTGACGTGGGTGACCTCCATGCCGCTTTGCGTCACCGAGTCGGCATCCACGGCAAACCCGTGGTTCTGGGAGGTGATGCTCACGCGTCCGGTGGTTTGATCCATGACCGGCTGGTTGCCGCCGCGGTGACCGAACTTGAGTTTGTAGGTGCGTCCGCCCACGGCATAACTCATGATCTGGTGACCGAGACAGATCCCGAAGAGTGTTTTTTTGCCGATCAGCTCCCGCACCGTTGAATGGGCGTAGGTGAGCAATTCGGGGTTCCCGGGGCCGTTGGAGAGAAAGACCGCATCGGCGTTGAGCTTCAAAACCTCCGAGGCCGGGGTCTTGGCGGGAACCACCGTGGTTTTGAAACCCACCTGGCGCAGACGCCGCAAAATGTTCCGTTTGATGCCGAAATCGTAGGCGACAAGGTTGTATTTTGCCGGGGGCAATCTGCGGTGCCAGTTCGGCCCGGTGGCGACGGCATCCGCATTGCCCGTCGAGGCATTGGGAATGGTCCATTCGCCCGAGAGCCGGTCCTCGGGGTCCCACACGTAGGGCTCCTTGCAGGTGACTTCGCTGACGTAATCGACCCCGTTGTAATCGACCTTCCGGGCCAGGTCCACGGCGGCGGCATCGGAAATGGCCTCGGTGGTGATGATCCCGTTGGTGGCCCCTTTGGAGCGGAGGAGTTTGGTCAGGGCGCGGGTGTCGATTTTCTGGATGCCGGGCACGTTGTTTTTTTCCAGATACTCGTGCAGGCTCATTTCGCTGCGCCAGTTGCTGACGACGGGGCTGACCTCGCGCGCGACAAAACCGGCGACCTGCACGCGGTCACTTTCCACGTCGAGGGAATTGATGCCGTAGTTGCCGATCTGGGTGTAGGTCATGGTCACGATCTGCCCCCGGTAGGAGGGATCGGTGAGCACCTCCTGGTACCCGGTCATGGAGGTATTGAAACACACCTCACCACCCAGGGTCTTTGTGCTGCCGAAACTTTCGCCGTGAAAAACCGTGCCATCCGCCAGTGCCAGAATCGCTTTCATGAAACCATGTTTAAAGCACCAAGCCCGTCCAAGACCAAGGGAAATTTTATGACATTTTCACAGATGCTTTTTCCACCGTTGGTGTTGCCGGTTTCCGGCAGGGGAAATCCGTCATTCGTGTCCGTTGTGTGTCACGCGTTGGGCGTTGGGCGAGCAGAAATTTGCCAGAGTCATTCGTCATTCGAAATGAGGCATTCCACCGTCCGCGTGATCCGCGGTTAAAACTCCCTCAATCGGCAATGGGAAATGAATTCCCCCTCACAACCTCCAGACCACCTTGCCGGAAACAATGGTCATGACCGCGCGGCCCGTCAGCTCCCAGCCGTGAAACGGGGTGTTCCGGCTCTTGGAGAGGGATTGGTTCCGGTCCACCGTCCAGGGCAGTCCGGGATCAATGATGGTGATGTCCGCATCGGCGCCCTCCTCCAGCGAACCTTTCTTCAATTTGAGCAAACGGGCGGGTTCGACGGTGAACATCTCGATCATGCGCTTGAGGGAAATGACCTTTGAGTGCACCAGCGCCTTCAGGAAGAGGGACAGCTCCGTCTCCAGCCCCAGAATCCCGAAGGGGGCCTGGTCGAACTCGACCTCCTTTTCAAACGCACAATGGGGGGCATGATCACTGGCGAGCACGGTAATGGTTCCATCCGCAATCCCGGCCAGAAGTTCCTCAATATCCGCCCGGGTCCGCAGCGGGGGGTTCATCTTGAAATTCGTATCAAACCCTCCCACCAGCTCATCGGTGAGCAGAATATGGTGGGGACAGACCTCCCCGCTGATTTTCACCCCCCGTTTCCGGGCCTCACGGATCAGACGGACAGACCCCGCACAGCTCAGGTGCTGGCAATGGATGTAGTGATCCGTCTTTTCCGAGATGAGGATGTTGCGGGCCACAATGATCTCCTCCCCGAGGGCGGGCCAGCCGGGCAATCCCCAGCGCACACTCCACTGGCCCTCATTCATCACCCCGTTGCCGACCAGATTGTAATCCTGGCAGTGGTCCATGACCGGGAGATCAAACATCCGCGCATACTCGACGGCCCGGCGCATGAGTTCGTTGTTCTGCACACAGTGTCCGTCATCGGTGAGGGCGACCACACCCGCCTTTTTCAGGGAACCGATGGGGGCGAGTTCCTCCCCGGCAATGCCGCGGGTGATGGCCCCGGTGGTGAAAACATTGATGCAGGCCTTCTCCTCGGCCTTCTGGTTGATGAGGGCGATGACACTGGGGGAATCCGCCGCCGGGGAGGTGTTGGGCATGCACACCACCGAGGTGAATCCCCCGGCAGCCGCCGCACGCGTGCCCGTTTCGATCGTTTCCTTCGCACTCTGGCCGGGCTCCCGCAGGTGCACATGCAGGTCGATGAGTCCCGGACAGACGATTTTTCCCGCCGCATCAATGGTCTCGACCTTGCCGTCAACGACCGGGTCGTACGCCCCCGATTGCCACTTGAGGGGGTCAGCCATCCTGCGGTTCCACACAAAAAGATCGCGCACCCCGTCAATCCCGTTGGCAGGGTCGATCACATGTCCGTTTTTGATGAGCAAGGCCATTATTGTTTCCCTCCGCCCGCACACAGATACAGCACGGCCATCCTCACGGCCAGTCCGTTGGTCACCTGGTCGAGGATCACACTCTGCCCGCAATCGGCCACATCACTGTCGATCTCAACCCCGCGGTTGATCGGACCCGGATGCATGATCAGGCAGCCGGGTTTGAGCCGGGCAAACCGTTCCTTGGTCAGCCCAAAGAGCGCGGTATATTCGCCGGTGCTGGGAAAGTAGGTCTTCCGCTGGCGTTCGTGCTGGATGCGCAGGAGATTGACGACATCCGCGGTGGCCAGGCAGCCCTCGACATCGTAGCTGACCCTCACCCCCATAGCCTCAAATTCCCGGGGCACCAGCGTGCTGGGACCGCACACGGTGACCTTCGCGCCCAGTTTGGTCAAAGCCCAGATGTTCGACCGGGCCACGCGGCTGAAAAGAATGTCCCCGAGAATGACCACATGCAGGCCCTCCACGCGTCCGAGTTTTTCGCGGATGGTAAAGACGTCCAGCAGTGCCTGGGTCGGATGGGCATGGGCCCCATCCCCGGCGTTGATGACGCTGGATTTCAGGCGTTCGGCCAGGAACTGGGCGGCCCCGGCGGAGCTGTGTCGCATGACGATGATATCCGCATGGAGCGCCTCCAGATTCCGGGCTGTATCCTTCAGGGTTTCGCCCTTGCGGAGTGAGGAGGCCTCGGTATCAATATTGATG
>JANRIZ010000054.1:0-17914 GCA_033764445.1 Verrucomicrobiia bacterium | reverse complement strand
CTGCGTAAATATGAAAACAAACTTACTTCGTCAGTTGGGTTCCTCCCAGGTCAAAAAGGCTTTTGCAATCCTCCAAAAGATTGAAGGTCTCGAAAAGAAACTTGCCGGGATGATCGGTGAAAACATCAGTTTCAAGGCGGGTGTGGATATCAGCCTTGGCGAGAAAAAGAAAAAGAGCCGCGGGGGCAAGCGCAATATGTCCGCCGCCGGACGGGCTCGCATTGCCGCCGCCCAGAAAAAACGCTGGAGTGCGTTCCGCGCAGAGGCCAAGAAGTAATTCCTCCAGAAATCACATCGCCCCTTCCCACAATCCAATCCCCTCCCTGTTTCCAGGGTGGGGATTTTTTTTGAAACTTATCCGCGGCATGGGAGTTCGGTTCGGATGCGGATACTCTTAATGATGTCAGCGCTTTGTGTTTTTTCCGGCCATACACTTTTTGCAGACGAAAAGGTGGTTTATGTTTTTGTCGCACTGTGTGACAATCGATCTCAGGGAATCGTGCCGGTTCCTGAAAAAATCGGCAATGGTGACAAACCGGCGGATAACCTCTATTGGGGCTGTTCAGACGGACTCAAGACTTACTTTAAGCGTGCGAAGGGATGGAAGTTGTTGTCCGAGGAAATATCTTCCTCGGGAGTGGTGCTGGAACGTTGCACCTTCAAAAACGAATCTCTGGGGCTTGTTCTGGTGGCGGATGCCTACCGTGGGCGTGAAATCAAACAGTGTCTGGAGGATTTTTTCAGTGCGGCTTCGGGCCGGGAGAAGTCCGGCGTGTCAGCTTATGGAAAGGCAGACATGGTTGTCTATATCGGGCACAATGGACTGATGGAATTTTCCGTGGAGGCCCCCTCGGCGGCGGGAGGCAAGTCCCGGGAGGCGGTTGTCCTATGTTGTGTCAGCCAGGCTTGTTTTGGCCCGTTATTGGGAAAGTCAGGTGCGCAACCCATTTTGATGACCACCCAACTGATGTATCCGGGCAGTTTCATATTGGAGGCGGTCCTACAGGGATGGGCAAAGGGAGAACGTGGTGAAAAAATCAGAACCCGAGCCGGTGAAGCCTACGCGCGAAACCAAAAGATCAGTGCCAAGGCTGCCAGGGGGGTGTTTGTGGCACCCGATAACCCCTCGTCTGGTGAGCAGGCACTCACTCTGTTTGTGTTCCGATCCGGGCCGCATTTTGCAGAAGGGTGGCCAGGCGGTGGGAGTACTGGTGGCGGGCGCGGGCGAATTCCATCAGTCGCCGACGCCGTTGGAGGGTCGCC
The DNA here is from genome assembly GCA_033764445.1 of Verrucomicrobiia bacterium. Taxonomy (GTDB): domain Bacteria; phylum Verrucomicrobiota; class Verrucomicrobiia; order JAWXBN01; family JAWXBN01; genus JANRIZ01. The sequence continues at coordinate 16,651 of JANRIZ010000054.1, read as the reverse complement.
TCCCGGTCGCGCAGGAGGGCGGTGACTGTCTCCACGCATTCCTCCGGGGTGCGGTAGGTGGGCAGGTCGAAGGGGGCGGGAAAATCGTCCCGGAGGTGATGGCGCGGCTCGATGAGGGTGAGGGCGCCGATGCAGGAAAAGCCGTAGATGCGGGCGGGCATGCCGTGGGACATCTGATGGGGCAGGTCGGCGGTGGACCCGGCGGAAAGCTGGAGGAAGCATTCCCGGCCGTGCCGCAGCCAGGTTTCCATGGTCGTGTCGTCCTGGCGGAGAATGCAGGAGATGCCGCGGGACTGGAACATCCTTTCAAGGGTCTGAAGCAGCTCCACCCGTTTGCGGTGTTCCGGGTTGGTGGCCGAAAAGTTTCCGCAGAAGCCGACATCATAGCGCGGGGTTTCCACGGTGGTGTCAATGAGCTCGAGACCGCAGGCGTTGGGCAGGTAGACCGTGCGGCTGGAGGCCGGGGCGTCGGCCTCGACCGAGTGGGTGAAAAACAGGTCGAAGGGCCAGTCCCCATGGCGAAGCAGCCACCAGGCCCAGGTTTTGAGTCCGTTGTTGTAGGGGGCGTCGATGTGGTAGTTGGCGGTGACAAATCCCGCCTTTCGCAGACGGCGCAGCCAGGGGCTGAAGGCGGTCCGGTTTTTGAAGTAGTGTTTGAAGTTGATGATGACCAGTCCCGGTTCCGCCGCAAGGACGCGGGGGTCCGGCCCGGTGAGAACCTCGTGGGGATGCCCCTGTCGCTGGGCCTCCGTGTGGAGGGCTTCCACACCGCAGTTGACCCGGATGGTGTTGATTTTGCTCAGGACGAAATAAATTTTCATGGTCTCTCCGGGAGTGCGGGGGCGGGGTCTTCGGCGCGTGTCGTGTGAAAACAGGTCAGTCCCGCAAAAAGTCCCCACATCAGCCAGTGTTGCTGGGCGAGACTGGCGGCGTGGTTCAGGCCCATGGGAATGTCCAGATTGAAGGCCAGCAGCGCGGCACCCAGGCCGAGTGTGACGGGGGTCAGCCGGGCCAGGACCAATCCGCGCAGGAACAGCCACGTCGAAACCCCCAGCAGGCCCAGCACCAACCCCAGTCCCACCCAGCCGATTTCATACCGCCAGTTGATCCACTGAATGTGGCTGTGCCCCCCGTGTGCCGGGGTTTCCAGAAGCTCCGAAGGAATGTTTTTTTCTCCGAGCAATGGCAGGATGTGGGTTTGCATGCGGGGATGCCAGTCGGGTTTTCCCTTCAGGACCATGTCCCGGCCCGGGCCCAATCCAAAAAACGGATGAAAGCCGGGGTCGCTGAGGACCTCGCGGTAGGAAAAGCGTCGCACCAGATCCGATTCCGTGTTTTTCAAACTGGCTTTCTGGTAGAGGAGCACAAGGCCCAGACATCCCAGTGCCACCACTGCGGCGGCCACGCCGGCGAGGGCCTGGCGTCTGAAGCGGAAGGGGATCAGAAGCAGGAGCAGGGGCGTGCTGGTGAGAATCCAGTACAGGTCGAAGTGGCTGAAGACACCGATGGAAATCCGGGAGGCGAGGGCCAGATCGTATACAAAGGCCACCACACCGATGACCACGGAGCGGGCGACCAGCCTTCGGATTTGCGGCAGGGACCACGGTTGCATACACAGGAGCGTGGAAAAAGTCAGTACCGCGGTCAGCACCAGGCACAGGGTATTGGCGCGGGACCACGCCGAGAGGCAGGCCAGAAGGGCCAGACCTTCGAGGAGGGGGAGGGTCAGATAAACCGACGGCCGGGCGGGGACCTGCCGCACATACACCCACAGACCCCAGCACAGGGGAAGGGTCAGCAGGAGAAAACCGTTTTCCCATCCGTAGTCGCTGAAAAGCCCGTGCCAGAGGGTCGGATTTTGCGGCATCAGAACCACCTGGGCGAGGTCCGTGAGACTGTTGACCGCCAGTGCCGCCAAGGCCGCGGCGGCGACCCAGGGCAGGCGCAGGTCCGGCGCAAAATGCGCCGCGGCCAGGGCGAGGAGGAGCGGGGCGGCGAAGTCGTGCCACCAATGCGTCAGGCCCAGACGCGGGTCGATGGAGAGCAGGGCCGAGAGCAGGGTGTGGATCAGGAGCAGAAGGACGCCCGCCGTCAGCCAGCGGGGCAGGTGCGGGAGAAAGGCCCGGTTGCGAAAACAATCCAGACACCAGACCAACAGGAATGCCCCGATCAGGGCGTGGCGCAGGCCGATTGGATTTCCGGCATTGCCCCAGACAAGCAACAAGCCGCAGACCAGGGCGGTTGCGGCTTGTTTGAGAGGAACGGAGATGGGGTCCGGGAGGCTCAAACGGCTTAGGCGGCGGTGAGTTTGGCTTCGAGATCCTTTTTGCTGGTCATACCCACAATCTGGTCCCGGAGCTGACCGTTTTTGAAGATGAGCATCGTGGGCACGGCCCGGATGCTGTATTGGGCGGCGATTTCCTGGGCCTGGTCAATGTCGATTTTGGTGATTTTGACCACGCCCTTTTTTTCATCGGCGATCTGGTCGAGCAGCGGGGCGAGCATTTTGCAGGGGCCGCACCATTCCGCATAAAAATCGACGAGGACGGGGGTGGAGGCTTTGAGAACCTCCTGTTCGAAGGACGCTTCGCTGACGATGACGACGTTGGGGCTGGCCATGGGGGGTCTCCTGAGTATTGGTTGGGGATTCAAAAAAGGGGGGTGAATCTCGGAGACACACACTAGCTTCTCACGGGGAGGTTTCAACAGGAATCTGTGGCATACTGAAGAAGTGAACAGTCAACAGTGAACCGTGAATGGTCAGAGGGCACTCAATACACAGATGGGAATGGCCGGTTTCTGCTTCCCAACGGACACTCGGCAATTGAAAATGGAAAAGGCCTACTGGCTTGCAAGGTAGAGGAGGAAGACGATGCCCCCGGAGACGAACATGGCGGCGATGGCCAGGCTGTCGACCAGGGCGCTGGATTTTTTTTCCTCCATGGCCGGGACCGTCGAAAAGCTTGGTGTTGAGGCCGCCGGGGCCGGGGCTGAGGGAAGCACCTGGGTTTGCGGCAGACGCACCGTGGCCCCGCCGGAGGCCGCCGGGAGGCTCGGGGCGGGTTTGACCGCGGCCGGGACGACAGCCGGTTGGGAAGGAGCCAGACCCACGGGCGGGGCCGAGGGGGCCGCCGGAGCGGCGACATCGATTTTTGAGGTGCCGGTTTTTTGGGAGGGAGGCGGGACCGTGACCTTGGCCGTGGCTTTGTTGGGAGCCATCGGCGGTTTCGGGGGCGGGGCGGAAGGAGCGGCGGAAATGATCGGCACCTTGGAAATTCCCGGGGGAGGAGCCGAGGGGGCGGCGGCCGGGGAGGAACCCGATGGGGCAATGACCGTGGCGGCGGAGTCGGAAGGCAGGACCGGGGAGGGTTGAATCCCGGAGGCCGTTTTTGGGGGAAGACTGATGCGGACAGTTTCCTTTTTGGCCGGGGCCGGGCGGGAGACCACCGGTGGGGCGGAGGCCGCCGGAGGAGGAAGAGGCGCTGCCGGAGCAGCGACCGGAGCGGCGGAGAGGGGTGCAGCCGGGATGGAGGTTTTGGAGGGGGAGGAAGGTTTGGGAGGGCCCGCCACAGGAGCCGGGGCGGCGGCAATGGCGGGTTTTTGACCCGTGATCGTGGGGGCCGGGGCGGGAATGACCGGAGTGGCGGCTGCGGGGGCTGCCGGAGACGCCGGGGCTGGTGGCAGGGCCTTGGCGCCTGGAGTCATGATCATCGACGGTGCAAAGGCCGCCCCCGAGGGCTTTTGTCCCGGGGTAATCGTGGGAGCCGGTGCGGGGATGGAAGGTTTGGCCGCCACGGGAGCAGAGACCGGCGGAGCCGCCGTAGCCGGGGGCAGAGGTTTGGCCCCCGGGGTCATGATCATGGAAGGGGCAAAGGCTGCACCGGAAGCAGGCGCCGCGGCGGCAGGCTTGAGCGGGGTGGAAACTGTCGGGGCCGCCGGTTTTGGGGCGGGTATGGCCGGCTTGGGTGCCACCTGGGAGGCGGGAGAAAGCGGCACGGCCGCCGCCGGGGCCGCAATGGCGGGGCGGGGAGCGCCCAGCGCGGCGGTGGGAGGTTTGACAATGGTGGCCGTCAGAGGCGGTTGGGGGACAGCCCCTTCCGTCCTGGCTTTCGGAGTAAAGCCCAAGGGCGCGTGTGCCGCTTCCTCCTTTTTCTGGCCCGGATCCGCAACGGCCCCCGTCAGACGCGATTTACGAATGTAAATGACCGGTCTTTTGAGTGAGGCGTCTGCTGATGCAATTCCGTTTGCCATAGGGGTTAAAAAGTAATTTTCAATGACTTTGCGTAAAAAGTATGGAAACTTTTCCTAAATTGCAAGATATTTATTTACACCTTTGATCTAAAATAATCAACCGTCAATCTCAGTCCCTCGTCCAGTGGGACCACCGGTTCCCAGTTCAACAATTTTTTGGCCAGTGAGATATCCGGACGGCGTTGTTTGGGGTCGTCAACGGGAAGCGGCTTGTGGACGACCGTGCTGGCACTGCCCGTAAACCGGATGATGGCCCGGGCAAAATCCATGACCGTCAACTCCGTCGGATTGCCGATGTTGACCGGTTCGTGATACTCGCTTTGCGACAGGCGGAAGATTCCGTCAATCAAATCGGAAACATAACAGAAGCTGCGGGTTTGGGAGCCCTCGCCGAAAACAGTCAGCGCCTCGCCCTTGAGCGCCTGGCTGACAAAGGCGGGCACGACACGTCCGTCCCTCAGGCGCATGCGGGGTCCGTAGGTGTTGAAGATGCGGACGATGTGGGTGTTGATGCCGTGGTGGCGGTGGTAGGCCATGGTGATGGCCTCGGCGAAGCGTTTGGCCTCGTCGTAACAGCCGCGGGGCCCGATGGGGTTGACGTTGCCCCAGTAGGATTCCGGCTGGGGATGGACGAGGGGATCGCCGTAACATTCCGAGGTGGAGGCCAGCAGGAAGGCCGCGCCTTTTTCCTTGGCCAGACCCAGGGCGTTGTGGGTGCCCAGGGAACCGACCTTGAGGGTCTGGATGGGGATTTCGAGATAGTCGATGGGGCTGGCCGGGGAGGCGAAGTGAAAAACGAAGTCCACCTTGCCGGGCAGGTAGATGAAGTTGGTGACATCCTGGCGGATGAATTTGAAGTGTTCGTTCCCGGCCAGGTGTTCGATGTTCTCGACCGAGCCGGTGATCAGATTGTCCAGGGCAATGACCCGGTGTCCTTCCCGGAGGAGCCGGTCGCACAGATGGCTGCCGAGGAAACCGGCACCGCCGGTGACAACAGTGATGGGTTGGGGCATAGGAGGCCGACCTTAAATTGGAACCGGCCCCGTGGCGAGATTTTTTGGCGCGGGAGAGGTCCACCCGTTTGAATCCTCAGAGAGGTGCGCGAGCGCGTGCTGGAGGCGGAGGTCGAGTTCCTGCTCGTGGTACCAATGGGAGCGCTGACGGTCGGAAAAATAAAAGTAGGTGCCCAGCGCGGAAAACACAACCAGACTCACACCCATCGTCGCCAGCGTGGAGGCGGTCAGAAGTGCCCCGAGTCCCATCTGGCCCGCCAGCGTGCCCACCCCGGTGGTCAGTCCCGCCGAGGCCAGCGGCGACACCAGCACCGCCTTGGCGGCCGTGACCGCGCCGATGCTCAGACCCGAGCGGGCGGCGCGTTCCCGGAAGCGGCGTTGGTTGAGGGCCCCCGAACCCATCAGGACCGCGTCGAAAAGGACGCCGGTTCCCAGGCTCACCCCTCCGAGCAGGACATCCGCGTTGCTCAAGGCCAGCATCCCGCCCGGAGCCACCAGCAGGTGCTGGGCTCCCAGTCCCGCCCCCACGATCCGCTGTGTGCCGGCGGAAGCCAGACCCACACTGCCGGTCCTCAGCCCCGTGGTGATCGTCGTCCCGGCATGGGGCGACAGAGGCCCGGGCTCGACGGTGGGCCGGACAGAATTCCGGCGTCCGGTCCGGTGCGGACGGAGGGGAAACGGTTTTGTTTTGCCCGACCCCCCGCGCCGGAGCGGACGGGCATCCGTCGGACCGGCGGTGGTCAGTGCAAAATGATGGTGCAGATTCTGGTCCTGGCGCGCGCGGGAGACCCCCGGTGTCCGTCGGGCCGCGGAGTCCGGGGGCGGGCTGAGGGGCCGGGAGTCATCGGGGAGAACACGCCGCCGGAACACCCCGTCAGTGTCCCCAAACCCGGGTGTGTCCGGTGCGGGGTTCATGGAGGGCCCGGTTCGTGGACGATGCTGTTGAGGGGACTGCGGGGAAATTCCAGTTCCTCGCGGATGAAGTCGATGCGTTTTTCCTCCTCAATGTAATCGAGAATCTGCTGGCGGACCTGTCCGAAAAGGCCCAGGACCGTCGCATCCAACTGGCGTTCATCCACGCGCCAGATCGTTTCCCGCAGGAGATCGCGGATGCGGCTGAGGTTGTCCTCCTTGCTTTTGAAAAGGGAGACATCCCGTTTGTATTCCGTCCGCGCCTTTTTGATCCGGTGCAGGGCCCAAAGGTTGTAGGAGCGGCCCTTGATGGAAGGGACCGCCTCCAGGAACTGCCGCACCTGCGAGAGATCGACCCGGAAGGGCAGGCAGGACTCTTCCGCATTTTGAAGGTTGGATTCGTAGGACTGGATGAAGGGCGTGAGCCGTTCAATCACCTCGTCCAGACGGGCCAGGTCCGCCCCGGACAGAATGCGGTGGCGGGCGAGGGAGGCGAGGGTTTGCAGGTCGTTGCCGATCCGTTCGGGGTTGTCGAAGATCTGGCGGATCAGGCGGGCGGTGAGCATGCGCTGACGGACCGTGTCAAAGGTGTGGCGGACCCTGAAATAAAGTTCGCGCGTGGGGCCGTCCCCGAGGAATTCCAGGTGGAGGATCCTGATTTCGACCTGTTGCAATCCCGTGGATGAATCCGGGTCTGCGAGAGCCGGGTTTTGGAGTTCGGTCAGGATTTTTTCCAGGGCCTGGGAGCCGTCGCGGAGGCGGATTTCCTCGCCGACCGCCTCCAGGCGGGATTCCACGAGGTCCTGGGTTTGGGCGGGGAGGAGGGAGAGCGGAAGGGATTGGAGGATTTCCTGCTGATTTTCCAGGGACCGCGGGTTCCCGTCGGCAAGTTCCCGGGAGGCCACCTCCCGCAGGGCGGAGGAGACCCGGTCATTGATTTCGCCGACCCAGCTGGCGAGCGTTTTGGGCAGGAAAGGGGCGTCGGTATTGCCGAAGAGGAGGACGGACTCGGTCATAAAGTTGAGGAGAACCGGGATTTGGCCGAACTCCCCGGACTCGATGAGTTTTGTCAGTCGGGTCTGGGCCTGGGCAAAAAAGAACTCAAAGGTTTTGAAGCGGAGGGCCGGGAGTGCGGTGAACATGGCCGTCAGGTAGAGTCGTTTGACGCTCAGGGGGGCGTCGATGTAGAGCCCGGAGAATTCCGCGAAGGTTGCCTCCTGTTCCGCGAGCGTCAGCGGTCTGGGAATGCGTGCGAGCAGTTCGTCATGCCGGGCCTGATTGAGCGCGTTGAGTTTTTCGAGGTCCGCCGCCAGGTCCGCAGAGGGCGCCAGGGGGCGGGCGGCGGGAGCGGGGTCGGCGAGGGAGAGTTTTTCGGAGAGACTCTGCCGGGTTTGTTCGAGTTTTTCGGACATTTCCAGCAGCCGGTCGGCGATGCGGGATTCCGAATCGGCCACCGTATTGACCGTTTCATGGACCGAATCGATGCGGGACCGGTCGGTCTGGATCAGGTCGGTGAAGCGGGTCAGCAGGGACTTGTTTTCCTGGGCGGTTTTGAGGGTTTCCTGGGCGAGGGGGGTCGTGTCCTGTGGGGGCGGGATCCGGCGCAGCAGCTCGGTGAGAGTCCGGATTTTCAGGAGCAGACAAACCAGCAGAATCAAAGCCATCAGGAGACCGACGGCCAGGGTGATGAGAATCCACAGTGAGGGTGTCATGGCAGGGGCGGATCATAGACGGAGCGGGTGGGGTCTGGCCAGTCCTGAAAAAGGAGGGGAATTTTTAAGCCACGGATCAAACACGGATGAGGGGATGTGATCAATCTGTGGGGCACACAGCCGACGGCAACTAAATTCCCCACGCCCCACGCCCACACAACTGGCAGTACCTTGAACTGCTGGAGCCCGCAGGATTTGCAGAGATCGGATTTATTTGCCCCGTGGTTTCGGGACGGAGAGACGGCGGCAAATTCCCCAAGCCAGGTAGGGATACACTTCGGTGTGGCGGGGGATGGCCTCATGTTCCCCGGTTTGCGGATTGGTCCAAATGGAATGGCTGGCCCCTTCCCGTTCCAGCTTGCAACCGTGTGATTGAAGGTGTTTGAGCAATTCCTTGCGTTTCATCAGATTTCAACGAGCACTTTGCGGGAACGCTTGGGTGCGGTCCTGATGGCTTTTTTACGGTAAAAGTCGAGCATCAAAACGATGGCTTCCTTGAGATTCTTCACGCATTCCTCAAAAGTTTCCCCCTGTCCGTTGGCTCCCGGAACCTCGGCGCAAATACCTGAGTAACCGGGACCGTCTCGACGAATGACACACGTGAGTTTTTTCATGCCAATATCAGGATAGGCCCCTGCCCGCTGATGATCAAGTCAAAGTCAGGAATGCCAAAAGGGAGGTTCTCCCACAGACGTGTCCCGGATGACCGGGGGAAGGCCCGCAGATGTCACAGATGAACGCGGATTTTTTAAATGCCGACAACCCAGAACCGAGAACCGGCAACCAAATTCCCCACGCCCAACGCTCATCCCGGCAGGATGCTGATCTGTTCGATGCCACGGCCCTTGCACAGGGTGTTTTTTTTGCCATCGGCGGTGAGGTGGAACACGCCGGAGCCGTTGGTGTAAACGAGGGAGTTTTCCGGGCCGAGATCGTAATAGAGCACCCCGCGGGCGAGGACGGTTTCAGCGCCGTCTTCCTCCCGGCACAGTTCCCAGTCCCGAGGCACCAGATCGGGGGTTTCGTCCCCGCTTTGTTTGTGTGTGTCGAGAGTGGCCTTTGCGTGGACCAGATGCCCCCAGATGCGCATCTGCCGCAGTTCGTTGTTTTGGCTTTTCGGGCCGCCGGCGCGTGTGAGGGGTTTGCCGGAAAAAAGATAGGAAAAAGCATTCAGGAAGGCAAAAAGCGCACCCAGGAGACGGAAGGGAATCATCACCGCGTCCCAGACGGAATGCCAGAAGGAGGTTTGTCCCGGAGGTTTATAGGGGCGGCGGATGTAGAGCAGGCGTCCGGCCCCATCCAGGCGGGGGAGCAGGAAGTCGGTTTTCGGGTCTTGAAGAAGGGTTTCGATCTCGCCGGTATCGCCCGTGAGTTTTTCGATGGCAAAGGGTCCGAGCCCGATGATCAGACCCTCGCGGTCCCGTCCGAGCCCGGCGGATTGAAAGATCAGGTCGTTTTCCGTGCCGGGCACCCAGGAGGGGGCGATATCCAGGGAATCGCCCTCGGTCAGTTCATGGAGATGCGAGGCATCGGGTTCCATGACCGCGAGGCTGCTGGTGCCGTCGCTGTTGTCGACCGAGCAGGCGATTTTGTGTGTGGCCGGGTGGCGGCAGAGGTAATGGATGAACATTTTCTGGCTGTGCCGGAGGCGGTGTTCCTCCACGCCTGTGGTCTTGATGCGGAACACACCGCCGATTTCATCCGTGCGCAGGGCGTAGATGACTTCGCCCGGGGTGGAGGCGGAGGTGATGCTGCTGATCATGGCCGCCGGAAGATTCAGGTCCGGCGACCCCATGGCCCGCCCGGCGAATTGTGCGCCGCGGCCCTGGTTTTTCCATTCGTTGCGCTGGTGGATCTGCTGGAGGCGCTCCTTGAGGGTTTGTGCAAAATGACTGGGGATTTCCCGGACCGGTTTTTCGGGTTCCTTGATATGGAGTCTGCCTTCCGACAGATAGGCCACCGTGGGAGTCATGGACGTGTCTTAGCAAAAGCCGGGGACAAGGCCAGCGCGGAATCGGGAAACCCGCAGATGTCGCAGAGAGCGCGGATGGGAAAAATGTTTCATTTTGAAGGTTCCAAGACCGTTCTCTGATTCTGCCCGCCCAACACCCAACGGAAAACTGGCTGGGATCATTTCCGGTTCGACATTTGGAGCGCAACGGATAGATAAACCCTATGGAAGAAAATGTCCCCCGTCGGAATCGTTCCGCATCCGCGTCCCCCCTGCCGACCCTGCTGGCGATCATCCTGGGGGTGGCGGCACTGGTGGCCGGTGCGGCGGCGTTCTTTTTTCAAAACCAGAGTGCCGTTTTGCAGAAAAAATATGACCGTCTGAGCGAGGACCACCGCGTGGTCCAGGCCGATCACGAACGCCTGCGGGAACGGTTGGGAGGTCTGGAGTCCCAGCTCAAGAATCTGGACACGGAAATATCGAAAACGCGCAAAGACCTGACCGAGACCCAGACCAAGGCGGAGAAGATTGCCGAGGAAAAGGAGCGGGTGCTCCGGGAAAAACTGGAAATTGATACCGCCTACAGCCGTCTGCAGGATGATCTCAAAAAACAGATCGCCAACAAGGACGTCTCCGTCTCCGAAAGCGGCGGCAATGTGACCATCAAGCTGACCGACCGCATTCTGTTTGAGTCCGGCAAGCTCGACCTCAAACCCGCCGCCGAGGAGGTGCTGGCAAAGATTTCCCTGGTGATGCAGAAATTTCCCGATCGCGTGGCCCGCATCGAGGGCCATACGGATAGCGTTCCTGTGAGCGGACGCCTGGCAGAAGCCTATCCCAGCAACTGGGAACTTTCCACGGCACGCGCCTGCACCGCCGTCCGGTATCTCATCGAAAAGGGTGTCTCCTCCTCGCGGTTGGAGGCCATGGGGCTGGCGGACAGCCGTCCGGTCGCCGCGAATGATTCAGAGGGAAACAAGGCGCTCAATCGGCGCATCGAAATTGTCCTGGTTCCCGGCTATGCCGGGATGCCCCAGATGCCTGCCGCCGCCGCGGCCAGCCCGGTGAGTGCCGAGCCTGCCCCCGCTGCCGCCCCCGGTGTGTGGGTCCCGGTGCCCGATACGGTCACCCCGGCGGCAGAGGCGGTTCCCAGAGCCCCTGACAAGGTGAAAGAGCCCCAGCCTCCCAAGCCCAAACCCTCCGCCCCGCGCAAAAAAACAACCTCCAAGCCCGCCCCCTGATGTATCCCCGGGTCACTGCCTCCGCTCCCGGCCGGGCTGAATTGCTCGGCAACCATACCGACTACAACCAGGGTCTGGTCATGGCCATCGCCGTGGACCGTGTGACCCGCGTCAACGGGACGCGGCGCGAGGACGGGCGCATTTTGCTCAGGAGTCTGGAGCTGCGGGAAAGCGCGGAATTCGAGAACCGGGACATCCGGTCCAGTGCCGATCATCCGTGGGCCAACTATGTGCTGGGGGTTGTCGGCCAGCTGCACCAACGCGGGGAGAAACTCGGCGGGTTTGAGCTGGAGATCGGCAGCTCGATTCCCATGGGCTCGGGATTGAGCAGTTCGGCCGCCCTGGAGGTGGCGACATTGCTGGCGCTTCAAAAAATGTTCGGGTTCCGGGCCGACCGGATGGAAACGGCCAAAATCGCCCAGGCGGCGGAGAACCGGTTTGTCGGGGTGCAGTGCGGACTGCTCGACCAGATTTCCTCGCTTTTTGGCCGGCGCAACCATGCCGTCCACATCGATTGCCGGAGCCTGGAGGTCGGTCTGGTCAGTCTTCCCGAGGAGGTCAGCTTTGTCATCGCCCACACCAATGTCAAACACCGCCTGGTTTCCGGCGAGTACAACGAGCGCCGACAGAGTTGCGAGGAGGCCGCGCGGCGGATGCACGTTCCCGCCCTGAGGGACGCGGATGAGACGATGCTGCGGACGCATCTTGCCGACACGGAGTCCGTGCCCCACCGGCGGGCCGCGCATGTCATCGGGGAAAATGCGCGTGTGGCCGGGGGTGTGGTCGCTTTGAGAAAGGGCCGGGTGGAGGAATTCGGGCGGCTGATGTTCGAGTCCCACCGAAGCTCCATCCACAATTTCGAAAACAGTTGTCCGGAGCTGGACGTGCTTGTCGAGGCGGCTGCGGGATTTGACGGATGCCTCGGGGCGCGTCTGAGTGGCGGCGGCTTTGGCGGGGCGACCATCAATTTGGTCCGTCGCGAGAAAGTGCGGGACTTCGCCGTGCACGTGGCAAAATTTTACAGGGACAAGACCGGGATCAGTGCCCGGATTTTTGAGACCCAGGCCGGTGACGGGGCGCAGTTGGTGTGAGCCATCTGGAGGGATCGGCTGGATTAGTAATTGTGGAATCCGTCAAAAAAGTCCGATTATAATCCTCATATTTTTCAGAATCAAAATGATTCGGAAAAAGTGCGTCAATGTTTTTCATTTGATTTGACCGACTCGGGCAAATTTGTATTTTGAGCCCGTCCAATTTGAAAAAATCCCTGGGTGATTTTTTTGCCAATGGATTTTCAACCGGAGGAATGGGGGGAATGATGTGCGGATTCACGTTATATAGACTCTTATTGATCGGGGCATTCTGTTCCGGATTGCACGGACAGTCCGTGGTGCCTGATGGCGGGACCGCGACGACCGTGACCGTTGACGGGGCCGGCAAAAGCACCGTGCACATTGCGCCGGGGGATGCGGGTGGAACGAGTTTGAATACCTACACACGGTTCAATGTCTCCGCTGCCGGAGTGGATTTGGACAATTCGACCGTCGGCGCCCGCACCATCGTCAACCAGGTGACCGGGACAGACCCCAGCATCCTTGCCGGGAAACTGGAGGTTCTCGGACCACGGGCCCATGTGATCATCGCCAATCCCCAGGGCATTCTGGTCAATGGCGGCACCTTTCAAAACATGGGTGGGTTGATCCTTTCCACGGGGCAACGCTCGAGTGTGCCCCGCGAGATTGCGCCGGGGGTCTTTCAGGACAATCAGGTTCTCAATACCAGTGCGGGGCGCATTGCCATTGGAGCCGACGGACTTTCCGGGGCGTTCACACATCTGGAATTGATCGCGCGCGAACTTTCCCTTGACGGTCCCGTGGTCAACAGCCGCAGTGGGGCGAATTCCTCGATCCGGATCACCGCCGGGGAAAGCCGTGCCGAGGTGGATGTCTCGGTCAGCCCGCTCAACGACACGGCGGTCTGGGCCCAGGTCACCCCCGGGACGGCCTCCAGCCCGGGTGTCATCCTGGTGGAAATGTCCAGCCGCATGGCCATGAGTGCGAGCCGCATTCAGATGGCCGTCACGGATGCCGGGGCCGGGGTGCGCCATGCCGGGAGCATCCATGCCACCGCCGGGGATTTTACACTCTCCTCCACGGGGGAAATCATTGTCGAAGGCGGTTCGATCACAGCGGGGCGGGATATGATTGCCAGCGGCACCCGGCTCAAGGTGTCCCGTCCGGGCCCCGCAGCACCGGCACTTGTGGCCGGACGTCATCTGGACATGCAGGTTGATGAGGTCGGATGGCGCGGGGGTGGAAAAATCGAGGCCGGGGATGGCACGCTCGGGGACATCACCCTTGGAAAATTGGCCGCGAACGCCACGGGACCGATGGTTTTGCAGGGCGGTGCGGAGGCATTGGCCGTCACAGCCCGGGGCGGGGGCATCGGCCTGTATGCTGCCGGGCAGGATTTGGACTTTGCGGACCTCCAGCTGACCGCCTCCCAGACCTTGGACCTGCACGGGTGGAATCTGACCCTGCAATCCCTGCAGGAGACCCGGGGCACGTTTCTGACTGCGGGGGAGGTGACTCCCACTCTGACAGGCCGTGCCGAGCTGACCGGGGCGCGGATGATTTCCGGGACGCATTTGAAACTGGAGGTCACCGGATTTTCTGCCCGGAATTTTGGCGGGCGGCGCAGTGAGTTGGTCGCGGCGGGAGGGGCCCTGGGCCTGGGCACCACGGCGGGGGATATTCTCAACCAAAACAGCCTGATCCAGGGTCGGCAGCGCAATGCCGCCGATCCCGCGAGTCTTGGTGCCGTGACGTTGAATGCGGCGGGCCACGTCATCAACCTGACCGATGATGCCCGGCATCAGGCGATTGTTTTTGCGGAGGAGGATGATCTTTCCATCACCAGTGGCAGTGGCATTGAAAACACAGCCGGGCGTCTGATTTCCAACAGGGATGTGGTGTTCAATGCACCCGGTGAATTTCTCAACCGCATTTTGCGCCGGGATGCGCCCAATGCCGGGCAGATCGAGGAATACAGCCGCTCCTCCGGGGGATTCCTCTTTTTTACCGCGAAAACCCGCGGCTGGCGTCTCACGTACGGGGACCTGGCATTGCCGGGGAAACTCGCCTACGTGATCGCCAACGGGGACGTCACGATCAATGCCGGAAGCGTGCGCAATTTGGGCGGAGAGATTGATGCCAATGACGGGGCCATTACGATTGCCAGCGTGGGGCGCGTCGAAAGCAGTGCGGTGATTTCAGGGTCCGCCTGGTTTGAAAAAGGCAGCGGGTTCCTGAGTCGCCGCAGCAGCGGGGAAAGCTCCATCACGATCAACGGAGGAACAATGTCCGCCTCACAATCCATCATGATCACCGCACCCGGCGGATTTGTCAGCGAGGGCGGAGAGTTGCTGGCCTTTGAACGTCTGCGCATTGATGCCCCAACCATCGACATCCGGTCATTGAAAAACTACACGCTCTACTCACGGAAAAACGGGTTGAGGGGGATTTTTGGCGGAGGTCGCAAGGTGAAGGTATTGGCTTTCGACCAGGGTGGCACTCTCATTTCACTGGGGGAAACCGTGGAACTGAATGCCGCCGGGGTGGTTACTGTCAGCGGGGGAGTCCTCTCTGGTGCCAACGGGGTGATCGCCCCCGGTGGCGTGTTGTATCTGCGTCAGCCGGAATCCGAGAGCCCGGTGACTATGGGAGAGGCCTTTGGATTCCTGGGAGGATTTTTTTAATGAAAAGTCACGCACTCATTTCTGTCATTTGTGGAGTGCTCCTCACCAGGTCGCTTTCTGCGCAGGTGGGCGCACCGGTTGAGAATCCGGGAGAACGCTTTCGCCGTGACCAGCTGCGGATCCAGCGCGAACAGAATCTGGACAAGCCGCCCGAAACATTGGATCTGGGGCAACCCACACAGGAGTCCTCTGTTGAGCTTCCGGAGGATGAACCCGGGTTTCTGATTAACCGGGTGGAGCTGGAGGGAAATACCCATCTCGATGCGGAGGCTATTCGTGAGGTGGTCGCCCCCTATGAGGGAAAGGAAATCAACCGTGCGGGAATCAATAAGATGATCACCGCCCTGACCAATGCCTATATTGACCGGGGCTGGGCCACCACCCGTGTGTATATCCAGCCGCAGAATATCGCCCAGACAAAATTGCTTAAACTCCGGGTCATCGAGGGCAGGATTGAGAGTATCCATATCAATGCCAACAGTTGGAGGGACCGTCTCCGGGCGCGGATGGCGTTTCCGGACTGGACCGGGGAGGGGCTGAACATGTTCGCACTCGAACAGGGTCTGGACCAGCTCAACCATGCGCCTTCAGCCCGCGCGCAGCTTCAGCTTCAGCCGGGGGAAAAAGAGGGTGGCTCGATTGTGGATGTCAAAAATGAGGCCGCCTTTCCATGGCGCGCGAATGCGTCGTACGACAATCTCGGACAGGGTTCCACCGGACGCGACCGTGTGCGGGGCACGACGGAGGTGGACAATCTGCTGGCCTTGAATGAAACGCTTTCGGCCTATTATCTCGGGGCCCGCAATCTCAACGCGGTCGGGGCCTCCCTGCATGTGCCCTGCCAGTGGTGGAACCTCCATGCGGAGGCCTCCTATTCGGAATACAACTCGATCCTCTCACCGGATGCCGAACTTTTCGGCACGTTCTGGAATCTCAGCGGCGGGGTCGGCCAGGTGTTTTACCGCGACCGGGAACACAAGTTCTCAGGCGATGTCTCCCTTGCGGTCAATGAGGCGGGACGATTCATCAACGATGTCCTGCTGCAGCCGCAGCGTCTGACCACATTGAAGATCGGGGTCACGGAGGTCTGGCGACCCGACAATGGCGTCTGGCAGGTCGACGTCAATTACAGGCGTGGGTTGGATGCGCTGGGCGCGAGTGTCGACCCGCAGGGTTTGCCCGATGACGCGCCGCATGCGCAGTTCAATCGCTGGGAAATGAATGTCTACCGGTACCAGCCGCTCACCTCGTGGCTGGCGTTTCGTACGAGTGTGGCGGGGCAGTATTCCCTGGAGGGACTTTACGGGAGCGAGCAGATCATCATGGGCGACTTTTACACCGTGCGCGGGTATCGCGACAGTGCGACCGCCGGGGACGATGGTGTTTTTGCCCGGAATGAACTGCTGTTTTCATTTCCGTTGGAAACCAAAAATTCTTTTGCCAACCAGGTGATCCGTCAGCTCCAGCCCTATGCGTTTTTTGACGCGGGGTGGTGCGAATTCAAGGCCACCGATACCGACCAGTACCTGAGCGGAACCGGGATTGGACTTCGCCTCCCGGCGGAGCGTTTTAATTTTGATGTCAGCTACAGCATCCCCGTCAGCCACAGCGCGGCGGTCCCCGAAATCGACGGTCTTTTTTACGCGACAGCCACCGTGAAATTTTTCTGAATTTATGAAACGATCATTCCATCCGTTGGGGGAGCAGAAAGAGTTCCCGGTTGCCGGTTCCCGGATGTCGGGTTCAGAGGCAGAACGTGCGATGGGGTTTGTAGACCTCAGGGTGTGGAGTGAGGCCGTGGATTTGTGTGTGGA
>JANRIZ010000127.1:0-29081 GCA_033764445.1 Verrucomicrobiia bacterium | reverse complement strand
CCCTCCGGATCCCAGGTCTCCGCCTGTGAGACGGGATTGAATATCCGGAAATAGGGCTGGCCGTCGGCGCCGGTGCTCGCACTCCACTGCCATCCGCCCACATTCTGGCTGAGATCATAATCCAGCAGTTTCCGCGCAAAGTAACGTTCCCCGCGTTTCCAGTGGATGTGCAGGTCCTTGGTCAGAAAACTGGCGGCGATCATCCTCAGCCGGTTGTGCATGTAACCGGTCTGGTTGAGCTGCCGCATCGCCGCATCGACAATGGGATACCCCGTTTTTCCCGCACACCAGGCCTCCCACCGGGCAGCCACCCCGGCATCGGCATCGGGATCATCCCAGACGACAGACTCAAATTCCGGTCGAAAGGCCCGGTCGACGGTCTGCGGATGATGATGCAGGATCGCATTGTAAAATTCACGCCAGACAAGTTCATCGGCCCACTTCCGGGCTCCCTCCGTTTTGCACCCGAGGGCCGCACGGAAAATCTCGCGGATCGAAAGGGTGCCAAAACGGAGATGGACCGAAAGGTAACTGACCCCTTTGCGGGCCGGCCAGTTCCTCATCTGCCCATACGCATCGATCCGTCCAAGAAAATCCCCGAGCATTTTGCGCGCAGCATCCGTCCCTCCCTCGAGTCTCAGATCGCTGTCCCCGAAACCGATCTCCCCGAGTGTGGCATGGGGGTCACTGACGGGCACCCTCCGGGCGGGGGCCAGGACGTCCGCAAATTTTTCCAGGGTGGGATAGGCCTTCAGAAAAAACACGGGGTCGCCGGAGAGTTTCTCATACCAGGCCTTTTTGTAGGGGGTGTACACCCGCTGGGGTGTCCCGGCCCTGGTGAGCACCTCCTCCTTCTCAAAAACCACGTGGTCCTTGCTGGTGAAAAAGTCCACCCCCAGCCCGGCGCAGACTGCGGCAATCCGACGGTCGCGTTCAAGGGGTCCAGGCTCATAATCATGGTTGGCGTACACCCCATTCAGACCTTTTGACTTCAATTCACGGATGAGTGCGGGCAGGACCTCCCCGGCCCGGCCATGGCGCACACACAATCGGCTGCCTAGCTTTTCCAGCACGGTTTCCATTTCCCGGACGGACTGCCAGATGAATTTCACCCGGCGGTCGTCCCGGTCCTCGAGCCGGTCGAGAATCTCGCGGTCAAAACAAAAAAAGGGAATGCACCGTCCGTTCTCCCGCTGCGCCCGGCGCAGGGCATGGTAAAAGGCGGCGTTGTCATGCAACCGCAGATCGCGGCGAAACCACATCAGGGTCAAGGGTGTCATCAGCGCCAGAACCTACCCCCATTTGGCCTGAATGCAACCGGGGGGCACCTGTTTGGGGCGATTCCCCGGAATATCCGAGGATGGCACAGATTGGCGCAGATGATACTCAATGTGAGGACTTCTTCATCCTCTCTCCGCGTCCATCCGGGTCATCCGCGGTTCAAGCTTCTGCATTCTCTCTGGTTGAAAACAATGCTCACACCATTTTGAAAAATTCAAACTCGCCCTGGAAGCTGGGCACGGGATGGCTGCCCAGGGGCGACATCCGGGCGGGCTCGGGCCAGACTTCGGAGGCGGCCTTGCTGAAAATGGTCGGGGCCTTCAACCCGCTGGCCACCTTTTCCATGCGGAAGGCAAAGTTCAATTCCTTGCCCATCAGATTTTCCTCACCGCCGGCGGAGGCCCCGCCGTAGGTGACCCGGCCAAAATGCAGCACCAGCCGGAAGGGGGGCTTGTCCTGCTTCTGCCGTTCAAACAGGGCGTTCATGGCCACGCTCAGTCTCACGGGGGTGTCGTCCTCCGCAGGCCAGTAGGCAAAAAAACCGTCACCCAGATACTTGTTGATGATCCCACCATGGTCCTCGATGATCTGTTTGCAATCCGCCAGCCAGGCACCGACCATTTTCGGCAGTTCCTCACCGGGAACGGTCTGGCTGAGGGTCGTAAAACCCATGATGTCGGCAATGAGCATCCAGGTATCCTGGTTCCGGACATGGGTGATCGTCTGACCCAGATCATCGCTGGGCCCGGAACCGCCCGAGGTCTCCATTTTCTGAAAGAAGGAAAAATTGTGTTCGCCCACCTGGACGGAATCCCCGTTTTTGATCTGGCAGGGCTGCTGGATACGGCGTCCATTCACATAAGTGCCGTTGCTTGAACCCAGATCGACAACCCAAAACTCGTGGTCCCCCTGGAGGTGGACAAGGGCGTGGCGACGTGAAACCATCGTGCCCTCGATCCGGATGGCATTCTGCGGGGCACGCCCGATGGACACAGCCCTTTCAATCATGAATTTTTCGCCGTTCTGATTTTCGAACCAAGCACCCATAATGTCGTTTCTTCAGTCCTTTTTTTTGATATAAATGGAGTTTTAGATTATGTCGAGTCCCGTTCTTCACGTCAATGAGATGCGTGCCTGGGAGGAATCCTCCTGGGCGGCGGGGATCCTGCCCGGGGAGGTCATCGCCCGGGCCGGGGAAAAATTGGCGGCACGTCTGTTGGAAATAACCGCCCCCACCGACCGCATTTTGCTCCTCGCGGGCAAGGGCAACAACGGTCAGGACACCCTCCGGATGGAGCCGTTTCTCCGGGGGAGACGGACGGTGACCCATTTGAGGATACTGGACCCGTCCGTGGATGACGGGCCACTCAACAGCCTTCTTTCAGCGGGGGTTGACTGGGTTGTCGACGGACTCTTTGGAATCGGACTCTCGCGTCGGCTCTCACCGGCATGGCAGAGGATCATCGAGACCCTCAATGCCAGCGGAGCCGCCATCGCATCCGTCGACGTCCCCTCGGGGCTGGACGCACAAACGGGCCTTCCCATGCCCATGGCCGTGAGGGCACGGATCACCCTCACCCTCGGGGCTGC
Source organism: Verrucomicrobiia bacterium (assembly GCA_033764445.1). Classification (GTDB taxonomy): domain Bacteria; phylum Verrucomicrobiota; class Verrucomicrobiia; order JAWXBN01; family JAWXBN01; genus JANRIZ01. Next base: position 26,210 of record JANRIZ010000127.1, on the reverse strand, counting down.
AAAATCGGGGCTGCTCCGTCCCACGGCCTGGGAATTTTGCGGAAGACTGGAGGTCCTCCCCGACATTGGCCTGATTCCGGCGGATTTCAAAACAGACTGGCGGACCTCCGACCGGACGGACTTCCGCGAATTTTCAAAGCCCCGCCCCATCGCCGCCCACAAGGGCACCTTCGGTCACGCCCTGTTGCTGGCCGGCAGTGTCGGATACCACGGGGCGGCGGTTCTGGCGGCACGGTCCGCCCTGGGGGCCGGTCCGGGGCTGGTGACGGTTCTGACCGACCCACACACCTACATCCCCGTCGCCTCACAAACCGTATCGGCCATGGTCCATCCCTGGGGGGAACATCTCCCCGTCGTTCCCAGTGCCATTGCCGCCGGTCCGGGCCTGGCCAGCCCGCACCTGCCCGAATTCTGCCGGGCCCAAGTCATCCGCCTGTGGCAAAATGCGCCGGTGCCGATGATTGTCGATGCCAGTGCCCTGGACTGGCTGCCACCCGGGTCACCCCTGTCCGTCGCCCCAAGAGTTCTCACCCCGCATCCCGGGGAAGCGGCGCGGCTTTTGAGCCTCACACCCGCCGAAATCCAGTCCGACCGCCCGGGGGCACTCCGGCTGCTCAGCCGCCGCTTTGGCAATGCCTGGGTCGTCCTCAAGGGACATCAGTCGCTGGCGGGCAACGGTCGGTCGGAAATTTATTTCAACCTCACCGGCAATCCCGGACTGGCCCAGGGAGGCAGCGGCGATGTCCTGACCGGATTTCTCCTCGGGATGCTGGCCCAGCCCGCCTTTCAGGCGGACCCTTTGACCACGATCCGCCACGCCCTCTGGCACCATGGGGCGACCGCCGACCTCCTGAGCCTCCGCCAGCCCCGTTGGACCGCCCAAACCCTTGCGGAAAGTCTCTGACCGGCATTCTGACAAACCCCCGTTTCCCCTCATTCTCTCCGTGACCCGGGGGTGCATTGGCGCTATATACGGACCATGACCGGTTTGATCCTCCTTCTGGGCTGTCTGCTCCTGGCACTGGCGGCCTTGTGTGCGTATCTGGTCGGACGCCTCACGGCCCTTCAGCGGCAACTCCTCGACGCCTCCGTGGCCCGGGCGGCGGCCGAGGAAAAATCCCTGTCGGCGTCACGCCTGGAGGTCCGGGCGCAGGAACTCGAATCCCTGCTGGCCGCCGAACGCAGTGAATCCGCCCGCGGACGGGCCCATGCGGACGTGCTCGCGGCAAATTTGAAACATGAGCAGTCGGCATCCGCCGAAAAAATCGCCCTCCTCCATGAGGCCCAGGCCCGGCTCTCGGATGCCTTCAAGGCGCTTTCGGCGGAGGCGCTCAAAAGCAACAACGAATCCTTCATCACCCTGGCCCGGTCCACACTCGAAAAGTTCCAGGACCACGCCCGGGGCGACCTCGAAAAACGGCAGCTGGCCATCAATGAGGTCATCAAACCCATTCGCGATTCCCTCGAAAAGGTTGACGGCAAAATCCAGGAAATCGAAAAATCGCGGATCGGAGCCTACTCCACCCTCACCGAACAGATCAAAGCCCTCGCGGGCACCCAGCAGAGTCTCCAGCTTGAAACGCACAATCTGGTCAAGGCCCTGCGGGCCCCCACGGTGCGCGGGCGCTGGGGGGAGATCCAACTCAAACGGGTCGTGGAAATGGCGGGCATGGTCGAATACTGCGACTTTATCCAGCAGGAATCCGTCACCACCGAGGGCGGACGGCTCCGCCCGGACCTGATCGTCCGTCTGCCCAATCAGAAACGGGTCATCGTCGATGCCAAAGCCCCGCTCCAGGCGTATCTGGAGGCCCTGGAAGCCCCCGACGAAAAAATCCGTGTTGAAAAACTCGGGCTCCATGCCGCCCAGATCCGGACACATCTCAAACAGTTGGGCGAAAAAAACTACTGGGACCAGTTCGGTGGCGAAACCCCGGAGTTTGTCGTCCTGTTCCTTCCCGGTGAAACCTTTTTCAGCGCGGCTCTGGAACAGGACCCCGCCCTGATCGAATTCGGCGTGGAACGGCGCGTCATCCTGGCCACGCCCACCACCCTCATCGCCCTGCTTCGGGCGGTGTCGTACGGATGGCGTCAGGAAAAACTCGCCGAAAACGCCCAGGAAATCTGTGCGTTGGGAAAACAGCTTCATGACCGGATCCGTGTGATGACCGAGCATTTTGCGGAAGTCAAAAAGGGGCTCGACCGGGCGGTGGAGGGATACAACAGGGCCGCCGGGTCCCTCGAACGCAATGTGCTCACCAGTGCACGCCGCTTCAAGGACCTGGGCGTGGCGGCCACCGAGGACATCCCCGAAGTCCCCCCCCTGGACAAGTCCACCCGCACTCTCGAGGAATAGCCGCCAGGGTTTCCACGGACCGGGACCCTGCCTTTTTCAAAAAAACTGGCTGGCAATCCGCCTCCGTTTGCTTATGCATGGATGGCATGAATTTTTTCAAAAACCCCCTGGGATTGGTTCTCGTGACATGGATGCTCCTGGCCCCTGGTGTGGGCGCCGCCCCTCCGTCCACCGTGACGGTCCTGACCCCGCCCCCGGGGGAGAAACCCGTCAAAATCAGCACCGGCATCTATTTTTTGAATCTGGTCTCCGTGGATGAACGCGCCCAGACTTTTACGGCCGACATTTACCTGACCCTATCCTGGAAGGACACCCGTCTGGCCTTTACCCCCGCCAAGGGACAGGAAAACCAGAAGGCGGTGTTTATCGAGGACGCCGCCAGCGACAAACTGAAGGAAATCTGGTGGCCCGCCCTTGAAATGGTCAATGCCGGACAGCCCGACATCACCAACCGTTACCTGACCATCGCCCCGGATGGAACGGTCAATTATCAGCTGGGCATGACCACCGAATTCAGGGCGCGGTTTGATTTTCACAGGTTCCCCATGGACAAACAGGTGCTGCCCGTCCAGGTCCAATCCTTTCTTTTTGAAAAGGATGTCGTGGAATTTGTCCCCGATCCCCACCGGATCGGGGTGTCCAAAAAGGCGAGCTTTGACGATCTGGCCCTCAAGGGGGTGGTCGTCGACAGCACCATCGACACGGTGGAGGGTTGGGACGAGAAATTCTCCGAATTCGAGGCCCATCTCCACGTGCATCGGAACTACGACCACTACATCTGGCAGGTTCTCCTGCCGCTGATCCTGATCCTTTCGATCTCCTGGAGTGTGTTTTTCATCCCTTCCGAGGCGGTGGGCGACCGGGTGGCCATCAGTCTGACCTGTCTGCTGGCGGGCATCGCCTTCCAGTTTGCCGTCACCGCCAACCTTCCGAGCATCTCCTACACGACCATCCTCGACCGGCTTTTTACCCTCAGCTACCTGTGCATGACATTCGGAGTGGCCGTGAGCATCACCGAAAACCACTGGCACCGCAACAACCACCCGCATAATCACCGCCTCAACCGTGCGGGCCTGTGGCTGATGCCCCTGTTCTTTGTCCTGGGACTTGTGTACATCATCTGGCCGGCCCTGGGATGATCGATTCCTTCCTCCACTGGTTTGCGGAGACGCTCCGGCAGCGCCCGGAACTTTCCCTTTTCCTGACCCTGGGCCTGGGGTATTGCCTGGGAAAACTTCGGCTCGGCTCCCTGCGGCTGGGTGAGGTCACCGGGGTGCTCATTGCGGGGGTGTGCATCGGGCAACTGGGGGTGAAAATATCCGATGAGGTCGAATCCGTCTTTTTTCTGCTCTTTTTGTTTGCCGTCGGTTACGGAGTGGGCCCGCAATTTTTCCGGGGACTCAGGAAGGACGGGCTACCCCAGGCCGTTCTGGCCGCCGTCATCTGCACCTGCTGTCTGCTTGCGGCCTGGGTGGCATCCAAAATCCTCGGTTTGGGGGTTGGTTATGGGGCGGGTCTTTTTGCCGGGGCAAGCACGATGACCTCCGCCCTGGGTGTCGCCGATGCCACCCTCGCCCAACGGCACATTCCCGAGGCCCTTCAGGAGCTTTACGCCGGGCAGATGTCGGTGGCCTTTTCGATCACCTATCTGGTGGGAACCATCACCGCCGTATGGTTCCTCTCAAGTATGGCCCCGAAGCTGCTGGGCATCGATCTGCAGGCGGAAGCCCGCACGCTGGAAACCGCCCTGGGGGCGGCCGAATCGGAACCGGGCGTCCATTCGGCGTACCATCGTTTTGCCACCAGAACCTACATTCTGCAGAATGCGGAGTTCGCCGGGGTATCGGTGGGCCAGCTGGAGGCTGCCTTCAGCGGACACAGGGTTTTTGTCGAGGCCATCCGGCATGAGGGACGGATCATTGATTTCACCGCAGACTCCCCACTGGCCGCAGGCGATGTCCTGGCCCTCTCCTCAAAATCCGCCCACCTCATCGAACTGCAACCGCGCCTGGGCCCGGAAACCGATGACAGCGAGTTGCTCCAGTTTCCAGCCATCACTCTGGATGTGGTCTTTACCAACAAACGTCTCACCGGAAAAACGCTCCGCGAAATTTCGCAGCTTGAGGACGGCCACATCACCCGGGGTGTCTTCCTCAAAAGTCTCACCCGGAGCAGCCAGGCCCTTCCCTTCAACGCCACCACGCCCATCGACCGGGGGGACATCCTGCAGCTTTCCGGCTCAAAACGGGATGTTGAACGGGCGGCGTCATTCCTGGGATACGCCGACCGTCCGACGGACACCTCGGATATGGCCATGATGGGGATATTCATCTTCGCGGGAGCCCTTCTGGGGGCGGTGTCGCTGAATTTCAACCACATTCCCCTGAGCCTGAGCACCAGCGGCGGCGCCCTTCTGGCGGGCCTGCTCCTCGGCTGGCTGCGCTCGGTCCATCCCACTTTCGGACAGGTTCCGCGTCCGGCCCTCTGGGTGTTGAGCAATCTGGGGCTGACCGCCTTCATTGCCGTGGTCGGGATCACCGCCGGACCGGGATTTTTGACAGGGGTCCGGGAGGCGGGGTTGCCGCTTTTGATCGCGGGTGTCTTTTCATCAATTGTTCCGCTGACCATTGGGATTTACTTCGGGAAATACGTCCTGCGGCTCAACCCCATCATCATCCTGGGGGCCTGCGCCGGGGCCCGGACCGCCACAGCCGCCCTCAATCAGCTCCAGGAAAGCTCGGGCAGCAAAACCCCGGCCATGGGTTATTCCGTCCCCTACGCCATCGGCAACCTGCTCCTGACGGTTTTCGGTGTCATCATCGTGCTGCTGCTTTCATGAATCGGCCTCAAAACTGTGTTCATCTTTCGGGCCATTGATGCTAACATCCCCCGACCATGGCACCCCCTCCCCCGATTTCCCCCACCCCTCCGCCGCAAAATGCACCGAAAAAGCCCGGTCTGCTGACCTACCTCCTTCTCGGATGCGGGGGCATGATCCTCCTGGCAGTCCTCGCCCTGGGCATCGGCGGCTATCTCCTGTATCTCAAGGGCCGGGAAATCAAGGCGGAGTACGACAAAAACCCGACCCTTTTTGCGGCGGAAACCGCGGTCAAACTGCATCCGGACTATGACTTTGTCTCAAAGGATTTACAGACCCAGACCATCACCCTCCGCGACAAGAATACGGGGGCCGTTTACACATTCAATTTTGCCGAGATCCAATCCGGAAAATGGCTGGATAAAATTGCTGCGGAACTGGAAACCGCCGCAAAAAAACAGCTCCCCGCCACCCCGGAGGCAGACCTTCAAAATGATCCCGGCAGCGGGGTTTCCAAGGGAACCGAACCCATTCCGCTGACCCATGAGGCGGCACTCAAAAGGTTCCCCGCCCACGTTCCACCCTATCCCGGGGCCAGATTCAGGATGGCCCAGTATTTGGCCGAAGCCTCGACAAATACGGGATTATACGCCTTTTCAAGCCGTGATGACCTGGACAAAATCTGCTCCTTCTATCAGGAAAAATGGAAGGCGGAGGGATACACACTCAAAGAGGAACCCCAGGAAGGGGGCCGGATCCTCTCCGGCGAAAAAAACGGGGGGGAGGGCACGGTGTCATTCACAGCCAGCACCGATCCGGAATCCCGGGAGGTTTCAGTCATCCTCCACTTCACGGAATCCAGATGATGCGCGGCCCGGGCCGGCATCTCACCGGGGTTTCCGGGACCGCAGAGCCTCCTGCCGGATTTTTTCGCGGACCGGATGGGGATTGTGCCACAACCCCGGATCGAGGGCGACCGCCTGTCGAAAGAGACGCTCCTGTCTGGATGGGTCACCCTCCATGGCACTGAGCATCCAAAGCGCGGTGGCGTTCCGGGGATTGAGAGTCAGGCACTTTTCCAAAAACGGACGGGCTTCGTCCGTTTTTCCCAACTGAATCAGCGTGACGGATACTTTCAGATAAGCCATCTGGTCCTTCGGGTTGAACCTCACAGCCCCCAAATAATAATCCAGCCCGGTCCGAAACTCCCCCCGACTCATCGCATGATCCCCGGCAAAAATATAAAAATAGGATTGTGGCAGCACCCGGATCTGGTGATCCCACATCGTATAGGGATTTTTCCAGATCGGGATCAGTCTGCCGGTCAGCATCAACATCCAACAGAAATACAGCGCCACCGCCGTCAAAATACCCGCCTGTGCCAGTCGGTTCACCTGGCTGCCCAGACACCAGACGATCCCCGCCGCCAGCCAGAGATATATCCAAAGGGTGGGAAGATAGGTGAACCGGTCGGCGGTCTCCTGTATCCCCAGTTGAAACAGCCCGAGAATGGGCAGCGCCGTCAATCCGAAAAACACGATCGAGGCCCGGACCGACCTGTTTCCCCACCACAAACCAACGCACAGAAGCAGAAATGTGGCCACCGCGGAAATCATGAGATACCCATTGCCCTGACCCGCACGGTCGATCACATACATCGGGGTCAGTCCGACGGGAACCAATGTTTTCTCGAAATAAAAGCCCAGTGCATAAAAGGCCCTGAGGATCCGTTCCTGGACCGGGACAACCTCCAGGAACGAGACGATCCCGCTTTTGGCAACAATGATCGTCATCAGTGCAATCAGTGCCGAACAGGCGAAAAACGGCATCTTTTCCCGGACCGCTCCCACCCAGTCCTTCCGTCCCATCCAATAATCAAGGATCAGCAGTGCGAGCGGAAAACTCACCGCCATGCCCTTGGACAGGCCGGAAAGCACAAAACTGCCCAGAACCAGCCACCACCACCGGTTCCGGAGAAAACGGGAGTCCATGGGGCGTCCGTCTTCGGTCTCGCGGTATTTCAGATAGGCGAGCAGGCCCAGCGAGTAAAAGATCATGAACAGCAGATCCTTGCGTTCGGTGATCCAGGCGACGGATTCCACCCGCAGCGGATGGATCACAAAAAGCAGGGCCCCCACCCCGGCCCCCCAGGCAAGGCGGTTCCCGCCGATGGACCTCCCCGCAAAGGCGATGCCCAGGAGTCTGTAAAAGAGAAAAACAATCACCACCCCGTTGAGGGCGTGCAGGAGGTTGTTGGTCAGGTGATACAGCCAGGGCTGGAAGCCGACGGCCTGATGCTCCAGGGCAAAGGTCAGGTAGGTCAGGGGCACCCAGTTGGACATGGGTGCATCGACAAGCATCGCCCACAGGGAATGCAGGGAGAGGCTCCTGATATGCGGGTTATTGTAGACCATCGCCGAATCATCCATGCAGGAAAATTCAAATGACGGTGTCTGCCGGTACAGCCACAATACGACGGCCATGAGCAACGCGGACTCCAGCCAGAGAAGGGTGCGGGTCCGATTTCGGGGAATATCCGGGTTGTGGGCCATTTTTTTCAACTTTGCCCGGGCCTCCGGAGACAACAAGACTTTTCAGGGAGGCCCTAGACAAATGACAGCGGGGCAAATCTTTTCTTGAGGACGATCTGCGAATCAAAGCCCAGCCACTGATCCAAAACCGTCGCGTACACACTGCGAAAATCCGTCCCATATCTGAGGTCACCGTCATTGAGCTCCGTCAGACTCGGGTACTTTCCATAAAGTCCGGGCTTGACCCCTCCTCCCGTGACAAACATGGGGCCGGCGGCGCCGTGGTCGGTCCCCCCGGAGGCGTTTTCGCGGACGCGCCGCCCAAACTCGCTGAAGGTCATGATCATGACCCGGTCCCACACCCCTCTGGCTTTCAAATCCGCGCAAAATGCGCCGAGGGATTGGGAAAACTCCTGCATCAGCCGTTCGTGGGTCCCCTTCTGGTTGACATGGGTGTCGTATCCGCCCTGGTTGAGATAGTAGATTTTTGTGGAAACACCCCCGGCAATGAGCAGTGATACGAGCCGGAGACTTTGCGCCAGGGCGCCCCGGGGGAACTCCCCCCCGACCGGGGCTTTTCGGACAATCTCCATGATCTGCTGATGGGTGGCCCCCGCATCAACGGCGGTCTTTTTCAAAAAGTCCAGTGCGGCGGGTTCCGCCTCCGGATCCATCGCACGACCGGTCAGCTCCCCGATGGAGCCTCCGTCATTGTTTTCCTGAAACCCTGCGGCCCCCCGTTCGTCTGCGGAGTTTCCCGCCTGGAGATAGCGGTTGGCATTGGCAATGCAGATGCCCTGGTGGCCCGGGGAATCAAATGCCTGCGGGGCCTGTGTCCCAAAATTGATCCCCACCATGGGGTCCGCACTGCCTTTGCAGGCATTGTCAAAATAACGTCCCACCCAGCCGGAATACTCAAAACGATCCGCATCACTGGCCGTCTGCCAGATTTCCATGGACCGGAAATGGGAACGGTTGGGATTGGGATAGCCCACTCCATTGATGACCGCCAGATGGCCCGCATCGTACAGACCTTTGAGTTCGGTCAGTTTCGGATTCAATCCCATGTAATCATCAAGTCTGAGAATCTGCCCCTTTCCAATGCCGAGCTGGGACCGGTTCCGGTAATACACGTCATCCGCATGGGGAATGACCGTGTTCAATCCGTCGTTGCCACCCCCCATTTGAAGGATGACCAGGATGCGTCCGTCCTTGGAGGCCGGGAGGGTCTGTCCGTGAAGTCCCCCGGCCGTTTTGGCAATGAAGGTGGGTACGGCCCACGCCATGGCGAGACCCATGGCCGAGGTTCGGATGAATGCGCGTCTTTTCATGGGGGGATTCCTTCCTTTGGAAAATTCATACGAGCTGGTACCGTGGATCGGTCATCATGCTCAGAAGACATTGCCGGGCCTGGTCGGTGGTGACCGGATCATCGGTCCCCAATGCCTGGACGTACTGGGCCCGGGCCTTGCCGGTCAGGGGCGACATCAACACCCGCTCGGCCAGCTCTGTCACCAGCATGTCCCGGTTTTTCCATGCCTCCTCCGAGAGCAGGGATTCCAAAAAAATCTGGGCGGGCACGTCCTTGAGCCGTTCCACCATCCGCTCCCTCATCGCGTCCATTTCCATCTCCGGTGCATTTTGCGGGGGGGATTCGGGCGAAAACCCCGTGGCCGCAGCGGCGGGGGAGGTTGTCGCCTCCTGTTTCCGGCCACCGCCGTTCAACCGTGGGGCAAAAAAAGTCGCATCCCCGCCCATGACCAGAAGCCGGGAAAATGAATTTCTCATTTCCAGGGTCGAGGTATTGATCCAGGCGGCCCCGCCGTCCCATCCCTTGACACTCGGAGGCTGCAGGATTTCCTGACCCAGGGTCTGGCAGACCCGGAGCAGCATCCGGTCGCGGGGTTTGCGGACCTCCAGCGTGCGCACCGCCCCGAGAACAAACTCAACCGGGCTTTTGATCTGGTTGCGCATGCAGGCCGGGGAGTAAAATTCCCGGGATAGGAACAGATTCCGCAGCAGGGGTTTGATCTGGTATCCGCTGACCCGAAGCGTGTTGGCCAGGGCTCCGGTCACCTCCTCCGAGGGACTTTGGCTGGCGAAAAACCGCCACATTTTGCGGGCCAGAAAACGCGAACATTCCTGACGGCCCAGGAGAATGTCGATGATGTCCTCATCTTTGAAAGCCCCGATTTTGCCCATGAATGATTTGGCCCCCCCGTCATGCATCCGGGGCACATACCGGGCCTCCTGATTTTGCCGGTCAAGCGTCCAGCCGGTAAAGGCGCGGGCCGATTCCTGGATGTCCTTTTCGGTGTAATTCCCCTCCCCCAGGGTGAAAAGTTCCATCAGCTCCCGGGCATAGTTTTCATTGGGCGCTTTCGGGCGGCTCTGGGCCCCATCGAGCCAGATCAACATGGCCGGGTCCCGGGACACGGCCAGGAGGATCGTCCGAAAATCCGTATGACCCAGGGTCCGGAAGATTTGCAGGTGGTTCCACATGAAATACGGATTTTTGACCTTCTGCAAACTGGTCGCAAAATGTCCGTGCCAATAAAGAGCGAGTTTTTCCTGCAAGGGCCGCGGACTTTCCCGCATGCGGGCGAGCCACCAAAGCTGGAGCGCGTTCATTTCCTTCCTCAAAGTGCGCTGGAAGATGCGCCCCTTTTCCTGCCGTTCCTTCTCGGGAAGCTGACGGATTTCGCGCAACTCCTCAACCAGGGCCGGGTTTTTGACGGAGCAATCGGGAGCTTTGACATCACCCTCCGGAACCGATTCCCAATGGAGCAGGCGTTCGACAGCCTCATGGGGGGAGTATTTTGTCCACGATTCAAACTCCTCCTGCTTCACCCCGAAACCGGTTCGGTTCAGAAGGTGATAGAGTTTCCATCGATCCCACGAACTGGCCTGGATTTCCGGGAGCATATTACTAAAGACGCCAGGCATACGACGGAGGTTACAACTATTTTAAAATGCGGCCAATCCACTGTCAGTCTCCTGAAAAACCATAAAAACACAGATGTGCAATATATTGATTGAAAGCAATTTGCACAAAAAAACCCTCACGAAACCGTGACGGTGATCAAAGAATGATCAGAGGGTCAAGAAGCGGGGATTTAGGATTTAGTCCCGGCGTCCACCCATCAGGGACATGACAATGCGGAGGATGTAGTAAAAAAGGATGGCAATGGAGGCAAAAAGAGCCAGCGAGGCCGCCACATGCTGGTCGGTGCGGTAATGATGGATGATGTTGGAAAGATCATACAACACGCATCCCCCGGCAAACAGGACCATGAGGGCGGCAAACCATATGCCGAGCTGGAACCCCAGGAAAATGGAGGCCACGATGACTCCCAAGGCGACAAAACTGAAAATGGTCAGGCCCGTTCCCAAAAATGAAAAATCCTTGCGGGTGATGAACGCAACGGCAATCAGCGCCGCGACAAACACACCGGTGAGGGCCCCTGCGACGGGAATGACCAGCGGACTGGAATAATGGGCCGCCATGTAAAGCAGCGGCAGAAAGACAAAAGCCTCCGCGACAATGAAGAGACCCAGGCCGACATATTGGATTTCCTGGGGAAAATCCGAACGGGCCAGCCAGTTGGCCAGCCACGAAACCCCCATAAAAAGGACCAGGACCACCAACCAGGAATAACTGCTGCCCGACAATGCGTTCATCAATGCCGCCGAGACCGGGGAATTGACCAGATAGGCCTCCAGAAGCCCAAAAAGCAGGATGGAGATGCCCAGATGAACAAAGGTCCTGCGGATAAATGCCGCCCGCGACCGGGGATCCGCCTCGGCAACACTGATGTTTTGGATATGTGGATTGGACATGATATTGCTCCCGGTTGTCTCGGTGATTGGTCCGCCCAATTTAAACTTCCTCCCACGCCCGTCAATGCAATTGTCCGCATCGAAAAGGTCAGTCCTCCCGTCTCTGTTCAAGCAACTCTTCCGCACGGATTCTCAGGACCTGAAACGCCTGCTTCATTTCCTCCGGTCCGGCTTCCGGCGCCTCAAGGGGTCGGCCAAAAACCACCTCGACCCGGCGCCACCATCCCTCGGGTTTTTTGAAAAAATACCGTCCGCCCTTCCACGAATAGATCGATCCCCACAACCCGTGAATCAGCACCGGTTGCACGGCACAACCCGCATGACGGGCAATGGTCTCGTATCCCGGCTGAAACGGCAGCAGATTCCCGTCACGGGTGATGGTGCCCTCCGGAAACAGGCACAGGACCTCGCCCTCCTGCAGGTGACGCACCGCCTCACGAATCCCCTCCTTGGCCCGGGTGGAATCGACGGGAATGGCCCGCATCAGACGGTAGAACCAGTTCAGGAATGGATTGAGGAATATCTCCCGGCTGATGACAAAGCGGACCGTGCGCGGACAGGCCAGCTGGAGAATGATGGTGTCGATGTAACTGGTGTGGTTGCACAGAAGCAACACCCCGCGGTCCCACGGCAGTTGACGCTGGTCGTGGACACGGACGCGGTACCACCCCCGGGCCACCGAGATGCTGATCAGCCGCAGCAGACTGTCCGCCTGCCACAGCAGCAGCAGCAGGGTGGTCACGCCGGTACAGGTCATCAGGATCAGAAAATAGCCTTCCGGGGAAATCTGGAAAATCTTCTTTGAAAAGTTGTACAACAGAATGGCCCCGACCCCCGCCAGATTGGTCAGAAGATTCATCCCGGCCATGATCGTGCCGCGTTGACCGGGCTGGACCCGGTCCTGCAGATGGGCATTGAGCGGCACCAGGTAGATGCCGCTGCTGATACCGCCAAAAAACAGAATCAGATAAAACAGGAACTGGGAATGTTCCAGCAGGGCCGCCGCCCCGTAGGCGACCATCATCCCCAGGCACCCGACCGGGACCAGCCCCATTTCAATCCGGCCCCGGGACATGACCGAGGAGAGCAAAGTGCCCACCACCACCCCGGCCCCGACAAAGGCCAGCATCTGCCCCGTCACCGCCGCCGCCGCGGCCTGCCCGGGGTACAGGGCCGCCCCGACATCCACCAGCAGAAGGAAAATCACCCCGCCAACGGAATAAAAATAGGCGATCCCCAGGCTCGAATTGCGCAGTTGTCTCTGACGCCAGAGGTTTTTGAGCTGGTCAAAATGTTCCCAGAAAAGCGAGTGACGGTAGGGTTTTGGGTCGTGTGCCGTGGTCGGCTCCAGAAGAAAGGACATGACCGCCGCCACCCCGCTGACCGCGGAAAAGACCGCCACACAGGCCAGGGCGCCTTCCCAGGGCTGGTTGTGAAAAAAGCCGGTGAAAAATTCAAACAGAAGTCCGCCGAAATAGCCTCCGGCCAGAATGCCCCCGACGGTCAGCATCTCCACCAGCCCCGCGGCAAACCCGAGTTTTTCCGAGCCGACATACTCCTTGATGATCCCGAGCTTGGCCGGGGAAATGAAGGCACAGAGGGTTGAGAGCAGCGCAAAACCCACCACACAAAAGACCAGATGCCGGCTGTAGATGCCCAATCCCATGAGGACCATGACCAGCATCTGACCGACCATCACGCACTGGATGATGCGGTATTTCGGGAACCGGTCCGACCACCAGCCGGCCAGCGGGGAAAAGACCACAAAGGGCAGGATCGTCAGCAGGGCCACGACGGTCTTGTAATTATCCGCGACATCACTGCTGACCACCATCACCGAAAGACCGATCAACAGCAGTTTGAGACAATTGTCATTGAGGACAATCTGGGCCTGGAGCCAGGCCACATTCAGGAAGGAAAGTTGTGATCGGTTCACGGTGAAACCACCGATTGAACAGAAAAACCACGGGAGTCAGAAGCAAAAAAAAAGCCGGGCCAATCCCCGCCAAAAACTTGCATTTGCACTCTCCGCGGACCGTTGCTAGGTTCGGGCAGGAAAACAAACCTCATGCACATCCACATCACCCCCCGTCATCTGACCCTCACCTCCGCCATTCACTCCTACGTGGCGGACCGGTTCTCCCACTTCGAGGACATCACCCCGGACATCATCGGCATCCACGCCGTCCTTTGGCACGATCAAACCCACGGGGCCAAACTCCCCTTTGTCGCCAAAATCCATGTCGCCCTTCCCGGCCCCGACCTTCACGGGGAAGCCAGCGGCCGCGATCTTTATGCCGTGGTCGATGCGGCGACGGATATCATCCTTCAACAACTGCGCAAACGCAAAACCAAACGGCAGGAACACAACAAACATGTCGCCCGACGCACCCGCGAAAAGGCGAAGTCCACCGGACGCGGTTTGTTGGGCGTCTAACCGCCCCGGTCAGTCCCCGCCGGTCCCTCCCCCATGGCCTCCGATCTCTTCGAGCCCGAACCGTCCGGACCGGAGCCGGTGGATTTCCAGAAACCCCTGGCATCCCGGATGAGGCCCCGTACGCTCGGTGAGTACGCGGGCCAGTCGCACATCATCGGTGAAGGTCGGCTCCTGAGACGGGCCATCGAGGCGGACCGCATTTCATCGATCCTCCTGTTTGGCCCCCCCGGCACGGGGAAAACGTCATTGGCCCGGATCATTGCCACCACCACCCGCTCGCGGTTTGAAACCCTCAATGCCGTCGAGTCCGGCACCGCCGAGGTCCGCAGGATCATTTCCGCGGCCCAGAACCGCAAATCCGCCACGGGACACAAAACGGTCCTTTTCATCGATGAAATCCACCGGTTCAACAAGGCACAGCAGGATGTGCTGCTCCCGGAGGTCGAGGAGGGCACGTTGTGTCTGATCGGTGCCACCACACACAATCCGCATTTCTACGTCAATCCCCCGCTGGTCAGCCGCTCCCAGGTTTTTGAACTCAAACCGCTTTCTGAAACCGACATCGCCGCACTGCTCCGCCGCAGTCTCACCGACCCCCGCGGACTGGCCCATCACGCGGTGGAAGCCGAGGAGGAGGCCCTGCAGCACTTGGCCCGGGTCTGTGACGGCGACGCCCGGAAAGCGCTCAATGCCCTGGAGGTCGGTGTCCTGACCTCCCCGCCCGATGCCTCGGGACACATTCACCTGACCCTCGCGGTGGCCACGGAATCCATCCAGAAAACCGCCGCGGTTTATGACGCGGATGAGGACGAACACTACGACACGATTTCCGCCTTCATCAAAAGCATGCGCGGCAGCGACCCCGATGCCGCCCTCTACTGGCTGGCCAAGATGCTCACCGCCGGGGAGGACCTGCGCTTCATCGCGCGCCGGATCGTCATCTGTGCGGCGGAGGATGTGGGCATGGCCGACCCGCAGGCGATGCTGGTGGCCGCCGCCGCCCAGCAGGCGGTGGAGTTTGTGGGCATGCCCGAGGCCCGGATTCCCCTGGCCGTCGCGGTCGTTTACATTGCCACGGCCCCCAAAAGCAATGCCGCCTATGTGGCCGTGGACGCCGCCATTGCGGAGCTGAGGGAGGGACGCAGCCAGAAGGTGCCGCAACATCTGCGGGACGGACACTACAAGGGGGCAAAATCCCTGGGGGCCGGGGTCGGATACAAATACGCCCACGACTTTGAGGATGGATATGTGCCCCAGGACTACATGGAGATTGTGAAGGAGTTTTACAAACCCACCGGTCTGGGATACGAGGACAAGATCAAAAAGCGTCTTGAGGTCTTCAAACAGCGCCGCGAGGAATCCCGAAAAAAACCCGCCTGACACCCCTCCCGTGCCTGATGAGGGGGCGCCCCTGCATGACCGCAAATTGCCCGAACAAGTCGCGTTTCTCACTGTGTCCGGGAAATGCCGGGGCTTTGAGTCCCGATGCGGCATCGGGAATGTGGCCTCCCGATACGCTCACGCCATCGGGACAGGCTGTGCATTGAAACGTCAGAATTGATATCGAAAGCTGACCCCGATATATCCGGGCCGTAAGCAGCAAGAAGCTTGATTTGGAATTTTATTCACGATTGGGCATGCACGCATCCAGCTCGCCATTGGCTGCCACATTTCGCGGGTCCGGGCATCGATCCTTTGGATGGCGCGGGTGAAATTTGTATTGTATCCCATGGGACACACTATTACATTGTCAGCATGATCGTCATCAAACAGACTGAAGCCTTTTCCCGGTAGCTGGACGGATTAAGGGATCATCTGGGGCTCGCCAAAATCCTGGTTCGCATTGACCGGATGAAGCTCGGACTGTCGGGTGACACAAAGCCACTGGGTGGCTCGTTGCATGAGGTGAGAATTCATGCGGGTCCGGGATACAGAATTTATTACACGCAAAAGGGCGGCACGGTTCTTCTGCTGCTCATCGGAGGGGACAAAGGTTCTCAATCCAGGGATATTGCAAAGGCAAGAAAAATGATGCTCAACCTTGAATGGGAGGACTAACATGAAAACCAAAGTCAAACATTACGATGGCGCTGAATATTTGATTTCCGAAAAGCAAATGGCGGCCTATCTTGAGGCCGCGTTGGATGACGGGGAACCGTCATTGATCATCCAGGCATTGGGCACGATTGCCAAAGCGCGTGGAATGGCGCAAATCGCACGGGATACGGGTCTGCGGCGGGAAAGCCTTTACAAGGCCCTGTCCCCACATGGAAACCCGGAATTCGGCACCATCCTGAAGGTTGTCAGGGCTCTGGGAATCCGATTCCATGCGGGAAAATTGAAAAAGGCGGCTTGATCTTCTTGAGCCCACGATGGATGGGGATGAAACGGTTGACAGAACAGTAATATCAAATATCCCGATAGCGACTCTGGGAGTCCCATTTCCTGCGGGGCGAAACACCTGGTTGTTCCGTTCATTCCCAAATGGGCCTGCTCGCGATACTTCGGAGTTGGCACGGCCAATGCCATTGGTTGGCGCGTGGGGTTCAAAATGGTATGCGGCTCTCCATTGGTTGCCACATTTCACGGGCCAGGTAGTGGAAGGAAGCCGATCACCCGAAACCACCGAGGGTCAATCATCATAGTGCCCTCTGGCTTGAGCAATAATCAACCGATCCTCCTCGACGCAATAAATGAGCCGGTGCTCTTGATCAATCCGCTTGGACCACCAGCCTGCCAATTCCCCTTTCAACGGCTCCGGTCTGCCGATTCCGCCCAAAGGATTGCGCTGCGTTTCCTCAATCAACCGCAACAGACGTTTTGCCATCTTTGGGTTTTCCCGAACCCAGTATTGGATATCCTCAAAAGCTTGGGGCTTAAATTCCAAGCGCATCTTCGAGTTCTTCAATGGTTTCAAAGACACGATGTGTGTCCTCTGGACTGGCCAGAGCCTCACGTAAACGAGCCGCATTCCTCGGAGAACCCAGAAGCTCTTGAGTTGTGCCGTCTTTTGGAGACTGCGGTGCCAGGGCTCGTTCCAAAATATATTCCTTCAATGTCATCCCGGCGAAAGTCGCCAAGGTTTTGATTTTCCTGTGCTGCTCTGGATCAATTTCGATGGTCAAACGGCTCATAGCATAAATATTGACCATTTGGATGCTTTTGTCAACTTCCACCATGCAAAAGTTGGGCGGATACGGCACAGCCAAGCCGGGCCGAGCAGACATCGGGACACCGAGCGCCGTTGAACCACCGCGGCCGCTTGTCGTGGATCAAGGCCCACAGGTCTTCGTTCATGCTCCCTGCGCCAAAGGTGCAGGTCACGTTCCGAAACCCCGCACACCAGAACGTCAATGCGTCAATAATACTCTCGCAAAGAATCAACTCCCCATGAGAAATCACGCTCTGCGTGTTCCAGACGCCGCGCTTGGGCTGCTCAAGGTACAAATGCTTCGGGGTGCCTTTCCTCAACCCTTCGGTGATCTTGCGGCCGTAAAGCTGCACGACCCCATCCCCGACCCGGTCGGTGATCGGAAAGACCACGCTCCCACACCAGATCGGCCACCGGCACCTCCCGCTTGATCCGCTCCAGCATCTCTTCAGCAATCCGGCTCATAAACCCCTCCCGCTGAGTTTTGAAAAGGCGGTCAAGCCGGAAATTGATGATTTTGCTATAGTAGGTGACATGCCCGCTAATAACCAGTATAATAGGCATTATGCAAAAACAATTTATGACAGGACCCCTGTTAACTGAAAGCATGCTCTATAATGGGGCCATGAAACCGAAAGCCCATCGCCCACCTTTGGACCAACATATCGCATCACTCCGTGAAGCCGCTGGTTTGTCGCAAGCCCAGCTTGCCCACCTTGTGGGGGTCCATCATTCAAACATTGGTTTCTGGGAAGTCAGTGGCACAGCCCCCCGTGGTGAGGTGCTTCCCAAACTCGCAAAGGCATTGGGGGTTTCCGTCGATGAATTCTTAAAAGTTGAAAGCAAACCCAAAAAGTCTGTCGCCAAAGGCCGGTTGCAGAAGATTTTTGAGGCGGCCAGCAAATTGCCCCGCCGACAACAGGAAAAAGTCGCCGATGTCCTCGAAGCTTTTGTTTCCCAGCAGTCCAACAAGGCCGCATGACCATGAAAGTCTCGACTCTCTACCTCGATACTTCCGTCATCGGTGGTTACTTCGACGCCCAGTTTTCGGTCGCCACACGCGAACTCTGGAAACTCGCTTCCCATGGCCGTTATCACTTTCTGAGTTCCGATCCCGTCTTGAAAGAGCTTCAAAAAGCCCCTCCTGACGTCCGTCAACTCTTCACCCAAACATTCACCGATCTGGCAGACATTCTCGAATACACCCCCGAAATGGATCAACTGGCACAGGCCTACATGAAAGCCAAAGTCGTCCCTGCCAAATACGCCGAGGACTCCAGCCATGTCGCCGTTTGCTCCGCCGCCAAAATCGATTATCTTGTCAGTTGGAATTTCAAGCACTTGGTCAACGTTCACCGGGAAGCCGGTTTCAACGCCGTCAACCTCATGCACGGGTACGGCCCCGTGCGGATCATCAGCCCAATGGAGTTAATCTATGGCCCCTAAAAACAAAAAACTATTCGACGCAGTCGGGATGTCGCGCAAGCTCCGCGAACAAACCGGCAAGGTTCTCTTCTCCATGTCCCAAAAGGAACGCCTCGCCCATCTCAAAAAAGTCCGCCAAGAGTTTGCCGCCTCACTCTTGGCCAAACCTCACCACCCTCGTAAAGCCGCCTGAAGATTTTTCCTCTTTAGCCGCTCAAGGGCCGCATCGGGTGGCGGCCACCGGATGCGTGCCCTTCCCCATCCAGTCAGTGTAATCTCACCCATAACAAACATCAGAACCTCCACCAACCTTACTTCATTTAACTAATACGTGGCTCCGTTACCTGTACCACCTCACGAATCTTCAAACAGACCCGCGATTGAGCGATACTCCAACCCCAATAATGTCCTGTCTATGATTACTCCGTGCAGTCTCCGTTGCGAATATCTTGAAAACCCTCTCGGCATTGATGTGTTGCAGCCCTCACTTTCCTGGATTCCTGTCTCGACTGAATCAGGCCAGCGTCAATCGGCTTATCGCATCCTTGTTGCCTCTTCCCGTGAGAAATTATCTGATCACAAGGGCGATATGTGGGACACGGGTCGTGTTAATTCGGATGAAACCCTCCATATTCGCTACGGGGGAAAGCCGCTGGAATCACGTCAATGGCTTTATTGGAAGGTCATGGTATGGGATAAAAGGGGGCTCAAGTCCGGATGGAGTGAAACGGCTTTCTGGCACATGGGAATCTTCACCCCGGGGTGGTGTCGAATGACGGCGTGGGATCAACCGCATCGACCGGATGAAATGACTTTATGGGTAGGGGAAGGTTTGGATCGACTGGTGAGTGACAAGGTTTCGCCTCCGGCGACTTATGTGAGAACTGAGTTTGAAGTGCTGCGGCCTGTGAAGCGAGCCATGTTGTACGCGACTGCATTGGGTTTGTATGAGACCCGCATTAATGGGGGGAAGGTCGGGAATTATCTGTTGGCTCCCGAATGGACGGACTATCGCAAGCGGATCCAGTACCAAACTTATGATGTCAGTGCCCTGATTCAAGAGGGCCGGAATGCATGGGGCGCGATTTTGGGCGCTGGATGGTACGCAGGGAGGATTGGATTAATAGGACACCGTCATGTGTACGGGAGACAGCCACGATTTTTTGCCCGACTGTATTTGGATTACGACGATGGAACGACCGATTTGGTGAAAACAGAGGGTGACTGGCTTGTGACGACCCAGGGGCCTCTTCGGGAAAATGATTTGCTCGAAGGGGAGGTGTATGATTCCCGACAGGAGTTGAAGGGGTGGGACCGGCCTGGGTACAAGGCGGAAGGTTGGCGCAAGTGTTGGGACATTGGGGGGGCGGATAGCTGGCTCGAAACCGGTCCGCTCGTAGCTCAAATGAATGAACCCATCCGGGTGACCACTGAATTTCATCCTGTGGCCATCACAGAGCCACATCCGTGCGTGTATATCCTCGATATGACACAGAACATGGTGGGATGGGTCCGGGCTGTTTTCAGGAAAACCAAGTCAGGACAGGAGATTCGATTGCGTCACGCCGAGATGCTGAATCCGGATGGCACCCTGTATCTGGATAATATGCGTGGGGCCAAACCTGTGGATACGTACATATGTCGCGGAGATACGGAGGAAGTCTATGAGCCCCGGTTTACCTATCATGGATTCCGGTATGTGGAAATCACCGGTCTCAAAGTACGGCCTGAGGCGAAGGATATTACGGGGCGGGTGTTTCATTCGAGTTGTCCCAAAACCGGGCGTCTGGAAACTTCGAATGAATTGATCAACCGGATTTTCCATGCGACACAATGGACCCAGTATGGAAACCTTCACAGTACTCCCACTGACTGTCCGCAACGGGATGAACGGTTGGGGTGGATGGGGGATATTCAGGTGTTTTCTCAAACGGCGATCTTCAATATGGATATGGCCGCCTTTTTCCGGAAATTCATGCAGGACGTCCGTGATGGACAGACCACCGACGGACGTTTTCCGGATTTCGCACCGATTCCACACAATTCTGAGAACCGCTTCGCCGGGAACCCAGGCTGGTCGGATGCCGGAGTGATCATTCCCTGGAGGCAGTGGCTGAATTATGGAGATCTCGAATTATTGGAACGACATTTCGACTCCATAAAGCGGTGGATTGACTATGTGGACCGGATCAGTCCCCATCATTTGTGGGAGGATTTTTCCACCCACACCCCTCTGACCTATGGGGACTGGTTGAATTCAGATACATTCATCAATCACGGTGGGCAATCCGGATTTCCGAAGGGGTTGGGGCAATTGGATAAAGTGGTCTATGCCACGGCCTTTTTTGCATATTCGACTCGGCTGGTATCCCGGATGGCACAGGTGCTCCAACGGAAAGCTGACGCGAGGAAATATGGCGCACTTGCCAATGCCATCGTCCAATCGTTCCGGAATAATTTTGTCAAACCGGACGGCAAACTCCACGTCAAACCTTCCGGAGAGGAACTCACGGAGACCCAAAACGCCTCCCAACCCAAGCGTGCGCGGGCCGATGTGCAGGCCGGTTATGCCTTGGCGTTGAATTTTGGGCTGATTCCCAAGGCTGTTGAATTCAAGTCTGCCAAACAGTTGGTTGAGGCTCTCAAGCCTTTCAATGGACATATGTCCACGGGTATCCAAACCACTGTCCGTCTGATGCTGGAACTTTCGCGACATGGATTTCACAAGGATGCCTATGAACTGATTACAAAAACATCCATTCCCAGTTGGGGGTATATGGTGAAAAACGGAGCTACGACGATTTGGGAGCGCTGGGACGGCTATGACCCTGAAAAAGGATTCCAAAGTCCCGGGATGAATTCTTTCAATCATTATGCCATTGGAGCAGTGGGCGAGTGGATGTACCGGATTATTGGGGGGATTAACCCGGATGAGAATGCCCCCGGGTGGAAACATTTTATCGTCAAGCCAGTTCCGGGAGGCGGGTTGACTTATGCCCGTTGCGAATACGATTCGATCCGCGGCCGGATACAGACGGAGTGGAAAATTGAGAAGGAGACATTTTCCTTAAAAGTCACGATCCCCTGCAATACGAGTGCCACTGTGATTTTACCCTCTCAAAAACCTGTCCGAAAAAAAGTGGGGTCAGGCACTTGGGAATTCCAATGTCGTGTCGTCAATAACTGACCATCACGCCCAGATGGAAGCGAGAAGAATAGCGGTTATCGGCTCCAGAAGTTGGTTCATTGCCATGCGTCGTCTGCCCTGCGAGCCAGATACGAGCCAATGAGAGAAGTTGATACGTTTGAGCTGTCAGCACTTCTGCTATTACCAATATTTCGGATATTTGGCGTCGCGCGTCGCATTATTATATATCAGAGCGACAACCACCAGGACCAAGGCCCCCACCAAAGTTGGAAACAGTAAAAAGCTCCAGTCGGGGTTGGTCAGGAATACGATGACCGGATTTGATCCGGCAGGAGGATGGACGGTTCGGGTCAGCATCATGAGGGCGATGGCTGTTCCGACCGCAATGGCGACGGTCCACCAATGGGGACCGAAAAGGTGAAGACAGGCCAGACCTACGAGTGAACTGAAAAAATGACCGGCCACCACATTTCGAGGTTGGGAAAACGGGACATCAGGATAGCCAAAGACCAGAACACAGGAGGCGCCAAATGATCCAAGAACCAAGGCCACGGAAAGATAATCCGTCAGCAATGCAACCGAGGCAATGGCGAGGAATCCACCCAACCAGGCAAGAGCGACTGCTGAAGCCGGAGGGTGGGGAGGCAGTGCGGCGTTGTCGCCTTTCAATTTATTGAGAAATGACATGTGTAAATCCTTTGTTTGGATGGTCTATCAGTGGTCTGATAGCCATGAAGTGCCTCGGAGGGTTGGTTCTGATGTCAAGGCACTCATTTTGAAAGATGGAAACACAATGCTCCAACACACCCGGTGTATGCCAAGGTCTCCAGCCATTGCGAGGCCACCAATAATAATTGGGAACTGTGGTTAATGCAACCTGCTGGTTCTACATTGAGACTATCCAAGAATTATCGCCGGGACTTCTTCTTGGGTTTTGAGGGAGCCTTTTTAATTTTGGAGGCGGTTTTCTTTAGAGCGGAGGCTTTCTTTTTCACCGGGGCGGAAGTTTTGCGGGCCGGGGCCGATTTGGAGGAGGAGGAGGCGGTGGAAGCTTTTGGGGTGCCATTGATCTGGACTTTGAAATCCTCGATGACCGGATTGGAGAGGAGGTCACGGGCGATTTCCTCGAGGCGTGCCTGGGTTTTGGCGACGTCCGATCCAGAGATTTCCAATTCGATGAATTTGCCGACGTGAACCTTTTCAACGCAGTCCATGCCGAGATGATGAATGGCGTTGCGGACGGCGACGCCCTGGGGATCGAGCACGGTTTTTTTAGGGGTGACAATGACGGTGGCTTTCATGGATCAGATACCCAGTTTTTTGAAGGTTGAGTTGACGTGTTTGAAGTGGATGGACAGATCGCAGAGTTTGTCGATTTCCTTGTGGGTAAATCCTCACCCACGCCCGCCAAAAACTTGCCGGACTTTCCTCCGAGCGGCAACTCACGGCTCAAAGGGAAATCGATTATTTTGTCAGCAATACCTCACGCATGTTATATGGTACGTATCGACAAAAAGGCTGGTTTATTGGTTCAGGAGTTGTCGAGGCAGCCTGCAAAACTCTGATTGGTCAACGTGCTAAACAATCTGGAATGCACTGGTCTGTTTGTGGCGTACAAAATGTCATCGACTTCAGATGCGCCATTATGGGGAATCTATACGATGATTTCTGGAGCTCCCGCGCCACTCAAAAGATTGCTGCTTAATCCAATGTCATTTCCGGTGATTTTCCAGTCCTGCACCCGGTTGCGCGGGGAAAACCAAATTCCTATCAGTAATCGGCCCATGACGGAGATCGCCCTGTTGTGCGGTTTTTCTGACAGTAATTATTTCTCGCGCCAGTTCCGACGGGTCATGGGTCAAAGTCCGCGGGACTTTCGCAAGCAACGTTGATCCCTCAGATCGACTGTCGCGGACTGTGCCCGAAATGCTTTTTGAAAAGGCGCGAAAAATAAAACAGGTCATCGTATCCCACGCGGGCGGCCACTTCCGCCACTTTCAAGTTGCGATCGCGAAGCAAAAACCGGGCGTGATGCAATCGCTGGTGAATGACGTAGTCAATCGGCGACATCTGAAAATGCCGTTTGAACTCGGCACAAAAATGCGGAACCGAAAGACACACCCGGGACGCGAGTTCCTGCAGGGTGACTTTCCGGGCGTATTGCTCATCGAGTTGACGTTTGAGGCGGAAAAATTTTTCCGGGACTGGGACCGGATCCAGCGGGGCGGGACTGCCAAACCGGGCCAGTCGTCTCAGAAGATTCTCCGCCAGATTCCGCGCGATGACCGGATCCGCCGGGGCCGGGCCTGTGACCTCTTTGTACAGTTCATTGATGCCTTCGACAAACGTCGTTCCATCACCCAGGGGAAAGGGACGATTTAAGGGGATTCCCAGACGCGGTATCAGACGGTCGAAGAGGGTGCCGGCGGCATGCATCCATGAATGGTTCCACCGTTTGCTTTCATGTCCGTAATAATGCCCCTGCCTCGCATCCCATATCATCAGATCAGTCAAACCTGTCCAACGCCGTTCACCCCCCCATTCCAGCAGGACGGGTTGGTGGAAAAGCATAAAGAGGTAATCCCCGGTTCCGGCGGGTCTATCCACCATGCCAGGCTTCATGATTTCATATATGCCCAGGGCGTGAATGGAAAGTTCCGCCGTTTTGACGGGGGGTTTCCGGAAAAACTGTCTGAAGGAGGGAAGGCGCATGACCATGAGATAGTACAAACTGATCCACATCCCGTCCATTGCTTTATCGCACTCACTCTTCCATAGTTGAGGGCAACTCTTAACCCCTTATCTCTCCATGAATACTCCCTTTAACGGACTCGGCATGAATCTCGGCAACCTCTCCCGCCTTTCGAAGGCGCAAACCCGCTCCATATGTATGGAGAATATCACGGGGGAAAAAGGACAGGGCGGACGCCCCACGGAAGGAACGGGGAAAGCCTGTGCCCGAGACCTGGGGCCGGGATGGAAGGTGAGCCCCAGTGTCATTATAAAAGCCGGTGAAACCATCACACTGGCCGACATCAAAGGCAGCGGCGCCATTCAGCATATCTGGATCACGGGTGGATTTGGCCGCGAATTTATTTTGAGAATGTATTGGGACGATCAGGATGTTCCCTCCGTGGAAGCACCGCTTCAGGATTTTTTCGCATCACCCTGGAAACAGGAAGGTTGGGAAATTAACTGTGTTCCTGAAACGATCGCCCCCCTCATCAACAGTCTGCCGGTATCGGTCAATCCCAAGAACGCTTTCAATTGCTATTGGGAAATGCCCTTCCGCAAACGGGCCCTGATTACTTTGGAAAACCGTCACCCTTCCAAGGACCGTGTTTGTTATTATCAGATTGATTATACTCTGACCGATGTCCCGGAAGATTGTGCCTATTTCCACGCCCAGTTCCGTCGCACCAACCCGCTTCCTTACAAGGATGTGTACACGATCATTGATGGGATCAAGGGGCGGGGGCAGTATGTCGGCACCAGCATGGGATGGCAGCCCAATAACAACGGCTGGTGGGGGGAAGGCGAAATCAAATTCTACATGGATTGCGATACGGATTTCCCCACGATTTGTGGGACGGGCACGGAAGACTATTTCTGCGGGGCGTGGAACTGGGATATCGGTGGACAGTACACAAACTATTCCACCCCCTACGCGGGGATGCAGATCATCAAGCCGGATGGCACTTACCGCAGTCAAACCCGCTTTCAAATGTATCGCTGGCACATCATGGACCCGATCCGTTTCGAACAGGATTTGAAAGTGACGATTCAGGCCCTCGCCTGGCGTGAAGGGGGACGATATCTGCCTATGCGCGATGACATCTGTTCCACGGCCTTCTGGTATCAAACCCTTCCCGCTGCTCCCTTCCCGAAATTGGGCAGTGTGGATGAACTCGAAATTATTTGAGATATTGGCTACAGAGAGCACAGAGGACACGGAGGCGGCGCAGACGAGGGGCAAAATGAATCTCTCTGAGAACTCTGTGATCTCGGTGGCTGATTAGCTCGGAGGAACAACCTATGTGGCAAAATGGATTCAACAACGGACTGGGCAATCTCATGATGCTCAGCAACGCCAAAACCCGTAGCATCACGGCGGAAAATGTGTACGGGGAAAAAGGCGGTGGCGCCAGGGCCGAGTGGAGGGATGAGGCCCCTCCGGGAGTGCTGGAAATAGGACAGCGCTGGGATGGCAAAACGGGTCATGCCAACTGTGCCAGTGAACTGGGACGGGGCTGGAAAGTGCGCCCCTGCATCACCCTCGAACCAGGAAAAGAAACCACATTGATGGATGTGGATGGTCCCGGCGTTATTCAACACCTCTGGATGACCATTGAGGAAAAGTTCTTCATAATGGAACTTTCATCCCCTCTGACTGT
Source organism: Verrucomicrobiia bacterium (assembly GCA_033764445.1). Lineage (GTDB taxonomy): Bacteria > Verrucomicrobiota > Verrucomicrobiia > JAWXBN01 > JAWXBN01 > JANRIZ01. The sequence goes on along the minus strand of JANRIZ010000127.1, from coordinate 110 downwards.
GCCAGTCTTTTCTGGTTGGCGCCGAAAGTCAGGAAATGTTTCAAGCCAAGGTGCTTGGCCGTTGCGAGGTGAATGATGTCCATGGGCCGATGGCCTCCTTTCATCGTGTG
>JANRIZ010000125.1:0-18440 GCA_033764445.1 Verrucomicrobiia bacterium | reverse complement strand
GTCCAAAATTCCCGCTTTCCACTTTTGAATTCCGTGTTACCTTTCACTCGTATGCTCAAACCGTCCGTGCTGGTGGACAACATCGAAAGAGTCGTCCGCGGCAAGACTGAATGTGTCGAAATGGCGGTCGTTTGCCTCCTGGCCCGCGGCCACCTCCTCATTGAAGACGTTCCCGGCGTCGGCAAAACAACACTGGCTTACAGCCTCGCAAAATCGGTGCACTGCGATTTCAAACGAATCCAGTTCACCAGTGATCTGCTTCCTTCGGACATCCTGGGGGTCAGCATCTTCGATGCCGCCCGCCACGAGTTCCAGTTCAACAAGGGGCCGATCTTCACGAATATTGCGCTGGCTGATGAGATCAACCGCACCACCCCCAAGACCCAGTCGAGTCTCCTGGAGGCGATGGAACGCAGCAAGGTCTCCTTTGACGGGCAGACCTTCGACCTGCCCCAGCCCTTCATGGTCATCGCCACCCAGAACCCCGTCGATTACGAGGGAACCTTCCCCCTGCCCCGTTCGCAGATGGACCGGTTCCTCATCCGGATCGAAATGGGGTACCCGGGGCACGATCACGAGATGGAAATCCTCAAAAATTCCGGACGTCTCTACCACGACCTGCCCCTGAAGGCCGTGGCCACCCCCGGCGAGGTTCTGGCCATGCAGCAGCTGGCCTCGGAAATCCATGTCTCCACCGAAATCCACGACTACATCATCCGTCTGGCGGCGGCCACCCGCTCCCGCGAACTCTTCGAGATCGGGGTCAGCCCCCGCGGTTCGGTGGCCCTGGCCCGGGCGGCCCAGGCCTACGCCTGCCTGAAGGAACGGGATTTTGTCACCCCGGACGATGTGAAAAAGCTCGTGCTCCCGGTCTGGGCCCACCGCGTGGTGCAATCCTCCCCGCCCGGCCTGGCGGATTCCCAGATCGGTGAATCCATGGCCCGGCTGCGGCAAATCCTCCAGTCGATCCCGCCCCCGGCCTGACCGGGCGGCGGCGATCCTTTTCCTCCCACCCCCACCCCCAAGGCACTCCGTGTCCGTTTCCCCGGCCCCCCCACTCCCCTGGCTTGAACCGGCCCTGCACCGCGCCCCGCGCTGGGTGCGCGGACCGGTCTCCTGGCTGCTGCCGCTGCTGTGGAATCGCGACATCAAAATCACCGGCGCGGGTTGGACGATCATCGTCACCGCCTTCCTCATCGGTGCGGCCGCCTACAACACGGGCAACAACCTCATCTTCATGGTGCTGGCCTCCGTCCTGGGTCTGCTGGTGGCCTCGGGTCTGATCTCCCGGCTCCAGTCGGGTACGCTCCACGCGGACCTGCGCCTTCCCTCCTGCGTCCGGGCCGGGGAGGCTTTCGAGGTGTTTGTCGAACTCTCCAACCAGAGCCGACGCTGGCCGCTCTACGGAATGGAGGTGGTCCTCGAACTGGAACCGGCCACGGCCGCCCCGCCGCAAAATGCGCCGGGGGCGGAGGGGCGCATCTTTTTCCCTCACCTGGAGCCGGGCCAGTCCTCGCGGCGGCCCCTGATGATGGCGGCACCCCGCCGCGGAGCCTACCGCCTCCGGGCCACCCGCCTGGTCTCGCGGTTCCCCTTCGGTTTCGTCCAAAAGATATTCCGGCTGGGGCACTGCCGGGATCTCCTCGTGCTGCCCGCCCTCATCGACCTGGGCCAGGACCCGGTCCCGATCCCGCGCGCCCAGGGGCGTCAGCCCCGTCCGCAACGCGGGGAGGGGGCGGACCTCTACAGCCTGCGCCGCTACCGCGAGGGCGACCCGCTGCGTCTGGTCCACTGGAAACTTTCCGCAAAAAGCGGCGAGAAAATCATCCGGGAATTTGCGGCGGAATCCTTCCCGAAAATCACGGTCGTTCTCGATTACGCGCCCGCCCCGGGAATCGATCCGGTCTTTGAGCGTGCGGTTTCCACCGCCGCCACGCTGGTGGAGCTTTTCGAAAAACGCGGATTCGGGGTCGGGCTCTGGACGCCGCAGGCCCAGTTGCCGGCGGACAAAACCCCGGCCCAACTCCTGGCGGCCTGGAAAATCCTCGCCCTGCTCGACCGGACCGCGGTGCGTCCGGACCGGTCCCCACCCCCGGCGGCCTCGGCCCAATCGGGGGAATTGCTCTGCATCCAGTGGGACCAGCCGGCCCCCGCGGGAATGACACCCGTCCCCGTCCCCACACGCTAACCCCGCCCCATGAATTCCTCCACACGCCATCTGCCGCTGCTGCGGGCTTTCAGCCCGCGGGGAACCCTTGAGGAGAATCTCCTCGGCCTGGGCTGGGTGATGATGGCCTGGACGCTCTGGTGCCTATGGTCGACGGATGCCCTGGAGTGGTTCACCCTCGCCCCGGGCCTGGTCCTGACCCTGGTGGCGCTGGTCTTTTACGGACCGCTGCGCCGGCTCAAAAACGGGACCTGGCACCTGATGACCGCGGGGGTGATCGTGATCCTGCTTCTGGAATACAAGCTCCTGCCCAACTACTTTTTTGACGCGGTCATGCACCTGATTTTCTACCTGCAATTCAACCGTTTTGGCACGGCCCGGCGGGCCCGGGACTACGCGCAGCTTTTTCTGCTGTGCCTCCTGCAAATCATGGGCACGACGATTCTGACGGTGTCCATCGCCTTTTTCTTTTACACCTCGGTATTCACCTTGCTGGGCGTGGGCTTTCTGCTGGCCCTGGCGGCCTATGCAAAACTGCCCCCCGCACAGGCGGCGGTGGAACGGGGGATCATGTCCCGTGCGTTTTGGAAGCTTTCGCTCCTGACCCTTCTGCTGATCCTGATCTGCTCGTCGGTGCTGTTTGTGGTCATCCCCCGTCGCGCGGTCACGGGGCTTTTCTCCAACCTCAATCTCCGTCCGCCCACCAACCAGCCGGTCAGCGGATTCTCCGACGAGATCAGCTGGGGGGCCACACAGAAAATCCAGCTCAGCGAGGCGACGGCGTTTTACGTGAAAGTCCCCGGGGATTTCAAAAACCGCCTGCCCTACTGGCCGATCCTGACCCTTGACGAATATTCCGGCACGGGATGGCGCACAAGCGAAAAAATAGACGCCTACCGCAAAAATGAATCCGTCGAAAACTGGGGGGTCTATCCCCCGAGCGGGTCGGCGGAGGGGACGGCAATGACCTTTTATGTCGAGCCCTTTGTCAGCCACTACATCATCCAATACCAATACGCCTCCGGCGGCAAACTTCCCCGCCGCGAGGTGCTGGCCTTCAACGACGTCAGCCGCTCGATCCGCTTCAAGATTCCGCCCTCGGATGTCTATTCCTACAGTCTGTTTTGCCTGGATGACAAGTACGCCAAACGTCGCGCCAAGCAGTTGAAATGGCTGCGCCTCTCCCCCGAGGAACGGACCCTGTACCTCCAGAATCCGTTTGATCCGGAGAACCAAAACAGGCTTTCGACCCTGACCCGCTCGATTGTGGGCCCCGCCGCGACCGGCCCGGAGGCCGCCCAGAAACTGCTGGGATTTTTCCAGAAAAACTTCATCTACTCGCTGGAAAACAAAACACCGGCAGGGACGGACCCGATCATGAATTTCCTGACCGTCTCGCGCAGCGGCCACTGCGAATTTTTTGCGGGGGGCATGGTGCTGATGCTCCGATCCGTCGGATTCCCCGCCCGGGTGGTCACGGGTTACGCGGGAGGGGACTTCAACACCAACGAACGCTTCTTCAAGGTGCGCCAGAGCAATGCCCACGCCTGGGTGGAGGTTTTTGATCCGGAATCCGGCTGGAGGTCCTTCGACCCGACGCCTTCCTCGGCGCTCAATCCGACCTTTTCCTGGCTGACGGGAATCCAACGCCAGGCGGGGGGCCTGTACGATCAGCTTGTCTTCCAGTGGTACCAGCAGGTGGTCAGCTTCAGCCAGGGGGATCAGGTGGTGGCCATCCGGACGATGGACCGCTGGATGGCCCGGGCGCAATTTGAGATTTCCCAGGGCCGGTGGCTGGGACCCCTGAACGATCTGAGTTCCCTCTTCCGGGGCGGTCAGTCGGCAAACATCCGCGGGGCGGGACTGATCGTGGGGGCCGTGATTCTGACCCTCGCTTTGTGTGCCCTGGCCTGGCTCCTGCTCAAAGGGGGCGGTCGTCGGTCGGGGCCCGAGGCCCGCCAGCGGCAACTGATCGAGATATGGCAGCACACCCTGCGTCTGCTCGCCCGCCGCCGGCTCGTCCCCGCCCCCGGCGAAACCCCGCGCGAGTTTTGCGCCCGCATCAGTCCCGCCCTGCCCGACCCGGCCCCTCTGGAATCCCTCGTGGAGGCCTACTACCGGGGCCGGTTTGCAACAACCCCGGAGCCTGCGGGGATTATCGCCCTCCGCCAGCAATTTCAGGAATTCAAAATGAGTCTCAAAGCTGTCAAATCTTCCTGAAAAAATCACTTTCCAGTACGCTTGGCACGAACCGCCACAAACCCGGAACTATCACCCTGGTGAATCCGAATTTCACCCTTGAGTTGGTCCCTTTCCAAAACCGCCCAGCCCCTTCCTGTTAATGGAGTCCCATCAGCTCTGTCTCCTCCTTCCCACGAAAATTCCGCACGTCCACCTCTTCCCTTCCCATTGATGCAATAATCGATCGTTCCACTGACATAACCAAATTGAAATGACCCCTGGCCACGATTCGAAAATTGTATATATGCCTGGGTCTCTTCATTAAAATAATCTTCATCCCAGGCACTCATTGATTTGATGTGCCACATGCCCAACACGGTCCTGATGGAGAGAGTTGGTATTTTCTTCTCTGGGGTATCTTTATCCTGAATTTCCACCTTGACCCCGTCACCATTTTTGACATCAGGAAGCGATGTGATGATTCCATGACTCTTGATGGACAACCTCAAATCCTCATGCAAGGTTTTTCTGATATTCCCTCCGAAAGTGATGTGAGAACTGTACAGCAAACCGTCATATATAATGACATCCCTGAAGGGGAGCAGAATGGTCTTTGTCAGAACTGGAAGACTCCGGCCTTGGAGCACCCACCCGATAGGATCGGTCAGGGCCAGAACTCCGTAGACCCGCACCTCCCCATTGACCGAAAGAAACAGGGCGTGTTTTTCATAATCCTTCATAACATAGAAATGCCCGGGAACCATGTGCCGCCATGAGCTGACAATCTCCATCTCTTCATTTGAAAATTGATGGGGATTTTTTTGTAAAAACAAATCGATCGTTTGCGGAGCCTTTACAAACGCTTCATGGACTTTGTATCTGGACTCCGGCGTCACCTGCAAAAATGTGGCGAAATCAATCCCCCGTTGGGGCAGGATTTTCAGGTGTTCATTGACAAAAGACATCAGGCCTCGATAAAGCTTGAAAAAGAGTTCTGCGTCTGCAAATGACAAAAGCATTTCATGAATTTACTGTATGATTTGTTCTGGTCGAATCTAAATTGCATTCACTTGGACTGATCGGGCAACCCTCCCATCCTTCCTGACCGTTTCCTGGCAGGCAGGACTCATAATCTTGATTCATCCCCCCGGATTGCGACCTTCAAGCCATGCCCAAAAATATAATGGCGGCGGGTAACCCCGCCGCCTTGTGTGGTTCATTCTTACTTTTCACGCGGTGGATTATTACCGCGACCGCCACCGGATGGATTCCCAGTTGTGCTGGGACCATTCGGCGGACGAGGTTCATGCATATTTTTCATGATTTTCCTTTGTTAAGGGTTCACTGACATTTCCCAGTTGGGAAAATTTTTTCAAATTCATAAGCAATTCGTTCCACCGAAGGACTCCGTGTCAAGACAATGAGAGGGACACCGGCCAATTTTGTTAGCCTCCGCACATAAGCGAGATGCTGGTGACGCATTAATCCGCAGAGGGCTATCACTAAATCATATTGTCCGTTCAGAATCGGACTTAAAAACACATCTATACGTGTGTTGTTCTCGCGTGTTGCCAACCAGAACACGTGTTGAAGATTGAATGCCCGTTGAATCTTTTTGACCATGACTTGTCGAGGGTCACCACCCACGAGCAGAAGTTTTTTGTCAGCCAGACCATTGTGCAAATGATATGCGTGTTTTGTTTTCATAAGCTCGTGAGGAAGAATCGGGGATTTCTGAAATCAGAAATCACTTCTCACAGGTGGGCCTAAAATGGCTGGTCGCAGAATTCCGCAAAACCACCTGCTGTGTGTTTTAGTTCTTAATCAAATTTTCTCCTTTGGAAGATTCTTTTGTGCGGCGATAAAGTATTTCACGAGTTCTCGCAGCACCCTCCTGATTCACCTCAATCCCCAGTGCCGTCAAATGCGCCTCAAAAAGCTGTGTCACCGCCTCAATGATTGACCTTCGAGGAGACAAACCCTGGGGTAATCCTTTACAATGTCGCATGCGGTCATAAGCTCTTTTTGCCTCTTCTTGAAGTTTCGTGTCTGATTCTTTCCTCCTTAAAGGGTCTACACCATATGCATACAGCACGTGGTGACCACGGCCCTCTGGATTGATATGTAGACTATTGGCGGCACGAATGTAAAACTTCCGCCAAACAGGACTCGGCTCAATAAAATACCCTTTTTTATTATCGATCTTGAGTCGTTCAAGGCAAAATCGAGCAAACTCTGTTCTGCATATCTCCAACTTATCATCTTTGGCCTCCCAATCCACCTTGATTTTGCATTCGTCGTCTAAGGGACATTCATTTCCATTTTGGTCTAGGTTAATGCTGTGAAGATGAATCGTGTTGATGATGGCATTTGGAACTCCATCCCAAGGAGATATTGGATTGTCTTCAGACGACTCAACTAATTCCTTTATACTTATAATCTTATGCTCAATTGCTTTGGAATTATCTTTAAGCACTCTCTCTGCTTCCTCTTTTTTAAGTTCTTTTATGTTATATTCATAGCAATCTATCAAGTGTTTGCGGGCCATACCGACTTGAACGGGCCAATACCTCAATTCCCTCGTCATGGCTGGAACTTCGAGTTTTCTCAAAAATAAAATTAGCGGCTTCAGAACCTGCCATAGTTCGCCAGTACGAACTAAGACAACCCAACACTTGTCAAATTCCTTCTTCACATCATTGCGCTCGCTGGACTCGGTGTCGAAAAAACGCTTTGCCTGCTTGGCTTTGTCTCGGATACTGAAAACCTCGCTTCGGATCCTCGCCATCTGATGAACAGCAGATTCTCGCTCCGCTTTACTTGGACTTGGAATAATATTTGTTGCAGACATATTTTCTCTCCAGGTTAACTTGTTAGGTCAACAGGTTTGATTTTTACAGGGGAAACGAACTCCCTGAGTAACGGCTCCAATTTTGGAACCAAGCAATAGGCGTGAAACTACTATCACATTATTTTTTGTCAAAAACTTTTTTTAGTTATAATCAGCATATCTTCATAGAGGAGAATGGGTCGCACTTTGATTACGAATGAATGCTCAACCTTCCTACGGCTTGACCCATCCGGTCTTGGGGTCCACCTTCAATGTCGGGAAACCCGGTGCGGGACGGAGCAACTGATAGTCCCCCGCGGCCTTCTGAAGGTACTGCGTGTAAAAGGCGTTGTCCGGGGCTCCCTCCCTCCTGATGTAGTAGTTGTGCGGGGAAGACTCGCTCTTGAAGGTGTTCTGCGCGTGGTAGGGCACCACATCATCATCGGCGACAATGACCGCCGTATGGTATTCGCCGTCCTTGATCAAAAAGGTGCCCCGGCTCAGGGGCCGCATCCGGACAGAGGTCTTTTCCGGTCCCTTCAAAAAAACCATCAGATGATACTCCGTGCTGTTGTCCACAATGAAGGCACTGTAACCCGGGATGCCGGAGGGGAGCGAAAGGGGGTTGGGCCGCTTTTCAGCCGGCATTTTTTCCACGGCACGGAATCCCTCCTCCAGGACCTGGCTGGCATATTGTTGCCCCCGGGGGTCCCCGGGAAATGAATCCGCATACAGGCTCATCATAAACACCCGTTTTTTGGGGGAATCCTGCCCAAAATGCCCGATGGCCTTCTGCAAAATATCCGCCATCTCCGGCCGGAAGGGATCGCCCTCCTTGGGCACCCCCAGCTCCCCGATATAAAATCCGGTCAGATCATGGACCTGCCCGAATTGTTTCTGTTCAAGCGCCCCCTTGAGGGCCGACTGCATTTCCGTGCGGATCATGTCCCCGCTTCCCCCCTCCCGTCCGTTGCGCAGGGCAAAACGCAGACGCGGATACGCGGCCTCCAAATTCCTTTTTTTCAAATGGGAAAGACCGCCCTCCAGATTCACCTCCGTGATCATTTCCAGGGCCCGGGCAGTTTCGGGCATCTGCGGGAGCAACTCACCGGCAGAGACTTTCTGCCCCAGGGACTGGATGAGCGCGGGTTCAGGCTGCGTTCCCAATTGGGCCCGGAGCTTTTCGGATTGTTCCAGCGGCACAAATTTCCAGGGGTCCCCGCTTTCCCGTGCCGCATCCTCGAAAACCCGCCCGAGAATGGTCCGGCTGAGCGCGTTGGCCCTGTTTTCCGCCTCGAAAAATTTCTCCTGTGTCAGCAGGGTCTGTATGTTTTGAATCTCACGGTTGAGGGATTCGCGGCTGACCTCCAACTTCATGGCCGGGGAAATGGCCATGCCATGGGCCCGGTCCAGCCACTGGCTGGAAACTTCCCCCGGACTGAGCGCGGCCTGGTAGGGCATGTCCCCGGCCCGGTAGAGGTCGAGCATGGCCTGCGCGGCCCCGTCACCGATGTCGGCCGACACCTGCGTCACGCTTTTTCCCGGCAAGGCCGCAAGCGCCCCGGGGTTCTGTTTGAGCAGTGCCTGAAAAAGGACCAGCGCCTTGAGGGTGTCGTTGGCCTTTTGTGCGGTCCGGGCGGCTTCGTAAAGCGGATCACTTTTGAGTGTGGCGGCCAGAGGGGAAACGATTTCGTGGTCCCGAATCCCCCAATCCCGGCAGCGTTTGATCAGGGCACCCAGCGCGGGGTCGGAGGGATTGGACCCGGCCTTCCTCCATTTTTCCATCTGCAAGCGCGCATACGCCTGCTCCACCTCGCGTGTGCCAGCACTCCCGCCCTTGAGCAGTTCCTCCGCAAATTGTTCCGCCTCGGCAAGTTTGCCATCGGCCACAAGCTGGTTGACCCGGGACACGGTTTCCCGCGTCCAGTTGTCCGTCATGGACTGGGTGGCCCAGGAATCGGGCAGGGTCCGTCGGATCTCCTCCAACAAACCCCCGGCCTTTTCATATTCCTTCCTTTGAAGGGCCCTGGAAAAAAGCTCATAATACAGATTGCCCCCGACCTGGTTGAGATCGGAAAGATGGCCCCGGTCCTTTTCGGTCGTGGAGAGGGCCCGGATCCGTTCCAGTCCCTCCTGCGGATTTGTCTGGCCCAGTTTGCGCAGGGCCTCCATTTGTTCCCGCCAGGCCTTGTGTTCCTTTTCCTGGGCGATGGTTTTCAGATCATAATCGATGCTCTTTTTCTCCGAATCCGTCGGGGCATTTTCCCGGTGGGCCTTGAGCTTTGTAATGGTCCCATCCGGATCTTTGGACCGCCCGGATAAAATGGTTCTGTATTCCTCCTTCCACGCATGCACCCGGGCCTCCGCCTCCTCTTTGGCCTTTTTATCCACGCTCCATTGGTAGACGGCCACGCCAAAGAGAACCGGACCGATAATGATCAGGGAAATGGCAATGGTGAGTTTGATCCTGTTGGAGAGATCGTCCTGCATGGCTCGCCCGGGTTTGAGCCTCCAGCCTAGGCGGAGTCCGGACAAATTCAATTCCGGAATCTGTGACAAAAAAAGGCCCGCAAATTGCGGGCCTTTTTTGCATCCACTCCGGATTTGGAATATGGAATCTTGAATTTGGAATCTCTAATAAGCCGCCTGAGCCCCCTTGATGTTGCGCTTTTGGATCCAGGGCATGAGCGAACGCAGCCGGGCCCCGGTCTTTTCGATGCCGTGCTGTTCGCCTTTTTTGAGCAGGGCATTGTACTTTTTGTAACCGCCATCGACCTCGCGGATCCAACCCTTGGCGAATTTGCCGGTCTGGATTTCCTTCAGTGCCTGTTTCATCCGTTTTTTCACGGAGGCATCGATGATCTTGGGTCCGACGGAGACATCACCCCACTTGGCGGTTTCGGAAATGGAGAAACGCATGCCGGCAATGCCCGCCTCGTTCATCAGATCCACGATGAGCTTGAGTTCGTGGAGACATTCGAAGTAGGCCATCTCGGGCTGATACCCCGCCTCAACAAGGGTTTCAAACCCCGCCTGCACCAGGGCACTCGCGCCGCCGCACAGGACGGTTTGTTCGCCGAAAAGATCCGTCTCGGTCTCCTCCTTGAAGGTGGTCTCGATGACCCCGCCGCGTGTGCCGCCGATGCCCTTGGCCCAGGCCAGCGCGATTTTTTTGGCGTCCTTGCCGGGGTTCTGATAGATGGCGATGAGGCTCGGCACACCCTTGCCCTCCGTGTACTGACGGCGGACGATGTGGCCGGGGCCCTTCGGGGCGACCATGATGACGTTCACATTTTTGGGGGGGACAATGGTCTTGAAGTGGATCGAGAATCCGTGGGAAAAGAGCAGGGTCTTTCCGGCCTTCAGATTCGGTGCAATGTCCTGCTTGTAGGCTTTGGCCTGTTTGGTGTCGGGAATGGCCACAAAGATGACATCCGCCTTGGCCACCGCCTCGCCGGTTTCAAAAACCTCAAAGCCCTTGGACTCGGCCACGGCAACGGATTTTGACCCCTTGTACAGGCCGATGATGACGTGAAGACCGCTTTCCTTCAGGTTGAGTGCGTGGGCGTGCCCCTGGGAACCGAATCCCAGGACGGCGAGGGTTTTGCCCTTCAGAACCTTCAGGTCGGCATCTTTGTCAGTATAGACTTTGGCTGGCATGGCAGTGTCTCTTTCTTCGTTTTGGTTGGTGTTGCTGTAAATAAAATGGGGGCCTCAAATCCGAAATCCGCCGTTCCCTCCCGACTACTTGCGGGCCAGGGCGATTTTCCCCGAACGGGTCAGGTCGGCGATCCCGTAGGGTTTCATGAGGTCGAGAAACTTGTCGAGCTTGGTTTCATTCCCGGTCAGCTCAATGGTCAGGCTTTTGGGCTGCACGTCCACGATTTTGGCCCGGAAAATGTCGCAGATCTGCATGATGTCCCCGCGGGCGCGGCTGTCGACCCTGACCTTGACCAACACCAGCTCGCGGTCGATGTATTCGCCATCCTTGAAGTCCTGCACCTCGAGCACGTCCACGAGTTTGTTGAGCTGTTTGGTCACCTGCTCCAGAACCTTGTCGTCACCACGGACCACAATGGTCATGCGCGAGGTGCGCGGATCGTGCGTGGGACCCACGTTGAGCGTGTCGATATTGTAACCGCGTCCGCTGAAAAGTCCGGCCACGCGCACGAGCACGCCGAACTTGTTTTCAACGAGAACTGAGATGGTATGGCGCATAGGGAAGGGCGAGATTAAAAGAGTCCCGCGCCTCTTGCCAAGGATTAAAAAACACGCTCCGATGGCGCGTCAGTACCCGATGACCACCAGGCCCGGGACGGTGTTCAGATAGTGGGAACTCCGGGTGACCAGGGTCGCCCCGTTTTCAATGCAGGTTGCCGCATTCCACAGGTCGGCCCTGGTTCGCCCCTCTTTCTGGCCCACCTGACTCAGATGCGTGACGATCCTCGCATAGTGCAGCGCCGTGTCCTGGCTGATCGGCGCCACCTTGAAGAGCCCCAAAAACAGGATCGCCTCCTGCAGGCGTGCCTCGGAAATCTGCCCGGCCTGTTCCAACAGGTCCCCGGCGGCCATTCCCGACACCAAAAAAATCTCCCCGGAATATTTCCGCAACAACCCCTGAAGCGGATGATTGGGCTCGTTTTTGTTTTTCCAAAGATCGATGAGCGATCCGGCATCAAGACATAACATATCGTTGTTTTTCCTTTGGGTGACCGGACTGGGTCCTATTGGATTTTTTTCAGCATCTGTTCTGCTTCGACCACAGACAGGGGCTGGAGCGGGATTTCTTTCAACCGATCCGAGATGGTGGATCCATTGTGGGGTTGGGGCGCTCCACGCATGAGCCGTTCCACCAATTTTGAAAATGTTTCAGAATGCTCCTTGAGCGCCGCCAATCGTTCATAAACCTTAGGTTCCAGCGCAATTGTTTTAATGTTCATAGTATTTGTGATAATTATATTATTAATCTGATGATGTCAACGATTACTGTTATCATAACTACTTAAATTTCCATATTTTACATAAACGTAACAAGCTAAAAATCGATGTAAGTGAAAAATAGAGCGTAGTTTATAACAAAAATTATCCAGTATATACACACTATAAAAAATCGTTTTTTATTTTACCAAATTAAACTCCCAGCCCGATTCTCTCACCTTCTTCCCAACCCCTCTCCATTCGCCACCAGCCATTCTCTGAAAATTCCCTCCCCACCCCGACTTTCTGTGTTGAAAGTCCTTCACAACACGATACCTTCATCCCTCCCGTAGTCGTATGAAACCCAAATCCTTTCGTTTTGATTCCATTGAATCGGTCATCGCCGATATTCGCGCCGGAAAAATGGTCATTGTCACTGATGACGAGGACCGCGAAAATGAAGGCGACCTTCTGATGGCGGCCGATAAAGTCACAGCACCCGCAATCAACTTCATGGCCACTCACGGACGCGGATTGATCTGTGCGCCGGTCACCCGGGAACAGGCCCGGCTGCTCAACCTGCCTCCCATGGCGGCGGACAACCAGGAAGCCTTCCGCACCCATTTCACGGTCTCTGTCGATGCGGCCCGCAAGGTCAGCACGGGAATCAGCGCCGCCGACCGGGCCCACACGATCCGGGTCCTCTGCAATCCCCGCGCCCGTCCCGCGGACCTGGTCCAGCCGGGCCACGTCTTTCCGCTGGTGGCCAAACCCGGCGGGGTCCTGCGCCGGGCAGGCCATACCGAGGCGGCGGTGGATTTTGCACGTCTGGCGGGGTTGAATCCGGCGGGGGTCATCTGCGAAATTCTCCGGGAAAACGGGGAGATGGCCCGTCTGCCCGATCTCATCGACTTTGGAAAAAAACACGGGCTGAAAATCTGCACCATCGAAAGTCTCATCAAATACCGGCGTCACCACGAGCGGCTGATCGAACGGGTCGAGCGGATTTCCCTGCCCACAGCTTACGGCGATTTCAACCTGCACCTCTACAGGGTCAGGGATGCGGAGGAACACCACCTCGCCCTGGTCCGGGGACGGATCAATCCCAAGTCCCCGGTCCTGGTGCGCGTCCACAGCGAGTGTCTGACCGGTGACGTCTTCGGTTCCTGCCGCTGCGACTGTGGCAACCAGCTCCACACGGCCCTGTCACTGATTGCTTCGGAGGGCTCCGGCGTGCTCGTATACATGCGCCAGGAGGGGCGCGGGATCGGACTTCCCGCCAAGATCAAGGCCTACAAACTCCAGGAAAAGGGGCTGGACACCGTTGAGGCGAATCTGCGGCTGGGTTTTGCCGCGGATTTGCGTGACTACGGTCTGGGCGCCCAGATTCTGCGCGACCTCGGCGTGCGCAAAATACGGCTCCTGACCAACAACCCAAAAAAGGTGGTCGGTCTGGATGCCTACGGTCTGGAAATCACCGAGCAGGTTCCCATCCGCATCCGCCCCCAGAAACACAACCGCAACTACCTCCGCACCAAGCAGAAAAAACTTGGGCACCTGCTCTGAGAGCCCCGGCCTTTTCCCAAAACCCGCACTCCCCCCATGAAAGACATCGTCTATTTCGATCTGGAAACACAGCGCAGTGCCGATGAGGTCGGCGGCTGGTCGCCCCAGTCCAAAATGAAGATGAAAATGTCCATCGGTGTCACCTACTCCACCCTCACGGGCCAGTACCACATCTACACCGAAAACGAGGTCGAGGACCTGATCCGGCAGCTCATGCGTGCCTCCCTGGTCGTCGGCTTCAACCAGATCAATTTCGACTACAATGTCCTCCTGGGCTACACGGCCCTCGACCTCCACCAGATTCCCAGTCTGGACATGCTCGTGGAGGTCGAAAAAATCCTCGGGCACCGGCTCAAGCTCGATGCCATCGCTGGGCCCACCCTCGGGTACGGCAAAACCGCCGACGGCATGGAGGCCCTGAAATGGTGGAAACAGGGCAGAATCTACGAGATCGCGGAGTACTGCGCCTACGATGTCAAGGTCACCAAGGAGGTCTTTGAATACGCCCTGTGCTACGGTGAACTGCACTACCTCGACCGCACCGGAAACAAAAAAAGTCTCAAGGTCAACTGGAAGGTCTGACGCCCCCATGTCCCGTCCCCTCCAAAAAACCAAGGCGCCGCGTCCCGCAAAGCCGAAGGGCCCTTTCCTGTCCCCGGCTCTCGTCGATCAGGAACCCATCCGCCGCAAGGCTCACCGGGACTACGAAAAAAAACACCGGGAACTGGCACGGCTCGAGAAAAAAATATCGGAATTCGAGTCCCGTGACGAATCCGCCTACCGGAGCTTTCTCCACAAGGAACTCGGCAGTCTGATCACCGCACTGCGGGAGGTTGAAATCACTCTGAACGAAAAACTCGAGCTGCTCGAACAAATCGAGGGCCTGATTCAGGTCCGGGGGTATCCGCCGGGAAAGGCCTACGAACAGGCGCTCCACTGGCGCGACCACCCGGAGGATGTCGAACCGGAACCCGGGGACGCTTCGGAACCAAAAAATCCCTGGGAGGAGGACGCCAACCCCTTCGAGGGCCTGAGCGAGATGGAGCGGGAGGCAATCAAGAAAATCTACGAATCCATGAAGGACGCCTTTGAAAAAACCTACGGGGTTCCCCCCCGCGATTTTGATGAGATGGAGGATGATTTGAAAAACCCCTGGGGTTCCCAAAAATCCTCACAAAAGGCGCCCGACAAAAATCTGCGCGAGCTCTACCGCTCCATCGTCCGTCTGCTGCACCCGGACCGTGCGGGTGAACAGTCCCCCTTCCAGAAAGAGCTCTGGCACAAAACCCAGGAAGCCTATCAGCAGGGGAACCGGACGGCTCTGGAGGTGATTCTGGCCCGCTGCGAGGCGGGGGAGGCGGGAGTCATGGCCATCACCCGCGTCTCGCTGGTCCTGGAAATCACCCGCCAGGTCGTGGGGCAGATCAAACAGTTGAATGCCAAAATCCGCAGTCTCAAACGGAATCCTGCCTGGGAATTCGGCCTGAAATCCCCGTCGGATCTCGACCGGGTCCGCCGCGAGGCCAAACACGAATTCTCCACGCTCCTCCAGCACAACAAACGGGAGCTGTCCCAGATCGAGGCCGAATTGAAACGCTACGAGGCGGCCCATAAAAAATGGAAGCTCGCCCCCGATCCCAAGCC
This sequence comes from Verrucomicrobiia bacterium, assembly GCA_033764445.1. Taxonomy (GTDB): domain Bacteria; phylum Verrucomicrobiota; class Verrucomicrobiia; order JAWXBN01; family JAWXBN01; genus JANRIZ01. Next base: position 3,135 of record JANRIZ010000125.1, on the reverse strand, counting down.
GGTCCCCCCCAAAAAATCCAAGACCTCCGCCAAGGTCAAAAAATCCGACCCTCACCAGACACACCTCCATTTTTAGACATGGCCTCCGGGCGCCTCATTTTGTCCGTGGGACAGGGGAAATGGTTTGTGCTAGTCTTCACCCATGGATTTTTCCCGTTCCTCCCTGGTCCTTCTCGGCCACGGCTCCACCCGCAACACCCATTCCAGCGACCCGGTCCGTCGCCTCACCGCGCATTTTGCGGCGTGCGGACCGTTTGCCGGGGCCCACTGCGGATTTCTCAGGGAATCCCCGGATATTTCCGCCGCCCTCCGCTCCGCAACAGGCGGGGAGGTTTTTGTCGTCCCCTATTTTCTCTCGGAGGGCTACTTTACCTCCGAAATCATCCCGGCCCAAACCGGCCTTCAACCGGGGGTGAACCTGCGCGGAGGCCAAACCTTTTATGTGTGTCCGCCTGTCGGGACCCATCCCGCGATGACGCCCCTGCTCCGTCAAACGATCCTCCGGGCCTGTGAGGGCCTCCCCTCGCTGGTCCCCTCCCAATGCTGCCTGTTTCTCGCAGGTCATGGCACCGTCCAGAATGAAAACTCCTCGGTCCCGGTCCGGACCCTGGTCAAATCCCTCCCATCCTCCCTGCCTCCTTTTGCCGACGTGCAACCCCTGTTTTTGGATGAGGAACCCCTGATCCGCGACTGGGGGACAAAAACTTCCGCCCCGCAGGTCCTGGTGGTTCCCTATTTTTTGTCGGACGGGCTCCATGCGGGGGCGGATATCCCCCGGCTGCTGGGCTTTGATGTGGAGGGCTCCGGCTGGAACGATCTGTTTTACGGCCCCCACCCGGCGGAATTCCTGACCGGATCCGCCCAGGGAAAAACAGTGTTTTACACACATGCCATCGGCGCCCGCCCGGAAATGACGGAGGTGGTTCTCCGCCTGTGCGAATCCCTCTGCTCCCACGGGCACCGCGGATGAGGCCATTCGCGCCGAAACATCCGGCTAATTAATTCTTGTAATCAGACCGGCTTCCCATTTAGCTTGATATTAATTTTTCCTTACTATGCCCACCTATAAATATTCCGCCCGGGACAGCAAAGGCAAAGTCGTTTCAGGCACCATCGAGGGCGTCAATGACGCCAATGCCGCCACCAATCTTGCAAACAAAGGCCTCGTTGTCTTGGGCCTGGAACAGGCCAAAGGCGGCGGGGGCGGGGGCAAAAAAGGCGGGAAGGTTCCTTCCGAGCAATTGGTCATGTTCACCCGCATGATGGCCACGATGGTGGATGCGGGCATGCCTTTGATCCAGGCTCTCACCGCCCTCTATGAGCAGGCGGACCCCGTCAAGGCCCGCAACCTGCGGCTGGTCATTCAGGATTTGATTCAAAATGTTGAAAAGGGAAATTCGCTGACCGAAAGTCTCGCCCGGCATCCGCAGGTTTTTCAAAAACTCTACGTGTCCATGGTGCGGGCCGGTGAATCCGGCGGTTTGCTGGCGGAAATTCTGGCCCGTCTCGCCGGCTATCTGGAAGCCTCCGAACGCCTGAAAAAGAAGGTCAAATCCGCCATGACCTACCCGCTGGTGGTCATCAGTCTGGCCTGCGTGATCACGGGTTTTCTGATCGTCAAGGTCATCCCGGTCTTTGCGAATATTTTCAAGGATTTCGGCGCCAAACTCCCCGCGCCCACCCAGTTCCTGATCAATGTCTCGGATTTTGCCCGTTCCCCGGTCGGCTTTATCGCAACCCCCATGATTGTGGTGGGCATTTTCATGAGCTGGAAGTTTTTCCTGGCCACCGATTATGGCCGCCAGTGGTGGGATCAAAACCAGATGAAACTCCCGGTGTTCGGTGAGCTGATCCGGAAGATTGTCATGACCCGCTTCGCCCGCACCTTCGCCCAATTGATCCGCTCGGGTGTCCCCATTCTGGAGGTCATGCAAATTGTCGGTGCCTCCTCGGGCAATGTGATCGTCGAGGCCACCATCAAACGTGTCGCCGGCAACGTCGAAAAGGGCGATCCCCTTTATGCCTCCCTGGCCAAGGAACCCATGTTCCCGCCCATTCTGGTCCGTATGATCCAGGTCGGTGAATCCACCGGCAAGGTCGACGCGATGTTGGACAAAATGGCCGACTTCTGGGATGAGGAAATCGAGGCGACTCTCGATGCCCTGACCTCCCTGATGGAACCGATCATGATCGTCGTGCTCGGGGTGATCATCGGCGGCATTGTCATCTCAATGTTCCTGCCCATCTTCCAATTGAACGAGATCATCTCAAAATAAAATCCCGGCGGATTCATCCGCATGACCTGTTCGGGATTGACTCTGATTTTGTGAGGGCGTTTTTATACCGCTTCGTAAAGGCGTTTCCCGCCCGCGTGTCGGGGCCCCTTGCCTTCAGGCAAAACGGACTTCAGAATTGCGGAATGGTTTTTCAACAGCCAAAGGAGGCCTGTGAAAAACCAAAAAAAACTGAGCCAATCTGCGGATGAAAGTCTGCGGCCTACTTGATGACCGTCTGATGGGAAATATCCTTCGCCTCATACAGAAAATAGACCTTGCGGGCGACATTCCGGGCATGATCAGCCACCTTTTCAAGGTGACGTGCCACAGCCATCAGATGCAGGCAGCGGGTGATCGTCCGGGGATCCTCGATCATGAATGAGGTCAGCTCCCGGTTGAGCTGGCGGAAGAGCGCATTGACATCCTCATCCTTGTTGATGATGGACTGGATGATTTCGGGCTTGCGGTTGACAAAGGCATCCATGCTGGAACGCAGCATTTCCACACCCAGCTCGGCCATGCGGGGAATGTCCACAAAGGGTTTGAGCTGCGGCTCCTGATTGAGTTTTCCGGCCCTGAGGGCGATTTTCAGACCCTGATCCCCGATCCGCTCCAGGTCACCGGCGATTTTGACCACCGAAAGGACAAAACGCAGGTCCGTGGCCACCGGCGCCTGTTTGGCCATGAACAAAAGACACGCCTCGTTGAGCTGGACCTCCAGGTCGTTGATCTGGGTTTCCTCGGCCTCCACGGTGCCGATCATCGAGTCGTCCCGCTCCACCAGGGCCTTCATGGCCATATTCACGTTGCGCTCGACCATGCTCGCCATCATGAGCACGTTTTCACGAATCTGTTCAAT
>JANRIZ010000005.1:0-5975 GCA_033764445.1 Verrucomicrobiia bacterium | reverse complement strand
CGGTCCCGGTAGTTCTCACGCACGGCCTGCATCCTCCGCTCCAACTCGGCATTCTCCCCCCAAAAGGACGGGGACAGATAATACAGTCCGTCAAATCCGTCCTTGCCCATTCCGGACAACTGCGCGGCCGTATACATCACCGGCTCCCGCCGCAGAAGCTGCCGAAAAACTTCCCTGACCGGTTCCATCCCCGTCCGGTTCTTTGCCGGAATGTGATCCCACACGGTTTGGGCCTGGGCCCTGTGCCCGGATGCCTCCAACAATACGGAATAATGCAGTGCCGCCGCATCCTTCCCCGGAGCCATACGGTGCAGTTCCCGGGCCAGCTCCAAAGCCTCCTCCCGGCGTCCGGCCAGCCAGAGTCCGTACAGGCGGTTGACCCGGTTGGAAAGATGAACGACCCCGGCCCGTTCGGATTCCTCGAAAAATGCCACCGCCTCCGCGAGTTTCCCATGCCGCGCCATCATGCGACCGACTGCCGCATAGGAAAATCCGAGTCCGGGCGAGGCTTCGATGGCCTGCTCATAATAAAAGGTCAGTTCTGCCACCGTGGGACTGCCCCTTTGGATCAGGCTTTCCGCATGGTTCGCCGCGGAGACCGAACGGAAATCCTGCACTTTCCGGTAGGTTCCCCAGAGGGTCACCACCCCGGCCAATACCATCAACCAGACGAGGGCGGGGGCGGCAATCCGTACCCCGCCTCCAGAGACCCGTGACCTTCCCGAACCGAGCAGGGCGGCCCCGGCAAAAATCAAAAACACGGAGGGGAGGGCCCGCGGACCGAACGAACTGGCCAGGGAACTGACCATCACCGCGCCAACTCCTGCACCATAAAACATTTCAAACACAGGTGTCTGCCCCCTCCGCCACAACGCCCGCCACCCGGTGATCACCGGTACACCGGCAAAAAGCAGTCCCCACAGGGCCAATCCCAGCAGACCCAATTCCCCGGCCAGTTGCGCGGGTTCCACATGGGCCCGCATCAGAATCAGATCCACGGCCAGCACCCCCAAATCCGTCCGTCCGGATTCCCCCAGGAATGCGGCCCGGGTGGATGGATATTCCACGGGAAATGTCCCGGCCCCGGTCCCGACCAGGGGCGATCTTTTCCACTGTTCCCACGCAATTCCCATGCCCAGCACCCGGTACTGTTTTGCCTCCCCTGCCTGTCCTGCATTGATCAGACGCTGCGATCCATCCCACACACCCTCCCCCATCCGGCTCCACTGCGAGGGAATGTAGATAAGCACTGTGAGGATTGCACCGAGCACAAGGGCCATGGCTCCCACCCTTTTCCGCACCCTGCCCTCGGCCATCACCAGGCAAAGGCCCATACCCGCCAGCGCCAGCAACATTCCGTACACCGGGGCCCTTTGTCCGAGCATGATCACGGCCATAAAAAACATGAGCCCACAGACTCTCAGTATCGGAAGCAGCACGGGCGCACGCCGCATTTTGCAGCCGCAACCCAGGCACAGGAGGGTGGGCAGGAGCAACGCCTCGCCGGTGACCGACCGGTTCACACCCAGGCCGAGATAGGGGACGTAAAGTCCGTTCCGGAAATAAATGTAAATGACCGGCAGAGCCATCGACAACCCGGCCACAACGAGGGCCCACAACACCACCCGCAATCCGCCCGTCCGTCGGGCCAGGAGGAACAGGATCGCAACCATGGCGTAGTGAAACCACATCAGGGCCTGGACCTGGCTGAGGTAGGGCGCTGGCGACCAGAAAATCGAGGCGGCCGCCAATCCGAACAACCCGAATGTCGTCACCAATGGCAGCAGTCCGAAACCCGAGAGTTGCAAGGGTCGGCGCCGACGAAACCAGCACCACAGGACAATCGGTGCGGCGATCCACAGATACAGGGCCGATACGGCCTCGGCGTTGATCATCCCGTCGTAGAGGGTCGTGGCGGGACCGGAACTGGGCCGCACCCAAAAGACCAGGGGAAACCAGCCACCCAACAACAGGGCCAGTCCCCACGATTCCGCCTTTTTCCAAGTGATCCGTTTGGGTGTCATGTCGTTTCAGTATTCCCGTCGTGCGTCTGTTTTCTCGGTCCCTCCAACACCCACTGTCGGGCTTCCTCAAAACTGGTCAACCGGCTTTCGAGTTGCAACTCGCGGATCTCCTCGAGGATTTTGCCCATGCCGGGTCCGGGCTCGATGCCCAGGGCCATCAAATCCCGCCCGGACAAAAGCGGCGGCGGATCAATCTGCCCGGGTGGCAATTCGGTTTGCAACCGGCGCAAATAGTCATGGTTGTCGAGGCGGCCATGGCTGGAAAGGCAGTCGGCCCGGTGCAGGGCCATTTCCTCCTCAAATCCCGGACGGGACATCATGCGTTTGACGGTGGAGAGCTTCATCCTCTGCACGTCCTTGAACTGCATGTGATACAGCACGGCGTCGTGCACCCCGGCAATCAATTCGTTCGGCGCATGCAATCGCCGCAACACGGTCACGGCCACTTCCGCACCCTTTTTTTCATGTCCGTAGTGGTGCGGCTGTCCATCCTCTCCAAAACTCAGGCAGTCAGGCTTTGAAATGTCGTGGAACAGGACGGACCACGCGAGAACGGGCGACGGATCCTCTAGTGAGTCCAGCATGATGCAGGTGTGGGTGAAAACATCCCCCTCGGGATGGTATTGTGCAGGTTGAGGACATCCTCTCATGGCCACGGCTTCGGGCAATACCTGCTCCAGGAGTCCACTTTCAAATAGTTTTTGCAGTCCCTGCCCCGCATGGGGTCCGGTCAATATCTTGGTCAATTCCTCACGGATGCGCTCGGGACTGACAGACCTCACCTCGCCCGCCATCTCCCGCACGGCCGACCAGCATTCAGCTTCCACTTCAAATCCCAACGCCACTGCAAATCGGACACACCGGAGCATGCGCAGTTTGTCCTCCCGGAACCGCTGCCGGGGTTCCCCGATCGCACGGAGCATTTTGCGGCGGAGGTCTGCCTGGCCATTCACAAAGTCCAACACCTCCCCTGTCACCGGATCCAAAAACATGCCGTTGATGGTGAAATCCCGCCGCCGCGCATCCTCTTCGGCGGTGGTGAAGGCGACGGATTCCGGACGCCGCCCATCCACATAATTTCCATCCGATCGAAAGGTCGCCACTTCGATGCTCTGGTCGCCTTGCAGGACGAGGATCACCCCGAAGGCGGCTCCCACGGCCACGGTTTTGGGAAAGACCTCCTGCACCTGCTCCGGCCGTGCGCTGGTGGCGACATCATAATCCTTCGGAGCCGCCCCCGACAACATATCCCGGACACAGCCCCCTGCAAAATAGGCGGCATATCCTCGTTCCCGGAGGGTCCGGACAATTTCCTCTGCCTTGTGGCGCTTGTCATCCATGTGTGAAAAGCAGCATACCCCGGTCACGTCTGGGAAGAAAACGTCTATTTGCGACCGGCGGGCTCCTCCGCACTCTCCTGCCGGTACAGGAGATAGACAATCCCACCCGGCAGGGCCCCCAAGAGGGTCAGTCCGTACACGAGAAATCCCACGGCAAACCCGGTTTCATTCGCCACCCCCAGATACCCGAGAAACACGACATACAGACTCTCCCTCACCCCCACTCCGGCAAGGGTGACCGGGATCGAGGAGAGCAGATTGATGATGGGCACGATCAACAGCAGATACCGCAGGGGCAATCCCCCGGGGATGAGCGCCTGCGCGATCAGCCATGTGATCAACACCCCGGAAAGATGCACGAGGACGGACATTCCATAGGCCACGGCCAGGGCATACGGGGCTTTCATGTACACCTGATACGCCTCGGCAAGCTGCACCAGTTTTTCACGCATCGGGAGTTTGTCAAAAATTTTGCCCACCAGCGGGACCTGCCGGGGCAGATCCTTCCAGCAACCGAGGGCAATGGCGCCCAAAAAGGCCGCCATGACGGTCAGACAAAAAACCAGGGCCGATTGCAGTCCGCGTTCCTGAAGCAAGACACGGTAATCCACCGCCAGCATCACGGCGATGACACCCAGAAGTCCGGCCATCCCGACCAGCCGGTCCACCACAATGGTCATCAGCACCTGGGGCTTTTTTTCCGGGGCTCCCCTCATGGCATAGATGACCTTCACGACATCCCCGCCGGTGCCCCCGGGCATGAACGAATTGAAAAACGCCCCGATGTAATTGATCGCACAGGCCTGGAACCTCGAAAAATGGATGCCCTGTACCAGCAGAATGCGCCGCCAGCGGAAGGCGGTCAGAAAAATGATCAACAGGATCACCGGCCCCACAGGCAGAATCCAGCCCATCCGCGTCTCACGAAGGGTCTGAAGCAGCTTGGCCACATCCACCCGGTGAAGGACAAACCACAGGATCCCTGCGGTGACGATGAATTTAAGCAGGGTAAAAAGGACTCGTTTGACTGTGGGGTTCATGATTCGAGGAGTTTCCTGAGAAACGTGTGGCCTTCCTGGACCCCCTCGGGAGTGGTCCGGGGACTGAGTTCGATGACGCGGATGACCGGTTTTTTGAGGTAGGGTTTGAGAATTGAAAAGTCCAGGTCCCCCCGCCCGGGCACCCGGTGATCATGGTCGGGCCGCGTCACGTCATGGATGTGAAATCCCGCCAACAGGTCCCCAAGGCTTTCAAGGGTCTGTCCGTGGTCGAGGAATCCGAGAAAATGTTTGGACTGACAGTGGCCGGTATCATGCCAATACCTCAGGGTGCTGCCCTCAAACTGCCTGAGCAGGCCCGGCAATTCCCGTTCGGTCGGGATTTCCTCGTACTGATAACGGGTTTCAATGCCCAGGATGATCTTTTTCTGTGTCGCGTATTCGGCCACGGGCTTGAGGGTTTCCAGCATGTTGTCCCAGTGTTTGGCCACCCTTTTCTCCCGTTCCATGACCGTCTGCAGTTTCAGCGCGGCGTACCCCCGGGTGTTTTTCTGCTCCTGACGGTACAATTCCGCCAAACGGTCGGTGCCCTGGGCCATGGGAACGTGGCCCAGATGGAGAACAACCGCCCGGGCCTCCAGTCGTTCGGCAAAATCAATGGTCTGGCGGGTCTGGCGGACGGCACTGAGTCGTTCACCGGGGTTCGAGGAGGAAAACACATAAAAATTCGGGGCCGCCTGGTGGACCCCCACCGGGAGGGGACAGAAGTTGTGCAGACTCGAAAATTTGACCCATCCCTCCTCATGCGCCTTGAGGATGCCCTCGATCAGACACAGTTTGGTGCCATGCCCCAGTTCAACACTCTCAAAGCCCAGATCAACGATTTCCCGCAACATCGCCTCCCCGTCGGTATGACGGTCGGAATTCCAGCAGGTGGACAGTGAAAACATCGTTGATGTCATTACCAGACACCCGCCCGCACTGCAAAACATTGAATGCGGGATTCCGCGATAAAAAAACCCCGCCTGAAAAGACGGGGTTTGATGATCGAATCTTCCAGTTCGGAAAATCAGTAGCTGCCCACCGAGAATGAGAATCGGGGTGCCTTGGCCTTGCGGCGTTTTCGGTCTCCAGGCTTCTCATAAAAACGGCGTGTGCGCACTTCCCGAAGAGTGCCTTCACGGTCCAGCTTCTTCTTCAAACGACGAAGAGCTTTGTCAATGGCTTCACCTTTTTTCAATCGTACTTCTGACATAATGTTTTTATTCACCCCGCTTTCTATTACATTTGAGGGACGACGATGTTCGCATGTTGAGCTGTTTCGGTCAATCGTCCTAATAAATTTTTAACAATATTGCATAAAATACATAAAATGAATATTTTACATTATAAATAAACATTTTAATAAATAAGACTTATGTATCCCCACTTCAAAAAAACAGGGGCAAAAAATCAAAAAAGCCTCTCCCGTTTTTGAGTGCATCCTTCGGTCTTTTTCCAATACTCCGCGTGAAAAGCGGGGGCACTGACGTAAAATCGAAACGGAGGCGCACACACTGTTCCCTTGCCACCGCCTCCCGCATGTTTAGGATTCTGACCATGGCCGCCGCCGA
>JANRIZ010000124.1:0-3224 GCA_033764445.1 Verrucomicrobiia bacterium | reverse complement strand
TACTTGGCCATGATTGTCCTCACGTACTTGGCGGTGGTGGGAAAATCCATGGCCGTCATGAACTCGGCGGCGGTGGTCTGCTCCCCGTTGACAGCGGCCCACCGCAGGGCGTTGCGCCGCCCGGCATTGTACTCGGCCAGCGCAAAGGTCAGCGGACTGTCCTTCTCCTTCCACCGTGCCAGCGCCCGCGAAAGATACCAGCTGCCCACCCGCAGATTGGTTTCGGGGTCAAACAGACTGTCCATGTTGAAATTCCGGATGCGCTTGATCCGGGCATAATCGGCGGCGGCATCGGGCATCAGTTGCATCAGTCCCCTCTCCCCATCGAGCCCCACGCTTTCAGGCACAAAATTTGTCTCCCGCCACACCACGGCGCGGACCAGCTGCGGATCAATGCTGTTTTCGGCGGCCACCTTGGCGATCAAGGCGTCAAACCGATGCACCCGTTTGTCCTCAAAGTACCGTCGCCCAAAATAGGCCCCGGCCCCCAGCAGGGCAAGGAGGCAGACCAGGATGAAAATTTTTTTGAACATGGTTCAGACCCTCCGCCCATCGGCTGCATACAAGGCTCCCTGCGTTCTAGCAGGACCTTGGACGGACTCAAGTCCCATCCGGTGCCTCCTGTTTTCATCTGTCGTTTTCCGCTCCGAGCGTGTATGCATGGTCCATGCTCCAAACCAGCGCCTGTCTGATCCGAAAACACAGGTACTCGGAATCCAGCCTCATCCTCCACTGGTTTTCACGGGACCTGGGCCGCATCAAAACCATGGCCAAAGGCGCACTCCGTCCGGGATCCTCCCTGGGGGGGCGTCTCGATTTTTTCAACGAGGGCCAGATTGTCCTTTCCCGCAGCAAAACCAGCGACCTGCACGCCCTGCGGGATTTTGACCTGGGCTCCAGCGCCCATGGTCTGGCGGCCAAACCGGAAAACTTCCAGCGGCTCTGCCGGATGGTCGGTCTGGTGGAGGCGGTCACGGAAATCGAAATCCCGGCCCCGGAAGTTTTTTTGTGGTTCGAAAAATGGCGGGGCTGGCTGCTCCTCCACGATTCCAAACCCGAAAGCGGGGTCCAGGTGGAGCTGACCTTTCTCAAAGCCCTCGGACTGCAACCGGGGGAGCCGGAACTGCATTCCCTGCCCCCTGCACTGCAAAAAACGGTGTTATGCTGGCTTCACCGCACCAAACCACCCTCGGCCCCGGACGCGGAGGGTCTCCGTCAAATCACACGCTGGACCCGGCGTGCCCTTGCTCAGCACACGGGTCTCCCATCAAAAAATCCCCTCCATTGATGCTCCCTCCACCGCTGCCGCCTTCAAACAAAAAAACGCGGCAGGGGGCGGAGGCGAAAGGCGGGCTGTCACGGCCAACCCCCGTCAGAACCATGCAGACGCTTCAGCCCACGGTGGCGGGTTGTGAGGCGGGTTTCGGGTCCACCCACTTGCCGTGTTCCTTGATCAAATCCACCAGCCGGTCCACGGATTCCGCCTCGGGGATGTTGAACTTGATGGGGGTCTTGCCCACGTACAGATTGATCTTCCCGGGGGCTCCCCCCACATAGCCGAAATCCGCATCAGCCATTTCTCCGGGACCGTTGACGATGCAGCCCATGACGGCGATCTTCACGCCCTTCAGGTGGCTGGTGGCTTCCTTGATCCGGGCCGTGGTGGATTGCAGGTTGAAGAGGGTCCGTCCGCACGAGGGACACGCCACGTAGTCGGTCTTGACGGTCCGGCACCCGGCGGCCTGCAGGATGTTGTAGGAAATCCGGGTCGATTCAACGGCGTCCCGACGGGTCGTCAGCCGCACGCTGTCACCAAATCCGTCGCACAGGAGCGAACCAAAAACCTTGGAGGCCTCGGTCAGATCATCCTCGCAGGCACTGGCATCAAAGGCCAGCTGCAGCGGATACCGGAGGTTGGCGGCCTGAAGATACGCGGCCAGAATGCGCCCGGCGGGGATGGGCTCAAAGCTCCGCACCGCACCGACGGCGACCATGACGTGATGAAAATTCTTCTTCCGGCACTGCTCAAAAAACGTCTCCGCGATGCGCATCTGCATGTCGCCGATCTCGATCTGCAATACGGTCCCGCCCTGCGCAGCCTCGTCAATGAGGGTCGCAAACGCCCCGGGAGTCCACTCCTCGGAGGCGTTGAAATTGACCTTGTCCACGTGGGGGATGACCAGCCGGGCCAGCGCGACATGATCCCCGATATGCGCGGAAAGGGGCACTTTTGTGGATAAACGGAGCTGGCCCAGGGCCGCCACATCCTCTTTGGTCAAAACATGCAACTGGACGATTTCCGCAAAGGAATTCTCGTCCGCACGCAACTGCGAGATTTTGTTCAGGATGGCATCCACCTTCTGGGGCGGATAGGCCAGCGGGGTTTCCACCCGGAGGGTCTGCTCCCCGCCCAGGGGCACGTTGGAGACGGAAATGGGGCTGGTCACCCGGCGCGTATATGTGAAGGGATCGCGGGTTTCATGGATCGACAGGGGCGGAGTCCCTGGGCCAACCCCGCCGGATTTCAACCGTTCGTTGTATTTTTTGACCAGGGCCAGGGCCACGGGAATCTCGTACACGGCATCCTCGGTCAGGGACACACGAATCGTGTCGCCGATGCCGTCGTCCAAAAGGGACCCGATGCCAATCGCACTTTTGATGCGCCCATCCTCGCCGTCCCCGGCCTCGGTCACCCCCAGGTGGATGGGGTAATTCCAGTCGGGGCCCTGTTCATCAAGGGTTTTGACCAGCAGACGGTAGGCCTCGATCATGACCTTGGGATTGGAGGACTTCATCGAGAACTTGAAATTGTGGAATCCGTACTTGCGGGCGATCCGCGCAAACTCCAGCGCACTTTCCACCATGCCACGGGGGGTGTCACCGAACCGGTTCATGATGCGGTCCGAAAGCGACCCGTGGTTGGTGCCGATGCGGATGGCCCGATTGCGCGCGATGCATTCCATCACAAGCGGCTTGAAGGCCTCCTCGATGCGCGCCAGTTCCTCGGCATATTGGGCATCCGTATATTCCAGCACGGCAAATTTCTTCTTGTCCGCGTAATTGCCGGGATTGACCCGGATGCATTCGACCCATTTGACGGCTTCCATCGCCGCCTCGGGCTTGAAATGAATGTCCGCAACAATGGGGACAAGACACCCCTGATCGCGCAGCGTTTTGACGATGTTTTCCAGATTGGCGGCGTCCTTGACCGTCGGGGCCGTGAT
>JANRIZ010000122.1:0-6488 GCA_033764445.1 Verrucomicrobiia bacterium | reverse complement strand
TGCCACTGGGATCGTCCCCGGACGAACACATACCTTTTTGTCGGGGAATTGACCGCCTACAAGCGGGCGGATCTGGCCGTGGAGGCATGCACCCGGCTCAATCTGCCCCTTTGGGTCATCGGGACCGGCGCGGAGGAGGCTCGGCTCAGAAAGAGGGCGGGACCGACCGTGGAAATCCTGGGTTGGAGGAGTGACCAGGAGGTCCGGGAGAGAATGGCACAGGCCAAAGCCCTGCTTTTTCCCGGCGAGGAGGATTTTGGAATCACCCCCGTGGAGGCCATGGCCAGCGGGTGCCCCGTGATTGCCTATGGAAAGGGCGGGGTTTTGGACACCGTGGTAGACAGAAGAAGCGGCGTGTATTTTCACGAGCCCGCAGTGGAATCATTGGCGGCGGCACTGGAGCAATTTGAGCATGGCATCAAGGACCTGTGGAGCCCCGGGGAATTGCGGCGACATGCGGAGCAATTTGACCGGCCCATTTTTCAAAAAAAGCTTCGTGAATTCCTCGGGAAGTATCTAGAGTAGGACAACGATGGGATGGCCAAAATTTTCACGTCATGAGGTCGGGTCCGTCCTGGCCCTTTCGGATTGTATCGCCTCTTTGGTGGGTGTTTTTGGAGCGTATGTCGTGCGGGCCTCGGACGTCACATTTGCCTCGCAGATTCCGCGCGAGGCCAACTACGCCATTCTGGCGGTGGTCATCACCGTCTTTACCCTGTTTTCACTCCGGAATTTCGGGTTGTATGGGACCGACTTTCTCAGTTCCCGCCGGTCAACCGTCTGGAATGTGCTGCTGGCCGTGGGTGCCGGACTGGCGGCGCTTTTTGTGGTGGGCTTTTTCATCCGGTCCCAGCAGGAGGCGTATTCGCGGTTTTTTTTGTTGTTGGCCCTGTTTTCGATCACCGCCAGCATCTGCCTGGGGCGGATGACCGTTCTGTGGCTGCACCAACGGATCGGACTTTTTGAGACCAACAAGATGCTGGTGGTCGGATGGAATGCCGTGGCCGAGAAACTTGTCGGTGTGTTGCTGGGCCGGCCCCTGTCGCTGACCGAATTTGTGGGCATCGTCCACAAACCGGGGATCGATCCCGGGCCGCACTGGAGGGACCGGGTCTTGGGGGACCTCCCGGATGTGTCCCGGATGATGGCGGCGGGAGGGATCAGTGAAATCATGGTCATTGCCTCGCAGATCTCGCCGCAGGAACTGGCCGCCCTCTCACGCCAGGCCGATGAACACATGGTGCGGGTGTCGCTGGTGCCGGACAGCTTTGAGATTTTGCTCGCCCGTCTGGATCTGGACATGGCCGATGGCGTGCCGATCCTGAGGGTCGGTGATCTGCCCCTGGACCAGTGGTACAACCGGCTCCTGAAGCGGCTGATGGACATCCTGGGTGCCGTGACAGGGTTGGTGCTGTGTCTGATCCCCGGGTTGCTGATCGCCCTCAGGACCCGGCACACCTCCCCGGGGCCCATTTTTTTTTCACAGGAACGCATCGGACGGGGCGGGCGGAAGTTTTTCATGCACAAATTCCGGACCATGAAGGTGGGGGCCGAAAAGCAGGATCAGGAGGTGGGGTTGGGCCTCAAGCATGACCCGCGCCTGACCCCTTCGGGTGAATTCCTGCGGCTTTCCAATCTCGATGAGCTCCCCCAGCTGTGGAATGTGCTTGTCGGTGAGATGAGCCTGGTCGGACCCCGTCCGGAGCGGACGTATTACGTGGAGAAGTTCAAGGGCGAAGTGCCGCACTACATGCCCCGGCATCTGTACAAGCCCGGCATGACAGGCCTGGCCCAGGTGCGCGGTTATCGCGGGGACACGTCACTGACGGAAAGAGTCCGGTCCGATCTTGAGTATCTGGAACGGTGGACGTTGTGGCTGGATGTGGTCATCCTCCTGCAGACACTCGCGGAAATGGCCGTATTGCTGGGTCGGAGAATATTCAAGAGATGAACAGCACCGCCTCCAGCCGCACGGGGAAAGCCCTCCAAACCCTGATGGGGTGGTGGTGGCTCATGTATCCGGTCAGTTATTATTTCAGCAACTTCGGCGGCGGGGCGGGTTCAAACACGTATCTGGGACAGATCAATCACGAGATGATCGGGTCCGTCTGGATGTCGGTGATGGCCCTGCTGCTGCTGGCGGCAGTTGTCACCGGGCGGACGGCGATCCGTTTGACACGGGGGATGTGCTGGTGGGGCGGAATATTTTTGATGTTGGTCGGATGGGTGATGCTGTCGCAGAGCTGGTCGGTCAATCCGCATGTCGGATTCCGGGAAGTGCGGGTGTGGCTGTTTTATGGTGCCGAGATGCTGATTGTGGCCGGGTATGTGTGCGGGGTCCGGGGGGCGGCGGGATGGATCAGACGCACAATGGCCCTGCACTGCACCCTGCTGGGAGGGGCGGTGATTTACCATTATTTTCTGAACGGATTTTATGTGCCCTACATCAGTTATGCGATGAACCGGTCCCTTTTGGGGGAGACCCTGATTGTGATGGTACCGTTTTTGATCGGGTGGCGGATGGTGATCCCAAAGAATGCGGGTCGGTGGGCCTATGTGGGGGCGATGCTGGGATATGTGGCCGTGCTGATCATGGGCCAGAGAGCCCCGCTGTACGCGTTATGGGCTGTGTTGGCGGTTTTATTTGGGATCATTCTCTGGCGCCGGCCCTCCCGCTGGAAGGTCTGCCTGCGGGGCGTGCTGTTTCTGGTGGCATTGACCGCTTTTTTTGTGGTGCCCCATCGTTGGAACGGGAGACTGGAGGATTGGGATACCACCCGCCGGGCATACAATGTGAGTCAGGCCCTGGACACCTTTGATTACCGGGTGACCGGTGTGCTGGTGTGCGGGGAGATTTTCCGGGATTTCCCCGTGACCGGGAGTGGGCAGGGGACATTCAACATCCTTTTCCCCGAGTATCATGCCCGGGTGATGTCAAAACCCGGGGCGGAAAAATTCAGCAAAAAGGAGGACAACTACATTTTTGCACGGGCGCATTGCGAGCCCGCCCAGGTGGCGGCGGAGTTGGGTCTGGTGGGCCTTGTCCTGTGGTTTGGGGCCTTTGTGGTGTTGCCCGGAATTTCAGTGGTGGATTTTGCGAGGGGACGGGGGGGGCTGGGCGTGGCCGCGCTGGCCCTGGGGATGGGGGCCATGGGGATCAGTTCGCTCGCCTCCTCGTTTGGGGTGAGAATGTTTACCGGGGGACTGTGGCTGGTGGTGGTCTCCGTCCTGTGGGCCAGACGGTTCCGTGTCTCCGGATCGGGACTTTGGGTTTTTCCCCGCCGATTGATTTTGGTGCAGGCCGTGGCGTGTATGGCCGTCATCGGGCTGGCCGTTTCCTTTTACCGGACCTTTGACATCATTTATTATTTTTCCCTTATCGAGGCCACCAAGGACAATCCCAAGGCCACGTACGAGAAGAAGCTGAAGCATTATGCCCGGCTCGCGGAGCGGGACCCCGCCAATCCGATGTATTCGTTTGCGGCCGCCAACGTGATGGCCGGGCACCGGAATATGGAAAGCGAGTACTCCCCGCGCCTCTGGCGCACCGCCGGGGACATGGGCCTGTTTGGGTCCTCGGTCGTGATCATGGAGGCGCAGTCGCGATGGATGCGCGGGGAGCGGGAACAGGCCGTGGCGCGGATCGAGGAAGGTCTGAGGACGTATCCGCATTCCTGGCGGATGCTGGCATTCCGGGCCGCCTATGCCGGGCTTTCCGGTGATCCGCAGACCGCCCAACACTATTGGGACCGTTACCGGCAGACGCGGCCCCCGGCCCCCGGACTTTTGGAGCGGATCCTGCCGGCGACGATTGCGGGTCAGGATGTGAGACTGACCCGCCAGGAGCTGTATCAATTGCCCGGGGATTTTGTCCAGGTACTGGGGGTGATTTACCACAATTCCACCGAAGGGCGTGCCGGATACCCCAAAATGTTCTGGCCACCGGAGAAACCCAAATGGGAGTAGGACAGACACGGGTGGGTGCGGAAGAGGTGGGCCGGTTTGCCCGATACGGCTGGCTGGCCATGCCCGTGCTGATTTTCTGGTTTGTTCCCCTGGATGTGATCTGGCGAATCATGGACAGTGGGGACCGGTTGCCGATCCGGGAGGCCATGATTGCGGTGATGGTCGTGTGGGGGTGGCTGGCGCTGATGTTTTCCCGCCGTGGGGCGATTGAGCTGCGGGGCATATGGCGGGAGCCCTCCCTGCGGTGGGGAATTTCCCTGATGATGGTCTGGTTGGTCTGGTTGATGATTGGTGTGTGGGCAGCCAGGGTGCCCGTGGCCGGAATGTTGTATGCGACCCTGTGGATTTTTTATTTTTTTGTGTGGCTGGAAATCCTTCTGGTCTGTCGTCGGGAGGAAAAAATCCGTGACACCCTGGTTGTGGGGGTTGCGGGGCTGACCGTGTCGCTGGCCGTGTACATGATAGCCGCCTATTTTTACAACGGTTTTTCCGTGCCCGAGCGGCTGCTGAACATGGTCCGTCTGGCCTTTGCGGAGTGTCTGTTGCCGGGGGCCTTTCTGATCTGGTGGCTGTATTTGAGCCGGAAGAAAGCATGTGAAAAGTGGGGTTGGCTCGTGGCAGCCCTGATCGTGTTTTGGGCTTTGCTGGAGAGCAAACACCGTTCGCCGCTGATCGGGTACGCTGTGGGGGGCCTGTTTGCCCTTGCCCTGCTGTGGGGACAACGGAGGGAGTGGCATCGGGGACTTGTGGCCTTGGGGCTCGCGCATCTCTTGGTGGTGGCGGTGCATTTTGCGCCTGCGGTCATCCGTCCGGGCCATCAGGATGCGGCCGCCATCGAGCACCGGCTTTTTGACAACGAGCCGCATTCGGTCGGGTACCGCATCCTTTTGGGCAAACTGTCACTGAACATGGCCTTGGAGAATCCGATTGCGGGGGTGGGAACCGGCAACTTTGCCCCGTCACTTTTTAAGTATCAGGTGGCCCATTTTTCCACGCATCCGGAGGATCCGCTCGCCCGCGTGTTTGAGGAGTTTGGAGCGGAACGGGCGCACAGCGAGTGGATGCAGACCTTGGCTGAAAACGGCTGGATGGGCTTGATCCTGATTTCAGCGCCCCTGCTTGTTTTGGTTGTTCCCCACTGTCGGAAAGGGGTCGGCTCAGGGGCGGGACTTGCGGGGTCAGGGGCCATTGCGTATCTGGTATGTTCCACGGGAAGCGGATTTTCCTGGAGATGGGCGGCGGGCGGATTGATCTTTTTTATGGTATTGGGTCTTTTTGCGGGGTCAAAAAAGTGGGAGGGTGGTGATGACTGGGGCGAAAAGTTTCCGGGAAGACTGGCGTGGGTTGCCGGGTTATTGGTTTTGGGAATAGCCGCGGGGGTGCACGTGTATTTTTTGTCGGCCCAGTACCAGTATGCGCAGGGATATCGTGCCTTTTACCAGGCGGTGGCCGGGGCGGAGCCCGGGAAATTCCGGGAGGCGGCGGAGAAATTGAATGCCGCGTTGGGAACCAATCCGGGGCATTACCGGGCCAACCAGGCCCTTGCGGAGACGTATTTGTTTACGGGGGAGAAAAAATTGGCGTTCGAGACACTGCGTCGGGGCCGTGATCTGAGGGTTTATGGGGCCAGTCATTTGATTCTTGTGGCGCGGCTGGGAGAAGGGCTGAATCAACCGCCGGATGTGGTGGAGAAGGATTATCGATTAATCCTCAAAGCCTATCCTTCGAGCGACTTGGGAAGTCTGTTTTTGGCTGAATATTTGCAAAAAACGCACCGAGGTGAGGCTGTCAGACTGGTGGAAAAGGTTCGTCAGCAAAATCCGGAATTGGTGAAGGGATTCGGTTTGTATATGAAGGGAGACTGGGAGTCGGCCCGCAGGACATTGGGGAAGGCGGATGAGGAAAGTAATAAGGAAAAAATCGAAAAAATTATTGTTTTTTGTAAGTAATAATAATTAAAGTAGTTTATAAATATTATATGTCAACATTTTTTAATTGGTCAGTTTTTACTATTGTTTCCTGTCAAAAAATGGATACAGTGATGGTCAGTGGTTTGCATAATGCAGACCACACTTAAAATAAAAGGAATCATAAACATATGAAACAGAACAGTGGTTTCACGTTGGTGGAAATCATGATTGTGGTGGCGATCATCGCCTTGTTGGCGGCGATTGCGGTGCCGAACTTCCTGCGTGCGCGTGTGCGTTCCCAGGCGACCACCCTCGTCAATGACGTGCGGATGATCGGATCGGCAGCGGAACAGTACGCGATTGAAAAGGGAATGTCCGGCTCGGCGTCCATTCATTTCAATTCGCTGGTGACCGAAGGGTACTTCAAGTCCGGCAGCAAGATCTATCAGGGCAAAACAGCCGTTGATCTGGTTGCGAGCGGCCCTGGCACATTGGGAGCGGTTTATACGTCGATCAATCCGACGACCCAGTTGAGCGTTGTGGAATCCCTCCGCAACCTGTTCACCCCGACGGTTCTGACCACCGACACGATCTGGAACTGACATTCCAAGT
>JANRIZ010000119.1:0-9763 GCA_033764445.1 Verrucomicrobiia bacterium | reverse complement strand
CAGATCGTGCCCATACTCCTTGCGCCACTGATCCAGGGGGATGCTCACCCGCCAGACATTGTCCTTGTAAGGCGGCGGCAGATGGAGATCGACGCGGAGTCCGTTGGTTTTCGGATACCAGTAGAGATTCTCGTCGCAGATTTCGAAAAACTCATCGGCCAGACAGCTCGCTTGGGTGAACCAGTGGAGGCTGCCGATCTTGTGTTCGTTTTCCGGGGCATACCAGTGGTGATACTTGTCGAGCCGACTCAGGACGATATTCCGGCGAAAACGGTTCATGCGGTTCATCAGCCGGTTGAACCCACTGCCGCGGCGGTTGGCCGGGTCGTTGCAGACCAGAACCGCCACGAGAGCGTCGATGATGATGTTGTTCTCGACCAGATTATGACGACCTGCATGAATCTGCATCCCCACGGCGACGTCCACAATGATATTGTCCGTGACGACACAGTTGCTCGTGCCGTCATCCAGATAAATGGCGCGGGCGGTGGAATCCGGCTTGACCTTGCCGTGTTCAGAGATACAGCCCTGCACGTGCGAAATCCAGTTGCCACGGATGACGTGGCCGCTGCGCTCCGCATGGTGACTGGAGGGTTCGCCAGCAGTGCAGGGATCATCCATCCACGAGTTGATCGCCCCGGTGTCAGCAATTTCGAGTGTCACCCGTTCGATGCGGTTGTTCTCGACATAATTGCGCCCCAACCCGTTTGTGGCGAGATTCACCGCATGGTGCGGCATATCATGAATGTGGTTGTGCGCGATACGAATGCCGTCGCTGACACCACAAAAGACCCCCGCGACGTAGTTGAGAATGTCTCCGCCGTGATGAATATGACAATCCTCCACGCGGCAGCCCAGCGGATGGTCCACACGGTCCCCGATAAAAACCACGGGGTTACAGCCCACGTGGGAGAACGTGCAGCGGCGAACATTTGACCGACGCACATCCCGCTCAAAATACAGGGCATTGGCACCGACCTGATCAAAGGTGCAGGATTCAAAATCAATGTGATTACTCCACGCCACGCGCACGGCCTCCCCGGCATATTTCCAGTCCGGTTGCGGATGCATGGCGCCGTAGCCCGTGTTCCCGAAGCGGTGATAATTGTCACCCAACTGGCGGCATTGGGTGAAGGTAATCCCCTTGAAGGTAATATGGCTGCATGACTCCACATCGATCAACTGCCCCAGCATAGGCAATTCCACTTGCGCGGGATCAAATGTTTCCCCTTCCGGCGGGCGGAAATAAATCATCCGCTCCGCATGAACCAGACACCATTCACCAGGCCGCTCCACATCTTCGAGCATGTTTTCGATATAGAACCGGTTTGCCGTCGAAAAAGGAGTCGTCATACTCCAAGGAATCCAGCTCAATTCAATCGGCTTGCGGGCGGTGCGCAGCAGGCCGGTCGTCGGGTTGATCGACTCGATCGGGATGATGTTATTGCACCACCCACCATGCCCGACCCCCATATTGACCTCGCCCTCATCGGGGCGGGCGTAAGGGCGGGGCCAGTCCTTGGGCAGGACAAAACTGCGCAAGTTATCCTCAGCCGGAATCTCTGAGGGCCAGGCCCATGCGCCGCGACGGCCCGGCTGAGTCGGATCGGCCTTTGGATACCGACTCCGAGTCATGCGTTGGCCTTTGTAGAAAAGTTCACGCGAGGAAAAATGCCGACTGCATGAGTCCGGTAGCGGAGCCCGCCAGACCCCGTCTTTCCACTGCTCCCACCCCGTGAGCGTGATGCTCCCCTTAATCACAGGGGTTTCACCGCGAGCCGCCTCCCAAACAACAGGGTTTTCAATCGTTCCACTATCCGAAGCATTCAAACGCAATAGCTCGGTCAGGCGATATTCCCCCCCGTGCAAAACAATTTGCACCGCCGGACGTTCGGGCATGGTTTGTCGCCAAAGAAAAAGTTTCTCATTGTCACCGGCATTATCTGGATCACGGCAGATATACGGAAAACGATTAGGGACTTCTCCCCTGATTTTTCTCGCTGCATCACGAGCACATTTGAGCGATAAAAAAGGCTGTTCTGCACTGCCTGAATTTTGATCATTGCCTAAGGGAGAGACGTGAAAAACGATTTTTTCCAGATTCATGGATATTCGAATTTTGATTGTTTTTGAGTGAATTTTCCTGTGGAGAACCCTGTCAAATTGTTTAATTATCGTGACAGGACGGGATGCTTTTGTAAATATTCCGAAAGACTGGCTATATGTGATTTTTGACTATGGAAACACCGAAAGCACTTTCCTTCCACGGGATATCACGGGGTGGAGTACCGACTTTTCAGGGACAAAGTTGTGTCACGGAATTTTCCTACTATTATTTCCACGGACACAGCATGGACCGTCCGTGCTACGGCGATTCCGCGCTTTTGATCGTTTTGTTCCGTGGCGAGGGACACTATCACCACGGTCCGGAGGAAACCAAGGCCGGACGGGGAAGCCTGATTTATTACGCGCACGGACAATGGCAGAAATATCATGCCACCGGCCGCTATGAGGGCATCGGTTTTCATTTTCTGCCGGGAACACGTCTTCTGGATACACTGGCCCACTACGGGATCACGGGCGGACATGTCAGTCCCTCAGGCCTCAATGAGCACCAGATCAACGAACTCTCGGAAGTTTTCGCCTACCAGCACCTGCCCCCCTCTGTCGCCTTTCACCGCATGGACATCCTTGTGGAACGCCTCATGCTCCTGATGGTCAGGGATGCCCCGGACAAATGTAAAAAACCCCGGGAAATGCGACTGGCGGATATTCACAGCTACATTCTGCAGCATCCCGAAAGTGATCTCTCCATTGATCGGCTGGCTCAAAGTGTCAATTTGAGTCCGTCCCGTTTTGCGGCGGTTTTCCGGCAGGAATTCGGCATGCCCGTGGGAACCCTCATCCGGCAGACACGCCTGGATCATGCCCGCGACATGATTCAGAACACCACCCTGACCGCCGCAGAAATCGGAACCCGGCTGGGTTACTCGACACCGTTTTCCTTTTACGCCGCCTACAAGGAGCATCACGGAGTCCCTCCGATGTCCCACCGTTCCTCCTCGTCCCTTTGATGCCCTGCCACGGGAAAACCTCACCCTGCTTCATCAGGCAGGCAACCCGCCGCGCGGTTTTTGACATTGCAAGAAAAAAATTATTTGCTACTGATTGAGAATGTGTTTTGGGCTGCAACGCATTGGGGGAGTGGCCATTTGTATTTTTGCTGTTTGCGGGGCCCTGCGCGGCGAGGTCCTGGAGTTGAAGGACGGACGGAGCGTCACCGGCACCATCGAGTCCCGGGATGACAAACAGGTCGTTGTTCAAATTCCCGTTGGTTCGACACTCGCCATCCCGAAAAAGGAGATTCGCTCGCAAACCGTCGGTCTTCACGACACGGTCATCCTCAAGGATGGAAGTGAGTTGATTGCGGAAGTGGCCGAGGAAACCCCGACCACCATCCACTATGTGGTCAAAAAATCCTGCCGCATGATTCTGCCCACCGCCCAACTCAAAAACCTCAAATCCACCCACAGCACAGGACAACCCGGTGCCACCCCGCCGGACACCACCCCCTCGGCAGGCGCGTCCCCCGGAACCGCGCCCGCCTTTGATCTCTCGAAGGTCGTCAAAGGAAAAACCCTGACCCTGCACTTCGACAACCTCCCTCCCGCTGAGGCCTTCAAAAAACTGAGCGAACAATACGGTTATCCCATCCGTTGGGAAGGTTCTCCGGAGAAAGAAAAGAAAATCAGCCTCAAAGTGGAAAACACACCGTTTTTAAAGGTGTTTTCCGACCTTCTTCAGATCGGTCCCTGGGGCTTTACCGAATTCCAGTCTGCCGACGGAAATTACATCAAGGTCCCCGAAACCTTCACTCCACTGCCAACACTGCAGACGGACGTCAAAGGCCCCCTGATGCTTGTCTGGCACGGATTGGTCACGGAGGAGGAGATGAATTTTGACAAACCTGGAGAAAAAATCAAATCCACCCGATACCGGCTCAGCCTGATTGAAGACCCCCGTTTTCCGGTCAAAACCAGCATCGAAAGGTCTGTGCGGGATGAACCGATTATTCTGACTGGCCCGGATGGCCAGCGCACCCCGCTCCAATCGGAACACAACAAAAACGTTTTTAAGTCCGGGCCCAAAGGCTGGGAATTTTCTCCGCGGCCCGAATGGTCCGGCAAGGACATGACCCTTGAATTGTCCCTCCCCACCGCCCTCCCCACCGCCCAAAATTCCGTCACACTGCCCTGGAATAAGGATCAAAAACTCAACAAGGAGGATGTGTTTGTCTCCATTGAACAATTGTCTTCGGGGAAAAAACAAAAATCCAACACGAACATCCATTCCCCAGATTTCATGAAAAAGTACGATGTCATGGAACATGAGGCAATCATCCGCGTGACACATGCCGGAGCCAACATCCTTGAGCAATGCCAACGTGAAAACCGCCAGCCTACCGAGGGGGAACTGCAAAAAACAAAGGATTATCCGATGGGCGGTTTGGTGCAGGTTTTTGACGCGGTGCTTGTGGGTGAGGACAGGTCGGAAATCCCCGCCCAAATCAAAACTTCACCGGGGGTTCACAGTCCGTTCCATGGCTTTGGTTTCTCCCTCCGATGGAGCACGACCAACGCCGCCTTTGTCCCCCGGGAAATGCGCCTTTCGTGGCTGGAAAAATACCAGCCCTTTACTGTTCCATTCCGGCTGGAAAAAGTCCGCTTCGACACGCCCCCCTGACTGCGGTTTTCTGGCAAAGGCGCGTCTGATTGACGGAGGTTGAGAAGTCCCGGACCTGCAGGATGCCCCGGAAAATCATCTTTCGTTCCAGGCAACGCCCCGATGGAGACCGTTTTTTTCATGATCAATCCAGTTGATTTTATCCGGTTTGGGCCAATACTCCGTCCATGCGAAAAGTCAGAGCCAGAGCCCATGCCGGACACGGGACATTGACGGATATCAACGTCACGCCTCTGCTCGATCTGGCCTTCGTATTGCTGATTATTTTCATCATCACGACCCCGCTGATTGAAAAAAGTGTCGAGATTTCCATTCCCACCTCCGACAGCCGGGCGGCGCAGTCGATTGATCCCCGGGAGATCAATTACATCGAAATGGACAAGGCCGGACGGATTGTTTTTGGCAAGGAGCGCGTGGACCCCGCGCAACTGACCCAGAAACTCCGTGTTCTGAGGGAACGCAATGCCGAGGCGACGGTCCTGTTGCGCGGCGACAAGACCGCCAGCCTGCAGGATGTGACCCAGGTCATTGATGCCGTGCAAAATGCGGGGATCACCCGGTTTGGGATCGTGACCACCCCGGAGAAATGACCGGGGGAGGGAACAAATTCCTCCGGGATGTGTCGCTTTGAGGGCCGGAGACAACCATGGAACCCCGTTTTAAAAACAATCTCATTCTTGTCACTGCGATCCACGTCGTGGCCGTGGTCGCCCTGTTCATTCTGGCCAGCTCGTATTTTCACAAACCGGCGGTTCCCGAAAAAATCACCTGGGTCCCGCTGCCCAAGGGAGATCTGAATGTCAAGGGGTCCAGTAAAGGAACCGCGCCTCAAGGGGATTTGGCCCCAAAACAAAAGATCATCGGGCCAAGGGTGGCCGACCCGCGTCCGAATCCTCCCCAGCCCAAACCGCCCAAACCCGTCGCGCCCGTTCCTGAGCCAGCTCCTGAACCCCGACCCATCACCCCGAAGCCCGTGGCTGAGCCCAGCCGACCCAATGCGGTCAGTGACATAAATATTGCCCCGCCCAAGCCCACCACCTCGAAGGTGATCAAATCCACGAAGGTGGTCACACAATCCAGTGAACCCAAAAACACCGGCACGCCCGTCAAACCATCAAAAGGCATTGTGAAATCCTCGCGGGTCGTGGCCGCCACTTCCCAAGGTTCGTCAGAAAGTACGGATGCTCCCGGTGCGTCAGGAGGGGGCACCGGAGACAGGACCAATCAGGAAGGCGAGCCCAACGGTTTGGAAAACCTGGCCACACGGATCAAAGGCAGTGGCGGTGTGAAAAGCGGCCTCCCCCAGGGGATATCGCTGGGGGCGTCGGGATCGCCTTCGGGCACGGGGGAATCGGATTTCAGCGGTTACTTCATGCATATCAAAAACAGCATGACCGAGGCGTGGGACCAGCCAACGGCCCTGCTGACCGGGGGAAAAACGCTCCGCTCGGGAATCCGTCTTTCCATCGCCCGGAATGGAGCCATTACAGGTGCGAGCCTGTCACGATCCTCGGGAAACAGCCAGTGGGATCAATCCGCCCTGGACGCCGCGAAAAAGGTTGCCCGGCTCAATCCGTTACCTGACGGGTTGGGGGACGCCGGGGGATTCACCGTGGTCGTGTATTTCGAGCCGGAGAAGTAGGAGGAAGCACGGAGGGGAAGCGGAGTCTGTCTTTGCAGACTTCCAAAAATTTATTGTAACCCTGGGCATTTGGCTGACGTCTTCAGGAGAGTTGTTGGAGTGCCAAATTCCATGTTTACAAATGGGATCGGGTGCCTGATTTGCCAAATCACAATATAACAAACAGGGGGAGCATGAGATATCAACGATTTGAAGAGTTGCCGGTCTGGAGTGACGCCCAGTTATTGGCACAGAAAATGTATGAATGGACTGCCGGGGAGGAATTCAGGGGAAGACACAGTCTCAAGGATCAATTGGAGCGGGCGGCGTTATCTGTTTCAAACAATATTGCAGAGGGGTTTGAGCGTGGGACCAACAGGGAGATACTGGCCTTTTTGTACATTGCCCGTGGTTCGGCGGGCGAAGTCCGGTCCATGCTTGCGTTGTGTGACCGGATGCCCCAGTTCGAGAGGACAAAGGTCACGGTTCTGGGGCTTCGGAAACTGGCGGAATCGTGTTCCAAACAACTCAAGGGTTGGGCGGATAACCTTCAAAATTCCAGTTATCAGGGTCAGCGTTATGTGAATCGGGAAGAGCGGGAGCGGGAAGTGCAGGAGAAGCGGGGAGATGCTTTTATGGAAAAGCTGAGAAATTCCCTGCCTGCGAACCACCCGCTGAGGAGGGAAGGATGAGGTAGGAGATTCCAGATTCCAGATTCCAGATTCCAGATTCCAGATTCCAGATTCCAGATTCCAGATTCCAGATTCCAGATTCCAGATTCCAAACAGTGAGATGAGTCAGAAATTCCATGTTTTTAAAATAAAAAAATGGTGATTTGCTGAATTTCAGTCTTTGGAATATGGAATATTGAATTTGGAATTTCCGCAGGCCTGTGCCATAACTCCCACCCCATGAAACCAAAGCTTTTTGTGCGGGGTGATCTGGATGGCTTTTTCGGGCTGTTCATCGACAACCTGCTGCAACTGATGCTGATCATGACACTGACCCCGCTGGTCTGTGGGTTCCCCGAAAAGTTTGTCGTGGAAACGATCCTGCCCGGCGCGGCCCTTTCGATCCTCTGCGGGAACCTGTTTTACTCGTGGCAGGCCTGGAGCCTGGCCAAAAAAACCGGCAACCATGAGATCACGGCCATCCCCTACGGCATCAATACGGTCAGTCTCTTTGCCTACATCTTCCTGATCATGGGCCCGATCCACCAGCAGACGGGCAATGCGGACCTCGCGTGGAAGGCGGGGATTTTTGCGTGTTTTCTGGGGGGTGTCTTTGAGCTGTTGGGGGCGCCGGTGGGGGATTGGCTCCGGAAGGTGACCCCCCGGGCCGGCCTGCTTTCCGCATTGGCCGGGGTGGCGATCACGTTCATTTCGATGGGATTTGTCTTCCAACTTTTTGCGTCACCGGCCATGGCGATCATTCCCATGATGATCATTCTCATCTCGTATGCCTCGCGGGTGAAATTTCCCGGCGGCTTGCCGGGCGGATTCATCGCCGTGGCCGTCGGGATCGCCCTGGGATGGGGCTTGCGCGGCATCGGCTGGTCGGCCTTTACCCCGCATGCCTCCGCGGTGGACCTGGGGTTTCATCCGCCGCAATTTGTGCCGGGGGACCTGTTTTCGCTGCTGAGCGACCCGCTGGGCTGGCAGTACCTGGCGGTCATTTTTCCCATGGCGCTGGTCAATATTGTCGGGTCGTTGCAGAACCTGGAGAGTGCCGAGGCGGCCGGGGACAGATTTCCGACCCGGTCCTCGTTGCTGGCCAATGGAGGGGCGAGCATTGTCGCCTCCCTCTTTGGCAGTGCCTTTCCCACGACCATCTACATCGGTCACCCCGGGTGGAAGGCCATGGGCGCACGCATCGGTTACTCCGCCCTCAACGGGATTGTCATTTCATTGCTGATTGTGTGCGGGGGGATGACCCTGATTCTGAAATTCGTCCCCATCGAGGCGACCCTGGGCATTTTGCTGTGGATCGGGCTGACGATCATGGCGCAGGCCTTCCAAGCGTGTCCGCCGCGGCATGCGCTGGCGGTGGCCTTCGGGCTGATCCCCTGTCTGGCGTCGTGGGCGCAGCTGATTGTGGAGACCACCGTCGCCAAGTCCGGCACGACCCTTTTTGCGGTCGCCCCGAAGTTTGGCGGGGATTTCTACATTTACGGATTGCTCGCGCTCAGCCAGGGATTTCTGATCGTGGCGATGATTTTTGGGGCGATCATGGCCCTGCTCATCGACCGGGAGTTTTGGAAGGCCTCCCTCTGGGCCTTTGTCGCCGCATTTTGCTCCGCGGTGGGCGTCATTCATTCGTATGATCTGACCCCCTTTGGCATCGCACCGAAATTCGGTTGGATGGTCGCGCCGCAATTTGTCTTTGCCTATGCCGTGACCGGATTGATTTTGCTGGTGCTGCATTTTGCGGCAAGGGGACGTACCGGTGCGGAGGGTTAATGTAAAAATCAACGCGTTTGGAGGATGAGCATTTGTCAAGTGGTGAAAATATTTTTTGACGTCATCAAGTTGTGACAGCGGGCAGGAATTTTTTGATTGTTTAGTAAATTCTGTGTCGGATGGGATCAGAGTAATTGATTCTGAGAGAGGCAAATGGAGGTGTGAGGGGAGGGGCATTGCAATTTTAGATTCAATCACTTCATAGCCGTGAGAAATACGTTTCCCCCTTCGTTCCCAGGGTCAATCTAAATGTTCTGCTTGAATGAACAGGGGGGGGGGATGCTATGTCCGCCGTTGTGATCGACGGAACTGTCAAAACCATCCTGCTTTTTCTGGGGCTCGTCATGATGACGATGTCCTCTGCAAAGGTCTTTGCCCAAGAGACTGATCCATTGGCCGGGGCGCGGCAGATGATGGCCGAGGGCAAATGGGCGGCGGCCTGTAGGGAGTTGGGGCAATTTGCGGCGGGGCAGAAGCAGAGTCCGCAGGCGTCCGAGGCATTGTACCTGAAGGGGGAATGCGAGTTTCACCTGCCCGGCAAACAGGAGGATGCGGTGCGCACATGGGAAAGCCTTGCGGCGGTGTATCCGGAGAGCGAAGCCAATGTGAAGGGTCAGGAAAAGATGATGAATGTGTGGCTGGCCCGGAAGAATCCGGCCAAGGCGGAGCAGGTGCGGGAATTCCTGCTGCGGAAGTTTCCGGCGCATGAGGTGACGGTGAGAATATATGCACAGATGGGTCAGGCCCAGTTTCAGCAGAAGAAATTCAAGGAGGCGGTGGCCAGTTGGGAGAAAGTGGAGGCGAATCTGGATGGGGCCAGTCTGAAACAACTGGCGACAGCCCGGGCGGTCATCGTCACCGAGGGCGATCCGAGCAAACTCATTGAGGCCGCCCACGAGGCGTTGATGCTGGAGAACTACGCTTTGGCCGAGGAGTTTTA
>JANRIZ010000118.1:0-29363 GCA_033764445.1 Verrucomicrobiia bacterium | reverse complement strand
CTTGGATCACTACCCATGCCGGTAAATCCAGCCTCAAAATCTCCCTCCCCACCAAAAAACGCCCTTGGCTCGATGGCCTCTTCTCCCGCGCGGATCAATTATCCCCTCCCTTCATCTTCCCCTAATGCAAAATTTGGGTTGATCATGAAAATTCCATTCTGGCCCGGAAACCTGCATTCGATCCGGGGGCTGATGGGCTGGTGCCATTTGCTGGTGGAGGGCCGTGAGGCGATCCTCATTGACACCGGCCTGGTCGGGGAAACCCTCCTGTTGCAGGGAAAATTGGGGGTGCTGGGACTCGGACCGGGGGACGTGAAGGCCATTTTGCTCACCCACGGGCATCTGGACCATGCGGGGAATCTGGCCGCGATCAAACGACTGACCGGGGCCCGGGTGTACGGACACCGGGAGGAGGTGGCGCATGTCGAGGGCCGTTACCCGTATGAGGGCGCCGCGCGGGTTTGTGGGTATCTGGAGGCTGTGGGTCGGAGGGTGTTGAGGTATGAGTCCACAGCCATTGATGAGTACATCGCCCAGGGGGATGAACTTCCGTTTTGGGGCGGATTGAGGGTCATCCACCTGCCCGGACACACAAAGGGACATTGCGGATTTTACAGCCCCCGGCACGATCTGCTTTTCTGCGGGGACCTCTTCGCCTCGTACTTTTTCAATGTGCATCCGCCCCCGGCCATACTCAACAGTGTGCCGGACATGATTCCCGGCAGCCTGGATCGGGTCCGGCGGATGAATCCGCGCCACATGGTTCCCCAGCATTTTGATTTTTGTGACGCGGCCCTGCACCGCCGCCGGTTTGACCGGATGATGAGTCGGCGACAGGGGTGAATGCCCCGATACCGGCTGCCGGCAGGTGACTTTATTTTCCGGGAAACGGGCACTTTCCGCGGAACTTTCACCGGGTGATGGTGTCTATAGGGGTGGTCACATATGAAAACAACACCATCACCATTGGATGACATCCGCATTGCCAGTCCGTGTGGCAAGGACTGGGAGGCCATGACCGGGGATGACCGGGTGCGGCATTGCGAGGCATGCACAAAAAATGTGTACAACCTTTCGGCCATGAGCCGGGCGGACGCCGAGGAGCTGATCCGTCGCCGCGAGGGGAATTTGTGTGTGCGTCTGTACCGGCGCGCGGATGGGCGGGTTTTGACCGCCGATTGTCCCGTGGGATTGGCGCGGGTGCGGGAACGGATTTTCAAGGTGGGTGTGGCTTGTGCGGCCATTGTGATTGTCGCCCTCGGCACGGCCCTGGCTGTTGGCACCCGCGGACGCCCCCGGCAGGTTCAAAAGTGGGTCAAGCAGACAGAGGTCTGGGTGGAGGAAACCGTCTGCCGGGTCAGGGTCCATTTTGGATGGGCTCCCAAGCCTGTCCCCAGCCGCACGCTGATGGGGGATGTGCATGTGCCGACACCGGCCATGGGGACACCCGTTCTGCCGCCGCCCACAGGACCGTAATTGGGGCGGAAGCTGTTTTTCCGGATGGCAACGGCCTCCGTCATGACGAGGACACCCACCGGGACCGGGGGGGGATATGGAGGATTGACACCCTGTCAAATGGGGGAAGAGTGGATCACTCTCAATCAATCCAAGGAGACCCCATGAAAAAGAGCCATGAATTGAAGGAAGGACAAAAGGCCCCCGCATTTGCACTCCGTGATGACACGGGAAAGGAGGTAAAGCTGGCGGATTTCAAGGGGCGCAAGGTGGTCCTGTATTTTTACCCCAAGGACGACACCTCCGGCTGCACCCGTCAGGCGTGCGAGTTGAATGACGGACTTGCGGAAATCCAAAAGGACGGGGCTGTGGTCATCGGGGTCAGCCCCGACGCGGTCGAGACTCATCAGAAATTCAAGACCAAGTACAAACTCAAGTTTTCACTGCTCAGTGATGAGTCGAAGTCGGTGTTGGGGAAATATGGAGTCTGGAAGGAAAAGTCGATGTACGGGCGGAAATACATGGGGGTGGAGAGGACCACTTTGATTCTGGATCAGAGCGGCCGGATTTCCAAAATTTTCCGCAAGGTGAAGGTGGAGGGGCATTGTGATTCTGTCCGGAAGGCATTGCGGGAACTCTGAGGGGGTGGATTGACCGAAGACGCCTCCATGAATTGACGGGTGTGGCGGCCCGCATTGACGGAAAAAGAGCATGATAAAAACCGAGCGTCACACACCGGGAGACACGGGGGGGATTGACATCATCATTGTCAATTTCCATACGGAAAAATACCTCGCCGAGTGTCTGGGCAGCATTCAAGCCCTGCTGAAAAAACATCTCTGTGCGTCTGTTTATGTTTTTGACAACGGGAGCGAGGACGGAGACCTGACCCGCACGATGGCCGGGGAACCGTTTGTGCAGGTCATCACCCCGGATTCGAATCAGGGTTATGCCTGTGGGGCGAACCGGGCCGTGGCCTGCGGAAAGCGCGAATGGCTGCTGTTCCTCAATCCGGACACCGTTCTTCCGGAGTCCGTCGGACCCGTCCTGGCAGACCTGATTGAAAGGGGTGACCCCGATGGCAACACCATTTTCGGACTTCAATCCCGGTCCCGTGAAGGGACGATCCACCAGGACATTTCCCATTTTCTGACCCCGACACTCGCCCTCCTCCACGCCACCGGGCTGGGCCGGATTTTTTCAACAATCCTTCCCAAAGGATATGATCACACGGTGGACGGAGAGGTCGACCAGGTGATGGGATCCTTCATGCTGATGCGCAGAAGCTGGTTTGAAAGGATGGGCGGGATGGATGAAAGGTTTTTTGTGTATTTCGAGGATATGGATCTGTGCCTGCGGACCCGGCAGGCAGGAGGGCGGGTGCTCTTTTCGGCCCGGGGCCATTACATCCATCACGGCCGTGCCAGCGCGGGCCGACGCGGCCAAGAGTGTCTTTTATATTGGTGGAAAAGCCGTCTCCAATACCTCAACAAACATCATCCCGGTTTGCTCACGGCCAGTCTCGGACCCGTCACCTATTTGTGGGAGCCCCTCCTGCGCCTTCTGGGCAATGCCCTGGGATTTTCCACAGGATTTTCCAGCGCGGACACCTTCGGGGCCTGGAAGAAAATATGGCGGCGTTAAAAGGGACGGGGCCCCTTTTCTCCCGTATGCTGGAAATTGAAAATCCCTCGCCACAGAATCAGGTCTCTTCTAGGATCATGCCACCCATGCCCTTCAATGACACCGCCGCGCTGGTTCTGGCCGAAGCCAGCCGGTTTTTGGATGAGACCTCGACAGCCCTGGAAATCTTTGATCAGACCCTCGACGTGAGCGACGCCGTGCTGGATCATCTTTTGCAGGTTGCGCGCCCGGCATGGCGGGTGGCCGACCTTGAAAAACTCCGGGGCATGACCCTCGACCAGCGGCGGCCGCACCTTCCACTGCTTTATGCGGCGCTGGGAATCCCCGACTGGGTTGCCGTTGATTCCCATGCAGGCCGGGGCAATCTGGTCATGGATGTGAATGAAAATTTCCGGGCGCGTTATGGATTCAACCGATTTTTTGACATCGTTTCCAACAAGGGGTCCACAGAACATCTGTTTGATCAACGGCAGGCCTTTGAAAACATCCACAATGTCTGCCGGACGGGCGGAGTGATGTTGCATAACGTGCCCACCATGAATGTCTTCAATCACGCGTTTTTCGGTTATCATCCGCTCTTTTTTGTCGAACTGGCCGAGGCCAACGGATACGGGATACTCGACCTGCGCCTTGCCAACCGGTGGGGGGACACCATCCCCGTGGTGTTTCCCTCGGAAGCGCCTGCCGACCGCCGGATTTACCGTCCCGATCCGGGGAAAACCGCGCCCGCCCTGCCCCTGTCTCTCAAAGTCGATGACTTTGTCGCCAAAACGGTGCCCGGCATTTCGAGGTCCCCGCTCAGTGAGGCCTACGAAATCCTTTCCCGACGGGGTGAAATGCGGCGCACGGGCAATCCGGGGGAGATATTTGTTGTGGCCATGCTCCGGAAAAAAACCGACGATCCGTTCCGGGTCCCCTATCAGGGAAAATTCCTTTCGTACATTCAGACCCGTGAATTCCGTGAGCGTTATGCCGGGCAGTTGTCCGGGAGGACACGCGCATGATCAATGTTTTTTTGGGATTTGACCCGCGCGAATCCGTGGCGTATCACGTCGCCGCCCACAGCATCCTGGCCCGCAGCTCCGTGCCTGTCTCCATCCACCCGCTCGCGCTCAATCAGCTTGCGGGCTGCCTGACCCGGGCGCGTGATCCGCTCCAATCGACCGATTTTTCATTCAGCCGGTTCCTGGTTCCCTCTCTTTCCGGCTACAGGGGCTGGTCCCTGTTTTGCGACTGCGACGTGCTGGTGCTTGATGACATCGCCCGTTTATGGGCATTGCGTGACAGTCGCTACGCCCTTCAGGTCGTGCGCCATGAGCATGTCCCCTCCGAAAACACAAAATTTCTCGGCCAGCCCCAGACCCAATATCCGCGGAAAAACTGGTCGAGCGTCATGCTCCTGAACAATGAACGCTGCACCGCCCTCACACCGGCATGCGTGAATGCCGCCACGGGCCTGTACCTGCACCGGTTCCAATGGCTGGAGGACGAGGCACTCATCGGCACCCTGCCCGCGCGCTGGAATCATCTGGTTGATTACGATCCCCCCCTTCCCCCGGAAGAGTTATCCCTCCTCCATTACACCTCCGGAGGCCCCTGGTTTGAAGCCACGCGCCATTGTGGCTACGCCTCGCTCTGGTGGGAGGAATATGCCCGGATGAACACACCCGCCCTGCCCACCCAATCCCCGACCACCCCGAAAAAATGAGTTTCTGGAATCTCCCCGAACGCAAGCCCGAACCCAGTTCCCCCCGGAATGAACTGAGCCTCCTGCCCGCATCCCGGGCCCTGCGGCTGGAAACCGATCCCTATCCCCACATTGTGGTGGAAAATGCGCTGCCCGATGGCCTGTACGACCGGCTGGAAAGCACCTATCCCTCCGAGGCACGGATCCGGCGCGGCAAAAAAGTGGCCCACCGGGATCAATTGATGGCCCGTGACATCCTTGGCGACCAGACTTACAGCGCACTGTGGCGGGAGTTCGTGAGTCTGCACACCTCCGCCGCGTTTTATCAGAGCCTTTTGGGATATTTTGCGCCCTGCGTCCGGAAAACGTATCCCTGGCTTGAGGAGAATCTGGGCCGCACCCTGGAGTCATGTGAAGTCGGGGTGCGTGATCCCGAGGCCCGCCGTCTGCCGGACATCTGCATGGACTGCCAACCGGGGCTCAATACCGTTTCCCTGGAGCCCATGACCCCGCGCACCGCCCATCTGGATGCGAACAACAAACTTTTCACGGGAATCTTTTATCTCAAGCCCGATGCCGACGGCAGCCGGGGCGGGGACTTTGTCATTTACCGTCTCCGGACAGATTCTCCGCGTTTTCTGACGGAGACCACCGTCGACGGGCGTGACATCGAGGAGGCCCGGATCGTGCCGTATCAAAAAAACTGCGCGGTGTTTTTCATGAACTCCCCCCTCTCCTTCCACGGGGTGACCGTCCGGGAAGGCACACCCGTTGCCCGGCGACTGGTCAATATCGTGGGCGGACTTTACACCCTGCGACGGAAAACCCTCTTTTCCTCCCCGCCCCGGGAAGAAATCCGGCAGACCTTTGTTCCAGACCCTTTTTCCAGACCATGAACGATGCGGATCACATCTTGTCCGGGCTTTTGTACGGACAGTCGGAACTGGACACGATCTGTGCCGCCCGTCCTTTTGACTGGCTTGAGTATGCCCACATGAACGAGTTTCACGGCAATGCGTGGATTTTCAAGCAATACGCGAACCTGCCCGGGGACGCCCCCCTTCCTTTTGGCATCGAACACGCCATCCCGTATGATTTGCAGGAGGCCTACACCTACGATTTGAACAGCGGACTGCCGATGTTTCTGGCGGTCCATGACCGCAGCGCCCGGCTGTATCGGCGGAAGGGAATGACCGTTTACCCCGTCGGCTTTTCCCATCTGTACGCGATGGACCTTTTCACAGGGAGACATCCCACCCCTGCCCACAGCCCGCCCCGCAGTGGCACCCTGGTTTTCCCCGACAAATCCACCCTGCTGATGAACACCGATTTTGACCGGGAGAGCTTTGTGCGGCGGCTGCTGGATCTGCCCGGGGAATACCAGCCAGTGGTCGCCTGCATTTACTGGAGGGATTACATCCGCGGAACCCATCGCCCGTTTGAAAAGGCCGGGATCCCGCTGGTTTCATGCGGGCATTTGCGGGATGGATTGTTCCTGTTGCGGTTCCACGATCTCTGCCGCCGTTTTCGTTATGCCTGCGCCAATGACATCTCGGGCAGTTTTACCCTGTCGATCCTCTCGGGCTGTCACTTTTTCCACCTGCCCGGTGGACCGCTCAGACAGGAACGGGAGGGACGAACCGAAATTCACCCATGTGATCCCGGTCTGGGGAAACCCCACAAGGCGGCCTGTCTGGAGGCGTCTCCCTTCCCTCCCGCCGATCCGGGCCCGCAACGGGCCCTGGCGGAACAAATGTCCGGCCTGGCTTTCAAACAGACACCCGAAAATATCCGGTCCTACCATGAGCAGGCGTGCCGGATGCTGGCCTCCCGGGGCACCGGTCAACGGCTCAGGCTCCCCAACCCCGACCGGCTGGGGGAATTGTTTGCGTTCAGGCCGGTGGGAGTCGATGTCGACGGCTGGTGCCGCCCCCGCGCCGTCTTTCACATCCCGACCCATCTCCAGGCGGCCCGCATCACCTTCCATGGCCGGGTGCCGCGGGTGGACTTTGGCACACCTTTTGTGGTGCGTGTGCTGTTGAACGGAACACTCATCCAAACAAGGAGGGTGTTTGGCAGAAAATTCAAGGTGACGGTGATTCTCCCCCGGAGCCCGGGCCATCCGGAGCACACGGTGGAATTTCTTTCCGGGAGAGAATTCGCCCTGTGCCATGAGGAAAGGCGGAGATCCTTCCACCTGCATCAGCTCCGGGTTTCCTCCGCCCGGAGCCCGCTGCATGCGGTCTACCGGTTCTGTTTTGCCCCCCGTCTGGGCGTCCTGACCCAGCACCCGCCCCGCCCATGCAAAATGCCGACGGTCTATTTTTCGGTGCCAAAACACACCGGCCCACTGCCCGTGATCTCCATCCTCACGCCCACCCTCAATCACGCCGCCTTTGTGGAACGCACGATCCGGAGTGTCCTGGGCCAGAACTACCCCGCCCTGGAATACCTCATCCAGGACGGCGGCTCCACGGATGGGGCCGTGGCGCTGGTCGAAAAATTCAGACCCCACCTCAAACATTTTGAAACCACCCCCGACCGGGGTCAGGCCGATGCGATCAACCGCGGTTTTCAAAGGTCCGGCGGCCCGATCATGGCCTATCTCAATTCCGACGATGTGTACCTGCCCGGCACCCTGCATGCCGTGGCCCGCCACTTCACCCTGCACCCGGATGTCGACGTTGTGTACGGGCACCGTCTGATCATTGACGGGGAGAACCGTCTGATGGGGGAGTGGATCATGCCCCCCCACGACGGGGCCGCCCTGCGATGGGCCGATTTTATTCCCCAGGAGACACTCTTCTGGCGGCGGCGGATCTGGGAGAAGGCGGGGGGGTGCATGGATGAGACGTACGACTATGCGCTGGACTGGGATTTGCTGCTGAGATTTCAGGAGGCCGGGGCCGTTTTTGAAAGATTGCCACGGTTTCTGGCGGCATTCAGGGTTCATACCCCGCAGAAAACAACCTCACAGACACAGCGGGGCCGGAAGGAAACCGACCTGTTGCACCGGCGGAATTTCGGGCGGAGTGTCGACAGCCACGAAATCAGCCGCAATTTGCGCGGGTACCTCAGCCGTTCCCTGTGGCATCACTGGCGCCACCGGTGCGCCCTGAGAGTCCGCGGTCTTTTCACCCGTTCACAGAACCTTTGCGATCCCGTGGGCTGGTAATCCATGAGACTTCTGCTCGTCCACCACCAGCACCTGGATTCCAACAGCGGCATCCATGTTGTGAATCTGGCCAGCCACCTCTCCCGGCTGGGGGTTGAATGCGTCGTGTGTGTGCCGGAGGCAAGCCCATCGATCCGGGCTCCGGGTCAACCCCGGTTTGAAATTGTCGAGGACAGCCGTTTGCTGGCGGAGATTCCCGCCCGGACCTTCGATCTGATCCATGCATGGACACCCCGGGAGCAGACACGACGGCAGGTGGAAGCGCTCATCCGCATCCACCACTGCCCCTACGTGGTGCATCTGGAGGATAACGAGGAATGGTTGATCTCCAAATATCTGCACCTCCCGTTTCCTGTTTTAAAGCGGGTTCCCCTCTGTTTATTGGACAGGATGGTTCCGCGCCTTCTGTCCCACCCCCGGCGTTACGGGGATTTTCTGCAAAAGGCCTGCGGGATCACCGTCATCATGGACTCACTCAAAGCGGTCTGCCCGCCGGGGATTCCCGTGGAAACGATCTGGGCCGGCTACCAGGAGGACCTTTCCTGGGACAGAACCGCCGACAGGGAGTGCAGACGCCGCCTTGGGATTGCGGAGGGTGTTTCCCCGGTCGTGTACACGGGCAATGTGCACGCGGCCAATCGCGGGGAGGTGGCCGCGCTGTACGAGGCTGTTGACCGGCTCCACCGGCGGGGGCGCCCCGTTCTTTTGATCCGCACCGGGAATGATTATGTGTCCTTTCCCAGGGGAGGATCGGGTCCGCGCAGGAAGGCATTCTGTCTGGAGCTGGGGCATCGGCCCAGGACTGAAATCCCCTCCCTCCTTTCCCTTGCGGATGTGCTTGTCCAGCCCGGAATGCCGGGGCCCTTCAATGATTTCCGTTTTCCCTCCAAGCTTCCCGAATTTCTGGCCAGTGGCAAACCGGTCATCCTGCCCAGGACCAATATCGGGCTGCATCTCATAGACCGCCAGGAATGCCTGCATCTTGAGGGGGGGTCCGCCGAGGAGATCGCCCGGAAAATGGAATGGCTGATCCTGGACAGAAGTTTGCGGGAGAGGATCGGGGCGGGCGGACGCTGTTTCGCCCAGAAACATCTGCGGTGGGGCCAACTGGCCCGGAAAATGCATGCGTTCTACAGGGTGTTGCTGGACCGGCCCGGCGGGTCCCATTAGAAGATTCACCGATCCGCTGGTGTCATTTGTCCGTTGTTCTCGAGCACTCGAGGTACTCGGTCAGGACGGAGTCAACCGGACCAAGGCGGTGGATGCGCCCCTGCTGCATCCACAGGATCTTGTTGCAGAACTTCCTGATCAACGGGGGCGAGTGGGCGGACAGGATGAAAATGCGGCTTTGGGTCAGCCACCGGTTCACACGGTCATGAACCCGGCTGACAAAGGCCTCGTCACCCACGCCGATGGTTTCGTCCAGGAGCAGGATGTCGGATTGGACCAGGGTGAATACCGAAAAGGCCAGCCGGTATTGCATGCCCACCGAATAGGTCCGGATGGGCAGGTCGAGAAATTCCCCCAGTCCCGACAGACCAATGACCTCATCGATTCTTTCCTCAATCTGCGCCCGGGAGAATCCCAGCATGCATCCGCGGATGAAAATATTCTCGTACCCGGTGGATTCATGATCCAGCCCGAGATTCACATCCAGGAGACTGGCCGTCTGGCCGGTGACGGTGATCTGCCCGCCGGTGGGTTCATAAATTCCCGCCAGCAATCGCAGGAGGGAGGTTTTGCCCGATCCATTGGGACCGATCAGGCCCACGCGGTCCCCGGCCTGCAGGTCCAGATCCACGTCTCGCAGGGCATGGACCACGCGGCGGTTGCGGCTGTCCCGGGCGATTCTCCCCCCCGAGCCGAGCCGCATCAGATGTTTTTTGAGCGACAGGGACGACCCTTCGTACACGGTAAAATCCAACTGCACGTTCCTGAGTTGAATGGTGGCCATAGGGTTAGATCCAAAAAGGGATGCGGCTGCGAAACTGACAGAAGACCCCGGCCGTCAGGAGCCAGCCCGCACCCGCTGAGATGAGGGAAAACAACCAGCTTGCGGCCGCAGGCGTCTGTCCCATCAGCGGCGCACGCACCAGATCCAGCCACCACGTGAAGGGGTTGAGCCAGACGTAGGCGGTCAAATCCCCGAGCATGGACGGATGCCAGATCACGGGGGTGAGGAAAAACACCAGGCTGAGGGTTGTCCGCACCAGCTCCGGCACATCCCGGAAACGGGCGCTGACCATTCCCAGCAGGAGTGCCAGCCACAGCAGATTCAGCCCCATCAGCAGGAATCCGGGAATGGCCAGCCACATGTTGTGGGAGTAGCCGACCGGAAAAATCAGGATCACCACCAGAAAGACGAGGGTGTGATGGAGAAGGATCAGCGTGTTCCGCCAGAAGACGACCACCGGGAACATCGAAAGGGGAAGCCGCTCGTTTTTGATGAGGTGGTGCGAGAGGATGTAACACTGGCAGGATTCCACCAAAATCGACGCCATGTACCCCCACAGGAGGAAACCCGAACAGATAAAGGGCATAAAGTGCCCCAGTTCCACATGCAGAAGCCGGGCGTAAAGCAGGCCCAGCAGCCCGATGGTCACCCCCATACTCAGGGTCAGCCACAGGGGACCGAGGACCGAGCGGCGGTATTTGATCCGGACCTCCTGCCATCCGAGCAGGCCCCAGACGGGCCAGGCGTCCAGCATACGCCTGAAATCGTCGGCCGCGCGGCCCAGAGGGGTCCTTTCTGGAAAAATCATGGTTTTTTGGAATGTCCACATCGTCTGCTTTGTGCGACAACACTCCCCTTCTACGCATGGGACCCGAAACCGACAATCCCAAAAAGCCCCCGCTGTTGGTTCTCTGCCGTTATGAGCGCGGCGGGGCCAGCAGCCGCCTGCGCTTTTTTAATCCGCTGCAACGCAATCCCGCCGTTCGCTTTTCGGGCCTGATCAAGCCTTTTTTCATGGAGACCTATCTGCGCTGGCGTCACCGCCACCAACCCCTGGCCTTTTTTCTGTATCTCCACTGCCTGGTGCGGCGGATGGTGTTTCTTGTGTGTCTGAAGAACAGACCCAACGCCTGGATCGAGATCGAACTGCTCCCGGGTCTGCCCTTCTGGATTGAAAATCTTTTTCTGACGCATTGCTTGGGAAAGGTCCTCCTCGATCTGGACGACGGATTTCACTCCCGTTATCGCTCCCCCCTGCCTCTCCGCCTTCTGCTTGGAAACAAAATGGAGAAACTGATGGCGCGGGTCGACGGGGTGACGGTGGGAAACGACTTTTTGCAGTCGTTCGCCCGGGGCTGCGGGGCCCGGGAGGTGCGCCTGCTGCGCACGCCCGTCGACACCACGCGCCTGACTCCCGGGCCGCGCAGCCCCCGGGACCGTGTGGTCATCGGCTGGATCGGTTCCCCCTCCACCGCGCCCTATCTCCGGATGCTGGCCCCTGTTTTACGCCCCCTCTCCGAACATCATGGCCTGGTTTTTCACATCATGGGTTCCGGTCCCATCGATTTTGATGTGGGGCTGAAGCCGGAATTTTTCGAGTGGTCCGTGGCCGACGAATGCGGCTTTCTCCAGCAGCTGGATATCGGCATCGCCCCCCAGGAACCCACCGAATGGGCCCGGGGAAAATCCTTTTACAAAATCAGCCAATACATGGCCGCGGGCATTCCGGTGGTCGCCTCGGACAATGAGGTTTCCCGGTCCCTTGTCGACGCGGGGGAAAACGGTTTTCTGGCGCGGACCACCGGGGAATGGATCATCGCCCTGGAAACACTGATCAATGACGCGGCCCTGCGCCAGCGCATGGGCCGGGCAAACAGAATCCGGGCCGTCGACGATTTTTCCCTGGAGAGCCGCAGTGCGGATTTCCGTCAGATTCTTTCATCCCTCTCCTAACGTGAACACCCCCGCCCCCCCGCGTTTGCATACGGTATCCCCGCGTCCGGGTCGGCCGCCCCACGCCACGGAACCCTCGATTGACGGGTGGGTGGCATTCGACGGTTCCGGCATTGTGCTCACGGTTGCCTTCAACGGTAAAATTGCCCAGCCCCCCCTCCTGTTCAACCGCCGGACCCTGGCCTTTTCGGGACGACAGGCTGTGGACTACACCCTGGGTTTCCGCGACGCCGGGCTGGCCCGCGGCTGGGTTTGCTGCCGGATCACCGCCACGGACGACCGCGGCGGATCCACGGAAACGAGCTTCGATTTTGAGTTCATGCCCCTTTCAAACTCCCGCCGGAGGCATGCCCGGACGCCTTGGCTCCCGGCACCTGTCTCGGACGGGTATTTCCATGACCTGCTGCTTTCGGCCCGGGACCTCAAGGCGGTTCTTCTCACCCGGCCCTCCCTGCCTTTTGGCACATTGAATCGATGGTTTCTCCGATCGAGTCACGCGATCCAGCTCGCCCGCGAGGGATACGAGGCGGGTGTGCTGGCCCGGGGGGCCCTCCGTGTGCTGACTTTTCTCTGGGGAACATCACCCCGCACGCGTCCGCCTCACCGCCCCGCCCTCCATCGAGCCAACCCCCCTCCCGTGCCCGAAATCCAGATTCTGCCAATGACCGGTCCTCTTCCCTCACCGGAACGCACGGCTCAGGGCCCGTCACACTTTACGGTGTTGGTCCCCCCGGGCGCCATCCTCAATCCGGAGGCAGCCTCGGCTCTGGCGGAGCAATTGGTTCATGACGCCGGAGCCAGACTTTTTTTTGCGGACCATGATTGCGCCGCTTCCGGGGGAACCCCTGTCAGACCCTTCCTCAAACCCGCCTGGTCCCGCGAGTTTTATCAGGCCCATCCCGATCTGCCCTTTCCGCTTTTTGTCCGCACCGATTTTCTGCGGGACTCTCTGGCGTCGCAAAAACCCTCCGGGTGGGAGGGGTTGATCGGATTTTTAACCGCCCCGGGCAACGAAATCATTCACATCCCCCGGATTCTCTGCCACCATCCGCACACGGCTCCTGCGGACCAGACCGCCGTCCCCCCGCCTGTTTTCACCGCGCCCCATTCCTTTCCGACCCCCGAGGTGTGCATCATCATTCCGACACGGGACAAAATCGATTTGCTGCGCAGGTGCGTCACGAGCCTTCTGAAGATCACGCACTATCCCCGCTTGACCCTTTTGATCGTGGATAACGGCAGCCGGGACCCGGCGACCCTCCGGCAGTTCCGGGAGTGGAAGACCCATGAAAAAATCAGGATTCTCCCCCTTCCCGGGCCGTTTAATTTTTCCCGGCTCAATAACGCCGCCGCCCAGGTTTCAACGGCCCCACTGCTGCTGTTGCTCAACAACGACACGGAAATCATCCATCCCGACTGGCTGTTGAATCTGGTCTGCTGCCTCCAGGATCCCGAGGTCGCCGCCGTGGGGCCGCGGCTGCTTTTTGCCGACGGCACCCTGCAACACGCGGGGATTGTCCTGGGCATGAGCGCACTGGCCAATCATCCCTACAAAGGGTTTCCCGCGGATGTTTTGGACCCCACACGGATGATCCACACCCTGCGTCCTTGCAGTGCCCTCACCGCCGCCTGCCTGCTCGTCCGGCGCTCCGTCTACCAGGAGGTGGACGGGTTTGATGAGTCCCTGCCCACCTCCTACAACGATGTGGATTTCTGCCTGAAACTCGTCTCACGCGGATACCGGATTCTCTACAATCCCCACTCCACCCTCATCCATGAGGAATCCAAAAGCCGGGGCATTTCAGAGTGCCGTCTGCCCCCTTTCCGTGCGGCCCTCAACCACATGCGCAACCGATGGCACTGGCGTTTGCGATACGATCCGTATTATCACCCCTCCCGTACGCTTGACCGGATTGATTGCCGGTTGAGAACATTTTAAATGAAACTCCGGGGGAGAAACTGACTCTGTCAGGGGGAGACTATATGTCAATTAATAATTAGTAAATTGAGTTTTTTAAAATCTTTTAATCGAATTACTTTTTTTAAAAAATAGTACTAAAGTTTATTATCAAGATAATATATATAATTATGTATAGAAACATTATAGTATATAAACATGATATTATAATTGACATAAATACCATAATTGTCTATATTTTTATTTTAAACACAAGGAGAACTGCATGACCCCCCCCATTTATCGAGTTGGCATCGCCCGGGAAATCATCAATCCGCCCCTTGGAATCAGGCTTTGTGGGTATGCATTGCGGGAAGGGGTGTCGAACCGGATATTGGACGACTTGAGTGTGACCGCATTGGCGATTCAATCCCGGGAGAGCCTGATGGTCCTGATGGGGGCGGATTTGACAATGCTCAGCCCCGAGTTTGCGAATGCCTTGCGGGCCCATTGTGCCAAGCTGATCGGGACGCTTCCCAAAAACATCCTGATCAATGTCGGGCACACCCATTCAGCCCCCGTGATGGATGGGTATATCCCCTATGACGTCACCGAGCAGATTCACATGCAGGATCAGTATGCCGCCCTGGTGTTTGAGAAATGTGGGAAAGCCTGTCAGGAAGCCGTATCGAAAATGCAGGCGGCGAGAATGGGGAGTGGATGGGGGGAATTGAGGGCCAACGTCAACCGTCGGCAGAAGATGCAGGAGGGCGAGGTTTATGTGGGGGAAAACCATCAGGGGGAATGCGATTCCAGTGTGGGGGTGATCCGGTTTGATGATTTGAAGGGCAACCCCCTGGCGGTGGCCTTTCGTTACAGCTGTCATCCGGTGACTCTCGGATATCGGTCAAATGTGATCTCCGCCGACTATATTGGAGCCGCCCGCGGGACCATCGAGTCGGGGTTGGGCTGTCTCTCCTTATTTTTGCAGGGATGTGCGGGCAATCTCAATCCCCTCTCCGGAATCGGGGCCAGTGAGGAGGACTTTGACGAGACACGCCGACTGGGGCGGATGCTGGGGGCGGAGACCATCAAGGTGGCCGAAAGCATTCGCACCCACAAGAGGCGGTCGCAGCCGAAGATTGTCCGGTCCATGGCGACCTTTTTTGCCTACGCATACGAGGAATATCAGGAAGGCGGGGAGGGTCCGCTCTCCGTGCTGGAACGGGAATTTGAGCTGCCCCTGGCTCCGTTGCCCTCGTACGACGTGGTTTTGAGTGAGATGCATGATTATGAGACCCGGATGCAGAACGGCCGTCGGGCCAATGCCCCGGAATCCGTCCAGCACATCAACAACCGCTATGTTTTTTGGGCCGCACAAAGGGCGCAGACCCTGCAGCAGAAGGGCAACCCCGTCCGGGTCCGTTTCTCCGTGCACGTGGTGCGGATCGGGCCGATCCTGTTGCTGACAATGCCCTTTGAGCCGATGGCCGAGACCGGACTGGCCTTGCGCCAGCTGCTTCGGGGGCATGAAACCTTTGTTCTGGGGTACACCAATGGGGTGATCAGTTATCTGCCCACGCCGCAGATATCACGGGAGGGGGGATTGGAGGCGCAGCAGGGCTACAAAAACTATCTGTTGCCGGCGGAGGTGCCCGGGGTATGGGAAACGACACTCCGGAGTTATTTTGTGACCCACGTCCAGAAGCACGACAAGTTTGAGCCCCCGGTCCGGGAGGAAAAGCAGGAGGCACGGATTGAGACCGGAGAAGGCGCAATGACCGTTCGCAAAACGGTGCCGCTCAAAATGCCCTTTCGGAGCCGCGATTTTTCGCATTTTGAAAACACGGCGCAATGAGGTTCAGGCGGGTGCTGGTGGATTCAGACCACCCCCCCTGCGGCGTGGCCGCTGGCCCAGGCCCATTGGAAGTTGTACCCTCCGAGCCAGCCGGTGACATCCACCGCCTCGCCGATAAAAAACAATCCGGGAACGGAACGGGCCTCCATGGTTTTCTGGTTCAGATCGCGGGTGTCGATGCCACCGACCGTGACTTCGGCCGTGGCATAACCTTCGGTCCCCTCGGGGACCGGAGACCAGTCGTTGACCATGGCTCCGAGGCGGGCAAGCTCGGGCGGGTTGTATTGTTTGAGTTTGCGGA
This sequence comes from Verrucomicrobiia bacterium, assembly GCA_033764445.1. Taxonomy (GTDB): domain Bacteria; phylum Verrucomicrobiota; class Verrucomicrobiia; order JAWXBN01; family JAWXBN01; genus JANRIZ01. Next base: position 13,439 of record JANRIZ010000118.1, on the reverse strand, counting down.
GCGGACCCAGCTGGGAGCCCCACAGAGCGGCCAGACGTGAGGGAAGCACCCGGCCCAGGGCGTTGTCCAACTGCAATTCCCGGAGGGTGGGATCGCCGAGAACCTCCGGCACACTCCGCCCCGGAAGCAGGTTGATGGACAGGGGCTCGCCCGGATTCCAATGGGAGGAGATTTGCAGAATGGCCGGGCCGCTGAGTCCCCGGTGGGTAAAAAGGATGTTTTCCTGGAAGGTCCGCTTTTCATATGTGACGCGGGCCTCAAGCGAGACACCCGCCAGAGCCCGGCAGTGTCCGAGCCACTCCCCGGAAAGGGTCAGGGGCACCAGCCCCGCGCGGGCGGGAATCTGTCGCAGTCCGAACTGCCGGGCGATGCGGTAGGCCAGGTCGGTGGCGCCAAGTTTGGGCAGGGACAGACCCCCGCAGGCCATGACCAGGGAGGGGGCGCAAAAGGTTCCAAGGTTGGTCAGGACCTCGAACCGGTCGGATTTCCGGATTTCGCAGACCCGGGTTTCCAGCGAGAGACGGACCCGGGATCGGGCGCATTCCGCGAGGAGCATGTTGATGATCTCCTTGGCACTCGTGTTGCAAAACAGTTGGCCGAGTTTTTTTTCGTGGTAGGCGATCCCGTGTTTTTCGACCAGGCGGATGAAGTCGGCGGGTGTGTAGCGGGCCAGGGCCGAGCGGCAGAAATCGGGATTGTCGGAAAGATAATTTTCCGGAGAGGCACCGAGGTTGGTGAAATTGCAGCGGCCTCCACCGGAGATGGCGATCTTTTTGCCCACGCGGTCATTGTGTTCAAGAAGGGTGACCGAGCGTCCGCGCGCTCCGGCCGTCAGGGCACACATCAGCCCGGCGGCCCCGCCGCCGATGATGAGCACGTCAGATTCCTCGGGCATGGAGGAATTTCTAAACCGGCCCTGCTCCCGCGCAAAGGAGGAAAAACGGGAAGCCGTACAGGGCAGGAGGGACGGGTTTCAACGGGAGGCGTAGGAGTCGTCCTCTTCCTCGGCCACACCGCCACATTTTGCAACTGCCGAGACCAGGGAGTCGCGGGTGATGAGAATCCCCGTATTTTCATCGACCTGATTAAAAACCCTGATGATGTCGGCCGAACGCATCCGGATGCAGCCGTAGCTGGCGGCCGTTCCCAGCGCGGATTCCTGGGGGGTGCCGTGGATGTAGATGCCGCGGTCCAAAGCCCTGCGGTTTTGCGATTCCAACCCCTTCAGCCAGAGGATGCGGGTGACAATCGGATCGCGGTCGGGGGCATTGGGGCGGACAATTTCCCCTGTCCACTGACGGCTTTTGAAGACCGCTCCCGGGGGTTTGTTCCCGCCGATTTTCCGATAAATCTGGAATTTTCCCAGAGGGGTTTTGTAACTTCCCACCGAATCGCCCACACCGTATTTGGACGTGGAGATGACGTAGATGGCCTCCAGGGTATTTCCCTTGAGCAGAGCCATTTTTTGGTCGGCGACGCTGACCACCAAAAAGTCCCTCGCCTGGGCGACGTCCGGAAAAAATCCGAGGAGAGTCACGGCCAGGACGGCGATCAATTTGGAACGGATGGGCATGCGCGGATGATGTAGAGCAAAATGCGGACCAGTCAAATCAAATTACCCATCAATCTTGATTTCAGTGGGTTATGTGCGATTGATGAAAGGACGGATCAAAGACAAGAAATGAGAAATCAGCATTTTTTTGGGGCTTGCGGAGAGTGTCCGGGGGCCTTAAACCATGACATGCGTACGAACTTCTTGGGTTTCATGAGTGGCGTGATGGTTTTGGCCGTCTTTACGGGATGTGGCGGAAGCGATCACAGCCGCCCGGCGCCCGTTTCAAAACCGGCCGCAACCACGACCACGGCTGCCGGTCATGACACTCTTGCCCCTTCCCCGGGCAAGGAAACCACCACCGGGACCGGGCTCAGGTACACCGATATCGCCCAGGGAAGCGGACCGGCCGTGAAGACCGGGGACAGGATATCAGTCCACTACACCGGGACCCTGACCAACGGGGAGAAGTTTGATTCGTCCTCCGGACGGGGACCCTTTACCTTCATGGTGGGGACGCGCCAGGTCATCGCCGGATGGGAGGAAGGCGTACTCGGCATGCAAACCGGGGGGCGGCGCAAATTGTACATCCCCTACTATCTGGCCTACGGGGTGGAGGGATCGGGTTCGATCCCGCCCAGGGCCGACCTTGTTTTTGAGATAGAACTCGTCGAGATCGCACCGAAGTGATCACACCGTTTTTTTGAGCAAACCCTTGCGGGTATCACCCTTTTGATTGGCCTGCCAGAACCGGCCCGAGTCGACATCAAGACAGGTCAGCCATTGGCCCAGCGGCCAGGTGTCGACGCAAAGACTTCCGGGCCTTTGGGCGATTTCGCCGGATTTTTGGGAGGTGTGGCCGCAGACAACTGTTTTGCCAGAATCATGCGGGCCGAAGTTTTCAAAACGCTGCCAATAGAGGACCATGTCCGGTTGGTTTTGCATCTCCACATCCGGTTCGATGCCGCCGTGGACAAAAATGTGGGAGTTCGATTCAAAGTAAGGGAGGGTCGCCTCGAAAAAGTCCCAGTGTTCCCTGGGGATGTGTTCCACCCAATCATGGGTATTGTTCACACCGTAGGACTCGAGCATTTCCAGTCCGCCGAAAGAGCGCCAGTTCATAAATAGATTTGGGGTGGTCCGGGACCCCAGCAGCATGACCTCGTGATTACCGCGGAGAGTGATGAGCTTTTTCCCGCGGCGGCGTTTCTCGTCGATGAGCCAGTCGATGACCCCCTTGGAATCCGGCCCGCGATCAATGTAGTCGCCCAGGAAAACCAGCCGGTCCTGAGCCGTAGGGCCCACGAACCCGATGAGAGAGGTCAGTGCCTTGAGACAGCCGTGGATGTCGCCGATGGCCAGTGTGCGCATGAGAGGAGAAAAGAATGGCGGGGATATTTTTCAATGGCCACAAAAAAAGGCCGGTTCAACAGGAGGATTTGACCATGGAAAGAGCGTGTGCTGTTGACCACACAGGGATTTGCTCCGGGCGGGGGTGCCGATGGCGATGGCCAGGCCAAAGGGCGTTGCCAACGACCTCATCCCCCCTCATGCCTCACGCCCAGGCCGGGGCTGGCGGGATCGGCCAGGGAGAGGACGCCCGCACGGCATGCCAGGCCGCGGTAGGGATCGTTGGAGATCAGCAGGGGGCCGTCCAGATCAAGGTGGTCGGCCAGGGAGGAGAGATGAAAGGCGGCCGTGGAGAGAAGACTCGATTCGATCATGCACCCGAGCATGATTTTGAGTCCGTGCGAACGGGCGGCTCGGATCAGGGCGAGGGCCGGTTGGATTCCCCCGCATTTGCTGAGCTTGACATTGATCCCGTGAAAAACCGCCGCACAGGTGCTGATATCCCCGGGTGTCTGGATCGATTCATCCGCGTAGAGCGGCAACGGACTGCGGGCAAACAACCGGCGCCATTGCTCCGGGGCCACATGCCGGGGCATGGGTTGCTCCACAAATTCCACCCCGCCCAAATCGGCCAACCAGCCGATGTGCGCGAGGGCCTCCCGCGCGTTTTTCCAGGCTTCATTGGCGTCCACACGCAAAAGGCTCCGCGGAAGGGTCCGACGGATTTCCTCAAGGGTCTGCCGGTCGTGCGGCCCGCCGAGTTTGACCTTCAAAATGGAATATTCCCGGGCCTCACCGAGTTTGGCCGGAAGGGCGGCGGGGTCGGTAATGCCGATGGAAAAGGAGGTCGGCTGCGGCCGGGGGGCGGGCAGGTCCAAAGAGGAGTACAACGGTTTTCCGGCACGTGTTGCGGCGAGATCGTGGAGGGCGGTGTCCAGGGCGCACAGGGCGCTGCTGCACGGGGGCATCAGGGCGGGCAACCGCGCGAGTGTGCCGGAGGGATCCTTCCCGTCGAGTTCCCGCAACGGCAGCCGACGGAGCCAGGTCACAATATCCTCGGTATTCTGCCCGTACCGCATCAGCGGCGGGGCCTCACCCTGACCACAGGGTCCGTCCCCAAGGTGCAGGCGCAAAAAGACATTTTCCGAATGGGTCCGTCCGCCCTGCTCCACGGAGGTGGCAATGGTCCAGCGATGCCGCAGGGCCAGCGGGTGGGTCCAGTATTCGAGTCGGTTCATCGGGGGGCTTTCCCGGAGGAGGCGGACTGTTTCCGGAGGGCCTCCACAAACCCATCAAAGAGGGGCTGGTAGTAAGGGTCACGTTCGGGGTGGTACTGGGTGCCGATTCCGAAGGGGGAATCCTTCAGATGGACCGCCTCCACAATCCCGTCATCCGCCGACCATGAGTCCACGACCAGACTGCCGACCACACGGTCGAGGGCCTGATGGTGGGAGCTGTTGACGGCGGGAAACCGAAAGGGGGCGCGGGAGGAGTGACGCAGTTTCTGGATATTCGCAAGTTTGGTTTCCTTGGTGTCGTGGTGGGGAATGTCGAGGATCAGGGTGCCGCCGAGGGCCACGTTCAAAATCTGGACCCCCTTGCAAATGCACAGGAACGGCCGGTGATCGTGGATGATCCGCCGGAGGGAGGCGATTTCCCATTGATCACGGTCCGGCTGTGCGCCCTTGATGAGCGTGGGATCGGGAATGGGCTGGTGCAAAAACGAGCCGTCCACATCGGGTCCGCCGGTCAGGAGCAGTCCATCGGCCCGGGTCAAATCCACGGAGCGTCCGTTCTCCAGGGCCCTTTTCTGATCGAGCAGGACCACATCGGGGTAGGGGGAAAAAATATCCCTGAAAAATTCCCGGTCCACCGGGCGGATCCATGTGGCGATTGTGGGCATGGGCTGTTTACCGGGTGTGGGCCAGACCCGCCGCCAGAAACTCCAGAAGCGGGGCGGGGAAAATGCCCAGAACCAGAATCAGCAGGGCCAGCAATCCCATGGCGGCGTTAAACCACCAGGGCGTGTGGATCAGCTCCCTGGGCGCCTCCTCGGCGGGCTCGCTGATCCAGACGGCCTTGAGCAGGATGAGGTAATAATAAAAGGCCACGGCACTGGTGAGCAGGGCGATGATCACCAGCCACAGCATCCCCAATCCCACCGCATGGGGACTGGTGAGCGCCTCGGAAAAGACCAGGAATTTTCCCATAAACCCGGCCATCGGCGGGATGCCGGCGAGCGAGAGCACAAAGAGGCTGAGGAAAAATCCCAGCGTCGGATTCCGGTGCGCGGCACCGGCCAGATGCCGGAATGTCTCGCCCCCCGACTGTGTCCCAAGAACACCGAGCACCCCGAAGGTCCCAAGGGTGGCCATGGCATAGACAATCACATAATACAGGGCGGCGGCTTTCCCCGCAGGGGTCCCGGCACACAGGGCAATGAGCAGATACCCCATGTGGGCGATCCCCGAATACGCGAGCAGACGGCGGACATGGGTCTGGTTGAGGGCCGCAAAATTTCCCAGCACCATGCTGGCCAGCGAAATGAAGGTCAGGGCCGCCACCCACCCGGGCTGGGTCCGCACCGCGCCCGCCCCCAAGGAGAATGCCCCCTGGGCCCCGGCAAGCACACCCAGGAACAGGATCAAAATGAAGACGCTGGCGATTTTTGAAACACTGGCCACAAAAGCCGCCACCGGAAGGGGCGCACACTGGTAGGCATCCGGCGCCCACAGGTGGAAGGGAACAACGGCAATTTTGAATCCCATGCCGGCAACCACAAAAAGCATGGCCATCATCAGCAGCGGACCCGGGGACTGACGGGAGAAGGCCTCCGCGATGCCGGCCAGCTCCAGGGTCCCGGTCAATCCATACAGATAGGTCAGTCCAAACAGCAGAAACGCCGAGGAGAGCGAGCCATAGAGAAAATATTTGAAGGCGGCCTCGGTCGCATCGCGGCGGTCTCCACGCATCGCCGTCAGGGCATAGAGGGTGATGCTGGAAAGTTCCAGGCACAGAAAGACCATGATCAGGTCCCGGGCCATCACCAGAAACGACAGTCCCAGGGCGGAAACCGTCAACAGGGTGTAAAGCTCCCCGCAATGTTCGGTCCACTCGTCCCGGGTGCAGATGAGGGCGGTCAGGGCCGCCCCGGCAAACACGAGAATTTCCATCATTTCCACCAGCGACACGGGACCGAAGGATTGCGAGGGTTCTCCGACCGGGCGCCACAGGAGCAGGAAAATGGACAGGCCGTAGCCGAGGGCGGAGAGCAATCCCAGACGGCGGTTGCGGCGGGGCATGGGCCAGTGCCGGAACCAGAAGGCATCCGCCGCCAGCAGGCCGAACGCCCAGAGTGAGAGGGCAATCTGCGGGAGACAGGGGAGAAACGGGGCCGTGTTCATGGGTGGACGGGGGAGGGTTTTTGGGCCAGGGGCGGCGTTTGAATGTCTGCTTTTTTATTCATCTGCCGCAGGCTCTGCTCGATGCTCGACTGCATCACTCCGGTGACCGTGTGCGGCAACAGGCCGATGAGAACGATCAGAAAAATCAGAATCCCGGAGGCGAGTTTTTCAGGCAGGGTCAGGGGGGGGAGGGGTTCATGACATTCCGCATTTTGCACCCCATGGACGGGGGTGGTCCAAAACACGAGATGGAGCAGGCGCAGCGAATACGCAAAGGTGACGAGAATGCCCAGACCGACGGCCGCACACAGCAGGGGCGAGACTTTCATAGTCCCCAACAGGACTGTGAATTCCGCGATAAATCCGCTCATCCCCGGCAACCCGGCGGAGGCCAGAAACGCCACAATCACGATGGCTGTCAGCGCGGGCATCCGGGAACGCAGATCAAAGGCGGGCAGCGCGTCGAGATGGCGGGTATGGGTGCGGTCATAGATCATCCGCCCCACACAGGCAAAAAGCAGGGCACCGATCAACCCGTGGGAAATCATCTGGAGAAGGGCCCCGGTCAATCCCAGGGCGTTGGCAGTGACGATTCCCAGGATCACAAAGCCCATGTGGCTCACACTCGAGTAGCCGACGACAAACTTGAAATCCTTCTGCACGAGGCTCGCCCCGGCGCCGTACACGATGCCGAAGACGGCCAGACCCGCAAAGGTCCAGAACCAGAATTGCGGCACGAGAAAATCAAAAAACAGGACCGGTTCCTGCAGACCATGGGGAAAAAGCAGAAGCCCCGCCCGGAGACAGCCGTAGGAACCCATTTTCATGACCACGCCCGCCAGGAGCATCGAGGCGGCGGTGGGGGCGGCGACGTGTCCGGTCGGCGCCCAGGTGTGCAAGGGGAAAAGGCCCGCGAGGGTGGCAAATCCCAGGAACACCAGCGGGAAACACCACAACTGGAATCCGTGCGGCAACAACCACGCATTCTCGACAAAAAAGCGCACGTCAAATGTGTGGATTCCCGTCAGAGCCCGGTACTGGGCGTGCAGGCAGAGCAGGCCGATGAGGATCATGACACTGGCCACAAACGAATAGAGCACGAGCTTCATGGCGGCATACTCGCGCCGGGTGCTGCCCCAGATGGAAATCAGAAAATACTTGGGCACGATCGCAATTTCCAGAAACACAAACAACAGGAGCAAATCCATCGACAGGAACACACCGTACACACCGGCGATCAGAATCAGGTAATAGATGAAAAATTCCTTTGTCCGATGGGCGACATTCCACGAGAAGAGCACCCCCGTCAGGCCGATGACACCTGTCAGGACCAGCAGGGGCAGGCTGATCCCATCCGCCCCGAGAAGAAACTGGGCGCCCAGGCTGGGAATCCAGTTCATGGCCAGCACATCCTGATACCCTCCGGCGACGGCATCGTACCGGGCATAGGCGGCCACGGCCACGGCCAGGGAACCGACCATTGAGAACAGGGCCGTCCAACGGATGCTGCCCGGGTCCCGGGCGGGGATCATGGCCACGAGAAACGCGCCGATCAACGAAATCCAGATGGTGTATTGAAGAAGCATGTTTGTGTCAGGGGGATTGTTTTTTCAGATCGGTGGTGGTCTCAGGTCAGAAGGTTCTCATCAGGTTGAGGATCCATTGCGGCCAGACGCCCAGAACCACCAGCAGCAGCGCCACGGGCCCCAGGACGATCCATTCGCGCAGGCTCAAATCCGCCATCGCCGCACACGCGGGGTTGACCGGACCACAGAACACCTTCTGGATGAGCCGCAAAAAAACAAGTCCGCCCGGCAGCAGGCTCGCCAGGGCGAGTGCACCGGCACCCGGGTGGGCGGCCAGGGCGGCCTTGAAAATGAGAAATTCGCTGACAAACCCGCTCAGTCCCGGAAGTCCGATCCCCGCAAAGATCACCAGCATCGCCAGGGAGGAAAGCTGCGGCGCCACGGTGCGCAATCCGCCAAAGTCATCGATCCCGGCACGTCCGCCGTTGCGTGCGATGAGCAGGCCAAACACAAAAAAGAGCGCGGCGGCGGTCAGCCCATGATTGAACAGCTGCATCACCGCCCCCTGATACGCCGCCGCAAAATGCGCCGGGCCCCGGTGGACGTCGTTGAGGCAGCAGAGGGCCAGCACACACAGGGCCACGTGGCTGAGCGAGGAGTAGGCGGCGATTTCAAGGAGGTCCTTTTTGCACCAGGCAATGAGCATGCCCAAAAACACCGTGGCGGCAGCCAGCCACGACAGCCATCCGGCGGCGGCGGCCAGTTCCGGCGCAAAAAGCGGCATGAGAATCCGCAAAAACCCGTACACACCCATTTTGGACATCACCCCGGTCAGCACCATGGTCACAAACGGCGGGGCCTGGGTGTAGGCGTCCGGCAGCCAGCTGTGAAACGGCATGAGCGGGGTTTTGACGGCAAGCCCGATCAGGATCGCCAGAAACACAAACAGGGTCGCGCGGCCCAGCAAATGGCCCCCCTCGCCCACCAGACGGTCCTGAAAAAACAGCCCGGCCAGTCCGGACACCCCGTCAACGGGGCTGACCAGATCAAGGGTGCCGGTGCGGGTGTAAATGAAGACAAAGGCCAGCAACATCGGGACGCTGCCCAGCAGGGTGTAGAGGAAAAACTTGTACGCGGCGTAGGAGCGGTGCGGACCCCCGTAGATTTTGATCAGGAAAAAGGCCGGGACCAGGCTGATCTCAAAATACAGGAACCAGTGGTAGAGATTCAGGGCGGTGAAGACTCCGGTGACCGTCGTCTGCAAGAGCAGCAACAGCACAAAATAAAGGCGCGGCTGTTGGGACCGGTTCCATGCGGCCACAATGGCCATCGGAAAAACCAGCGCACTGAGCAGCAGCGCCACGGCGCCCAACCCATCGACCCCCAGAAAATAGTGGATCCCCAGGGCGGGGATCCAGCGGAAAAATTCCACATGATGCATTCCCGGCCCCGCCTGATGACAGGTGACGGCCACCACGAGGGTTCCAAACAGCACCACCAGCGACGAGCCCAATGCCAGCGGTGCGGCCAGCCGCTCGCGCTCCCGCGGCAGCAACAGGAGGATCAGTCCGGCAATCAATGGCAGAAATGTGAGGGCGCTGAGCATGGTTGTATTTTTTGATTCAGTGGAGCATCCACAACAATAGGCCCAACAGGGCGACCCCGCCGGCCATGAGACGCAGGGAGATGGAAATTTTCCCGGTCTGGAGGGCCGCAAAAAAGGCCCCTTTTTGCCGGACACGGTCGCACAGGAAATCAAACCCCCCGTTGATCATCCACTGGTCGCCGACCTTCTGGGCGGCCCAGGAAATCCCGAAGGCGATTCCAGCCAGCAGCCGGTTGAGAAACTCCAGAACCAGCTCAACGGTCGCGGCCAGCTGGCTGAGGGCCAGGATCAGGCGCCCGAAGGTCGCGGCATAAAACTCATCGACATACAGGCGGTCCGCCAGCGTCCGGTACAGACGCCCGCCGATCCTTTGCAACGGGTCCTGTGCGGCGGCAGCCTCGGGATGGCGCCCATACAGGAACCAACCCAAAACGATGCCGGTGATGGCGGTCAGGAAACTCACGAGCATGATGACAACATTCAACCCGGTCGCATCGTGTATTTCACCGGGTTCCAGAAAATGCGCAAAGAGGTTTTTCCAGGGGGTTCCCAAAAGCCCGGCGAGGATCGCGCCCGCGGCCAGAATCAGCAGCGGCACGGTCATGACCCGCGGGGACTCGTGGGGCGCGTGATGCCCCCGGTATTTTCCGAAAAAGACCAGCAGAAACTGGCGCGTGGTATAAAAGGCCGTCAGCAGGGAGGTGGCCCAGGCCATGGCAAAAAGATAGGGGCTGGCCTTGAAGGCATAATAGACGATCTCGTCCTTGGACCAGAATCCCGCCAGCGGGGGAATCCCGGCCAGGGCGAGATAACCGGCCCCCCAGGCCAGGCAGGTCACCGGCATCGCCTTTTTGAGTCCGCCCATTTTGAAGATGTCCTGTTCGTGGTGGGTGCCATGGATGACCGACCCGGCGGCAAGAAACAGAAGCGCCTTGAAAATCGCATGGGTGAAGAGATGAAACATCGCCACGGCGGGTCCCCCCACGCCCAGGCCCAGCATCATCAGCCCCAGCTGCGAAACCGTTGAGTACGCCAGGATGCGTTTGATGTCGCGCTGGGCGAGGGCAATACACGCCGCAAAAAGTGCCGTAAATGCGCCCACACTGGCGATGATTCCCAACAGGACCGGCTCCAGGACCAGCAGCGGATACAGGCGCACCATCAGAAACACCCCCGCAGCGACCATGGTGGCCGCATGAATCAGCGCGGAAACGGGGGTCGGCCCCTCCATGGCGTCGGGCAACCACACATGCAGCGGGAACTGACCCGATTTGCCGACGGCCCCCCAAAAGGCCAGGAGCGCGATCCAGAACACAAAACCCATGCCGGCCCACATCCCGGCCTGCATCAGCAGGTCCAGGTTTTTGGCCTCCAGCAATCCGTTTCCGTTGTCGTAAAACAAAAGCGTGCCGCACTGGTTTGAAAGCCACACCGTGGCCGCCAGCAGGCCGAGGTCCCCGATGCGGGTGGTGATGAATGCCTTGCGTGCGGCGGCGGCGGCCTCCGGTTTTTGAAACCAGAACCCGATCAGCAGATAGGAGGCCAGGCCCATGAGTTCCCAGCAGATGAGCAGCAGCAGCATGCTGTTGCTCATGACCATCCCGAGCATGGCCGCGGCAAAAAAGGACATGGAGCAGAAAAACCCGCCCCGCCGCGGATCCCCGTGCATGTACCCGCCGGCAAACACAAAAATCAGCAACCCCACCCCGGTGACCATCGTGAGCATCAGGATCGTGTACGGGTCGAGCAACAGCCCGAGACGGATCGGATCCGCGGGCAGGGCAATCCAGTCAAAATTCCACTGGCGCGCGTGAACGGTCATTCCCGAGAGCCAGCGGATGAGCACCGCCATCGATCCCGCAAACGACACGGCCATGGCGGTGACGGCAATGGTCGCGGCCCACGCCCGGCGGGAGGCAGGCAGGCACAAACACACCGCGGCGGCCAGCAGCGGCAGCAGGACAATGGCGGCATAGGCGGTGACGTGCGGATTCATCTCAGCCTTTCAACTCCCGGATTTCAGTGACCTGGACGGTACGGTAATGGCGGAAGATGCGCAGGATCAACGCCAGACCGACCGCGGCTTCCGCCCCGGAAACGGCGATTGAAAAAAGGGTGAAAACCTGGCCGTGATACAGTTCCGGTTGGGGTCCGTACCGCCAGAAGGCGATGAGATTGAGGTGACAGGCGGCAAACATCAGTTCAAGGCTGAAAAGGACCACGATGGCATTGCGGCGCGACAACGCCCCGGCCAGTCCGGTGCAGAAGAGGACGGCGGCAAAAAAAAGGTAGAAGCTCAGGGGGGGCATGGGTGGTCAGTGTGTTCCGGTCCTGGGGTCGGCCGGTGACCCGGGTTGTTTTTTGCGAAAATCCTGGGCCAGCAGGATGGCTGACATCAGCGCGGCCGTCAGCAACAGACCGGCGATCTGAAAGGCCACGGCATGTCCCTCGATCAGCGCCCGTGAAAATCCGGCGGTCGTGGGTTCAAAGGAATGGGCATTCACGCGATCCCGCACCATCACCGGCACCGCCGGTCCGGTCCCGGCCAGGGGGTCCGCAAAAATCGAGGCGGCCATGCACGTAAAAACAACCAGCGCCAGGACGACCCCGGCCAGCCCCGTTCCGGCGGCGGGGGTGACCGCCCCGGGCAGGGACACGTTACGCGTGAGCATCACGGCAAAGAGCACCAGGACAGCGACCGCCCCGACGTACACGAGCAGCTGCACGGCCCCCAGAAAATCCGCATTCAGCAGGATGAACACGCCGCCCAGGCACGCAAAGGTGAGGATCAAAAACAGGGCGGCATGCACGAGATTCCGCAGGGAAACGGCATAAAATCCCGCGCTGACGGTCAGGAAAAAGACCCCAAGAAAGAGGACGAGCTGGATTTTGGGATCAGGCATAACGGTAAACCCTCCGCGGGGTGTTGGACCGGAATACGGACTCGCTCAGGGACCTGTACGAAACCCAGAGAATCCCCAGCGCGACGATCCATCCGGCAACCCACAGGCCGTGGGAGGCCAGCCACAGATACAGGCCGCAGACGAGAATGTTCAGGAAGGCCAGGGGCAGCATGAATTTCCACGCAAAAGCCATCAGTTGATCGACCCGCAGCCGGGGAAAGGTGCCGCGGGCCCAGATCATCAGCAGCACCAGGACGTACATCTTCAACAAAAACCAGGCCCAGGAAGGACCGAGCTTGACCCCGCCAATTTCCGGACCGTTCCATCCGCCCAGAAACAGCGTGACAGCCACGCCAAAGATCGCAAAGGCGGCAATGTATTCGGCCAGAAAAAACAGCGCGTACTTGAAGCCGCTGTACTCGGTGAGGTGCCCGGCCACCAGTTCGGACTCCGCCTCGGGGATGTCAAAGGGACTGCGGTTGGTCTCCGCCAGCGCGGCGATGAAAAAGAGGATGAATCCGAAAAACCCCCACGGGGTGAAAACGTGCCAGTGTGCCATGTTCAGAAACCCGCCCGACTGGGCCTGGACGAGCCCGTTCATCGAGAGGGTTCCGGCGGCCATGATGGCCGTGACCGAGGCCATCACCAGGGGCAGCTCGTAGGAAACCATCTGGGCGACCGACCGCATGGCCCCCAGCACGGAGAACTTGTTGCGCGAGGCCCAGCCGGCCATGAAAATGGCCAGGGTGCTCAGCGAGCCGATGCCAAAAAAGAGGATCACCCCCGTGTCAACGGGAATGGGGGTCATCCCGTTCCCAAAGGAGAGCAGGCCCAGCCCCATCAGGGCGGGAATGACAATGATCACCGGGGCGAGAAAGTGGACGATCCGGTCGGCCTCCGCCGGAACGATGTCCTCCTTGGTGAGCATTTTGAGGCCGTCGGCCACAAACTGCAGAATGCCGAACTTGCCGACCCGGTTGGGGCCCAGCCGGTTCTGGATCCGGGCCAGTCCCTTCCGCTCCACCCAGGTGGTCAGTCCCATCAGTCCCGGAAAAATCATCAGGATGGGGGCGGTCGCCACCACGAGGACAAACAACA
>JANRIZ010000111.1:0-35808 GCA_033764445.1 Verrucomicrobiia bacterium | reverse complement strand
CTCCATGCCACGATTCTGCACCAAATGGGGTTGAAACCATCCCGCATGGAACTGGTCATCCAGGGACGCCCCGTCCGTCTGATTGAAGAGGAATCGTTTCCGGTCGATGGGATTCTCGAAAGTTGAGTTCAAATCAAACTCACCCAGGACCTGGAATCTCCAATTCAGCAATGGAATCAGAATTTTGACGGACTGATTCCGGGACTTGCCAAACGGAAAGTTCTCGTTGATAAACACACCCGCTTCGCGCGGCCAGCTTAGCTCAGTGGTAGAGCTACGGTTTTGTAAACCGTCGGTCGTCGGTTCGAACCCGACAACTGGCTCCATTTTATTTCTTCATCAATCCGGGGGGATAGGACAGAAGTGCGGGGGATTCTCCCGGGGCGGTTTTCCGGATGCGCCTGTGTTGGGCCAGGGGGGGCGAAACAGTGGGAAGGGCTTCGCGATGAAGCAATCGCGGGTTTTATTCGTCAAACCGATGCGTCGATCGAACGAAAAAGAGGATTCAAAAAATCACAATCAATTTCTTCTTATTTAAATGTGTTGACAATTTTTCCATAATTTGAGATTAAATCAACTTGATAAACCTTAAATTACGATACTTATGAAACTAATCACCAAATTTTTCATCACAGTACTGACTGTTTTAACGAGTTTTTCTTCCGGCTTTGCCCAAGTCCAGCGGCTGGAACAGGCGCCTGACGCTCCGAAGTACAAATATAACGGACAGGATGGCTACTACTACAATGTGGATTCTCCCGTCAACAAACCGACCATTCGCGACCCCAAAACAGGGTTTTATCTGGGGGTTGGCATGGCCGGCTCCCTTCAGGACACGACCACCAAGGTGAACATGTCCCCGGTTTCCACCACGACCGAACAGCAGGACCCTCTTTCCTGGGGAACCTTTGGAAAGGTCGGTTACATCCTCCCCGGACGGATGCTGGATCTGCCGAATTCGCCGAACCTGTTTTTTGAAATTGACGGTTCCTACACCCACGATTTCAACATTTCCGACGCCAACAACATCCGGATGTCCACGATCCAGCTGGCCCCGCTGGTCGGGATGTCGGTGCCCTGCTTTCAAAACCGTTTCCGGGCCTATTTCGGCGCGGGTCCGAGCTTCAACCTGGCCGAACTGAAAACCGGCAGCACGCTTCAGGGAATCCCTTGGAATATGAACGGGACGGACAAATTGGCCGTGGGCGTTCTGGGCAAGGTCGGGGGCGAATATTTCATCACGGATACGGTCAGTCTTTTTGGCGAATACGCGATGAGCTTCTATCCCTCCTTCAAATACGGGGCCTCCACCGCCGTCAATTCGGGGAATATCCGGGTGGATGAGTATTTCAACAATCAGTTCCGCCTGGGCATCGGTTTCCACTTCTGATCCGCCGCCTAACCGAAGGCGCTCTTGCACAGGCCCACGAAGGTTTCCTCGGACAGGCTCAGACGCCGCCCTTTGAGGTGGAAGAGCCCCCAGCTGCGGCGCAATTTGCGGCGTCCAAGGGGAAGGGCGATCAGTGACCCTTCCTCCAGTTCGCGACGGGCCACCCAGTCGGTCATCAGGCTCACACCCAGTCCGAGTTTGACCATTTCCTTGATGGCCTCGTAGCTGCCCATTTCAATAAAAGACCGGAGGACGATGGATTGGGCCGCAAAATGTTTTTCAATGACCCGGAAGGTCTGGCTTTTTTTGCTGTAGAGAATGATGTTTTCCCGGCCCACCTCGTCGGCAGGAACCCTCCCGGCTTTCGCCCAGGGGTGCAGGGGGCTGACCATGAAAAAGAGTTCATCCTCAAAAAGCGGACGGAATGTGAGGGGGAGATGCCCGGAGGGCTGCATGCCCAGGGCCAGGTCCACGCGGTTTGCCTCCAGCAGGTCGACGGCCTCCTCCGTGTCCCCGGTTTCGATGGTGATCTGGCAGCGGGGAAAACTCTCCTTGAACTCCCGGAGTACCGGTGGCAGCAGATGCTGGCAGGCGGTCAGTCCCGCGCTCACCCGGAGGCGTCCGCTTCCCCAGCGTCCCAACTGGCGCAGCTGGACCCGGGCATCGGACATCTGGCTCAAAATGCGCTGGGCCGCGGGCAGAAGCTGTTCTCCGGCCTGCGTGAGAAACACCTTTTTGCCGGCGCGTTCAAAAAGCCGGCACCCCACATCCGACTCCAGGCCGGCAATGGCCCGGCTGATGGCCGACTGGGTGAGGTTGAGTGTGGCCGCGGCCTTCGTGAAGTTATTGGTCGTGGCCAGGGTGACAAAGGCCAGGATGTGACGGCTGTCGATGGTGTCGGACATGGATGCGGGTGGGTGTTTGAACCATGAATATTAATCATGATGACGATAAAAACAATTCATAAATAAAATGTCACCATTCTGGCACGGTGGCCCGGCTGCTGCTTGTGGAAGGGGGTGTGAAAACAATTCCCAAAACCACCGCCTCCGCCCTCAGCCGCAAATTGCGCGTGGGTTTTGTGCCGCTGGTCGACTGTGCGCCCCTGGTCATGGCCCAGGAGCTGGGATTGTTTGCCAAGCAGGGATTGAAGGTCACCCTCTCCCGGGAGCTGGGGTGGGCCACGGTCCGGGACAAGGTCATTTTCGGGGAGCTGGAAGCTTCGCATGCCGTGGCGGGTCTTCCCCTGGCGGCCACGCTGGGACTTTCCGGGCTGGCCTCGCCCTGTCTGACCGGTATGGTGTTGAATCTGCACGGAAACGGGATCACCCTCTCCCAACGCCTCTGGAAGGCAGGGGTGCGGGATGCGGAGACGCTGCGGGCCTGGTATGCGGGCCTGGAGAATCCCGTCCGCCTGGTCTTTGGGATCGTCTCCCCCTTCTCGTCGCATCACTACCTGTTGCGGGACTGGCTGACAAAGGCCGGGTTGGTGGCCGGACGGGACTACGAACTGGCCGTCGTGCCTCCGCCCCAGATGCCCTACAATCTTGCCGTGGAGACCCTGGACGGATATTGTGCCGGGGAACCGTGGAATTCCATCGCCCAGCAGGGGGGGACTGGGGTGTGCATCGCCTCCAGTGCGGAGTTGCAGCCCGGCCACGCTGAAAAGGTGTTGATGGTCCGTGAATCCTTTTCCGTAGAGCGTTCCGAGGAGCATGTGCGTCTGCTGTCGGCGCTGCTCGAGTCCTGCGCCCTGTGTGATGACCCGGATCAGCACGGCCAGATCGCCCAGGTGCTTTCCAAAAAGCAGTATCTTGGGGTCCCCTCCGGGGTGATTCTCTCCTCCCTGCGCGGTCAGGTGGGGACCACCCCGGGCCGGGACCGGGGGGTCTGGAATTTTCATGTCTTCAGCCGACACGATGCCAACCGCCCCTCCGCCGCAAAGGCGTGGCTGGTGGCCCGCAAACTCGCGTCGGCGGGTGTGTTTCCCGCGACGGGGGTCAGTCGGCTGGAATCCCTGTCCCAGTCCCTTTTCCGGGAGGATATTTTCGAGGCGGCCCGCCTGCATGTGCAGGCAAAAAAAGCACCGGCCGTGGAACCCCTTCAGAATTCAAAAACCCCAACCCACAGGACTCCCCATGAACAACCACTCCTTGCCTGACTCCTATTCACGCCGCAAATTCCTCAAAAAGACCACCGGGTATCTCACCCTCGGGGCGCTGCTTTCGGGCATGCCCAGGGGATGGATCGGCGGGGTGTATGCCGCGACGGATGCCCCGGAAACGGCCAACATCAAATTTGGCATGATCGCACTCACCGATTGTGCGCCCATTGTCATCGCCCATGAAAAGGGATTCTTCAAAAAGCACGGTATCAATGCCACGATCTCCAAGGGGGCCAACTGGGCGGCCATCCGCGACAGCCTCTCGAGTGGCGACAATCAGGCCACACACATGCTTTTGGGAATGCCGCTGGCCTCGTCGATGGGTCTGGCAGGCAGTCCGAAAAAACCCATGGTGGTCCCCTGGATTCTGAACCGGAACGGGCAGGCGATCACGCTGGATGCCAAATACAAACAGATCGGCATCAAAAAACCGGCCGATCTCAAGCCGCTCGTCGATGAGGCGCGGGATGGCGGCAGGCCGCTGACCTTCGCCATGACCTTCCCTCCCGGCACGCACGCGATGTGGTTGCGCTACTACCTGGGAATGGGCGGGATCAATCCCGACAAGGATGTGGCCCTGATCACTGTGCCCCCGCCGCAGATGATTGCCAACATGAAGGTCGGCAAAATGGACGGTTTTTGTGTCGGGGAACCCTGGAACGCCCGCGCCGTGGTCGAGGGCATCGGTTTTACCGCCACCACCACCCAGGCCATCTGGCCCGATCACCCGGAGAAGGTGTGCGCCTTCACCGAGGAGTTCGCCAACAAAAACCCCCGGGCGGTCAAGGCGGTGCTGAAGGCATTGCACGAGTCCAGTGTCTGGCTCGACTCGATGTCCAACCGCGCGGAGGCCTGCCAGATCATCGGCAAACCCACCTACATCAACTGCGATCCCCAGAGCATTCTGGGCCGTATGATGGGTGAGAACGATTACGGGGACGGACGCAAGGAAAAGGATTCCAAGTACATGATCTTTTCGGAACGCAACACCAACTATCCCTCGCAGGCCTATGCCAAATGGTTTCTCTCCCAGTACCGCCGCTGGGGACTGACCACCGGGGCTCCCGATTATGATGCCATCTCCAAACAGGTCATGCGCGGGGACCTGTACTCGGAGGCGATGAAGGAAATCGGTGTGGCCGTCACCCCCGACGACACCCAAATCATCAAACTGGTGGATTCCACCTTCGACCCCGCCCATCCGGAGGCCTATGCAAAAAGCTTCAAGGTCAATTCACTGAAGGGCTGATCCGTCGAAAACCCGACTACCATAAAATGTTATGACAACCGCCGCTGAAACACTCCCGTCCCGTTCCGCCGGATGTGCCTGGAAACTCCGGATTGATTGGCCGTCGATCTTGCTGCCGGCACTGGGATTTTTGACAGTCCTCATCCTGTGGCAGATCTCGAGTCTGACCTGGGCCAAATCCCTCCCCAGTCCGCTCAAGACATGGGAGTCGAGCCGGGAACTGATCATGGACCCCTTTGCCAAACGCGGGGAGATGGACCAGGGCATTTTGCGGTTCACGGGGTACTCGATCTGGCTGGTGGCCAAGGGGTATTTCCTGGCGCTGCTCATCGGCACCCCGCTGGGCTTTCTGCTGGGTCTTTCGACCTTTTTCACCAAGACCTTTGACCCGATCATCCAGGTGCTCAAGCCCATCTCCCCTCTGGCCTGGCTGCCGCTGGGGTTGGTGCTCTTTCAGCGGACCGAACCCTCGGCCCTGTTCACCATCGCCATCTGTTCGATGTGGCCGACGGTGCTCAACACCGCCATCGGCGTGCGGAATGTGCCGCAGGATTACCTGAATGTCGGCAAGGTGTTGAAGCTCTCCAAATTCAAGTTGCTCTTCAAAATCCTCATTCCCGCCACACTCCCATACATGTTCACGGGATTCCGTCTGTCCCTGGGCATTGCCTGGCTGGTGATTGTGGCCGCGGAAATGCTCACGGGTGCCCCCGGCATCGGCGGCTTTCTCTGGCAGGAATACAACGCCCTCATCTACGAACACATCATCCTGTGCATCATCGTCATCGGTCTGGTCGGGTACATCCTCGACCGCCTGATGATGGTGGCGGAAAAACAGGTCACCCATCTGCTGTCATAATCATCAACCCTTCCCCCCCCCCATGAGTCTGCTCTCACTCCAAAACATTTCCAAGTCCTACGGGGCCCGTCCGGTCCTGTGTGACGTCAATGTCACCGTAGATGAGGGGGAATTTGTCGCCATTGTCGGATATTCCGGCATGGGCAAGACCACACTCATGAACATGGTGGCCGGGTTGGTGCCGCCGGATGCGGGCACGGTGATGTTTGACGGAAAACCCGTCACCGGCACGACCCTCGACCGGGTGCTGATTTTTCAGAATTACTCCCTGCTCCCGTGGTTTTCAGCCTTGCGCAACGTGGAACTGGCCGTCGCCCAGGCCTTCCCGAAATTCACGCGTGCGCAGGTGACCGCCCAGGCAACCGCCGCCCTGGAAAAGGTAAAACTTGGCCATGCCCTCAACCGCAAACCAGGCGAACTTTCAGGCGGGATGCGCCAGAGAGTCTCTCTGGCGCGGGGGCTGGCCATGAATCCCCGCATTCTGCTCCTGGACGAACCGCTCGGGGCCCTGGATGCCCTCACCCGGTCGGAGCTTCAGGACGAACTGGTCCGGATCCAGCAGGAGGAAAAATGCACCCTCCTGATGGTCACCAACGATGTGGATGAGGCCATCATTGTCGCCGACCGCATCGTACCGCTTTCCGCCGGACCCGGGGCCACACTCGGAGACCCCATTGCGGTGACCGTTCCCCGGCCGCGCGACCGCCGGGCGCTCAATAACGACCCCGCCTACCACCACGACCGGAAAACCGTCCTGCACTATCTCCTGAGCCACGGTCCCCGCGATCTGAAACTGCGCGGCAAGTCACACACGTCATTCACCGCGCAAAAGCCGGTGGAAACCAAGGCAAAATCCCTCGAGGAGGTGGCCGCATGATCGCCGACTCCTACGTGGACTTCAGCAGATTGAACAAGACCTTCCAGACGCCCAAGGGACCCCTGTGCGTGGTCCGCGATTTTGATCTGAAAATCCGCCAGGGCCAGTTTGTCACCCTCATCGGCCATTCCGGCTGCGGGAAAAGCACGGTGCTCTCGATGCTCGCGGGTCTGCAGGAAGTCAGTGAAGGTGTGATTGTCATGGCCGGCAAGGAAGTGACCGACGCGGGACCGGACCGTGGGGTGGTTTTTCAGGCGCCCTGCCTGCTGCCGTGGTTTTCGGCCCTCAAAAATGTGACCCTGGGGCTCGACCAGGTGTATCCGAAAAAAACCGACGCCGAAAAAACCGCGCTGGCGGTCCATTATCTCGAGCTGGTCGGCCTGGGGGATGACATGGACAAGATGCCCTCGGAGCTTTCGCAGGGGATGAAACAGCGGGTGTCAATCGCCCGGGCGTTCGCCCTCAATCCCAAAATGCTGCTCCTGGATGAACCGTTTGGCATGCTCGACGGGATCACCCGCATCCAGCTCCAGCAGGAACTGGTGCGGCTGTGGGAAAGCGACCAGAAAACCGTCCTGATGGTCACCCACGACGTCGATGAGGCCGTTTTTCTTTCCGACCGTGTGGTCATGATGACCAATGGGCCCGAGGCCACCGTCGGCAAAGTGCTGACCGTGGACCTGCCCCGGCCCCGGAACCGCGAGGCCGTCCTCGATGACCCCGCCTTTTACGCCCTGCGCGGGGAACTGCTCGAATTTCTGGAATCCCCCCGGGTACATGACCCTGTGGAAATAGGAGTTCCGGTCCCTCCCCTTTGCCCTGAAGGTTCGCCCAACCTCAACCACATCGAGATCAACACATGAAAAAAACAACATCCCTCCTCCTCTCACTGGCGTTGCTCGCCGGTGCCGGAGTTTCAACACGGGCGGCCGAATATTCTTCGGACCCCGCCAAAAGCAACCTCAGAAAGAACATTGTCACCTCCGATATCCAGCCGGAATCCGACAGTGGCTGGAAATTCGGGGACCCGATCACCGCCGCCGATGGCAAGGTCATCTTCGACGTGCAGGAACGTCTGCGTTTTGAATGGCGCGACAACAACTTCGACTTCAATGGCGGGGTCGAATCGAATACCGATGATGCCTACGTCCTTCAACGTGTCAAAATCGGGATGCGCATCAAGCCGGATGACTGGTGGAATATTTACACCCAGGCCCAGGATTCCCGCGAAATCAATTCCCAGCGTCCGGATGATCCGGGCTTCTTCGGAGCCGAGGGGGATTCCGCCATCGGTTTGAAGCAGGCGAATGTGACCTTTGCCAACTACAAGGAACTGCCCTTTGGCATCACGGTCGGACGCCAGGAGCTCAGCTACGGCGACGAGCGGCTCATCGGGGCCTTTGACTGGAACAACATCGGCCGCGTGTTTGACGGGGTCAAAATGCGGTTCCAGCAGCTCAACTGGAACGTCGAGGGGTTTGCGGTCATGCCCGTCAACATGCGGGTGAGCCATTTCAATGACACCGACTACAAGGACCGGTTCTTCGGGGTGTATTATACGATGAACTACATTCCCAAACAGACCACGGATTTTTATGTCTTCTTCCGGAACAAGACCAACGTGGACTCGGGCTTCCCCACCGGCGGATCGGTGTTTGAAACCGACCGTCCCTTCAACTCCGTGGCCGGCACCCAGAAGGGGGATTATGTCACCCTCGGGACACGGATGAAATCCGTCCCCGGTCAGCTCGGCCCCTGGGACTATGCGCTGGAGGCCAACGGACAGGTCGGGAGCATCAATGCCAACGCCGCCGACACGAGCATCAACAACGCCACGTCGCGCCGCCGGGATCTGCTGGCCTTTGCGGGGTTTGTCCAGGGGGGATACACCTTCGAGGGACCGATGCGCCCCCGTTTCGGTGTCGGCTACGACTACGCCACCGGTGACGGCAATCCCAATGACGGGACCAACACGTCCTTCCAGAATCTTTTCCCGACCAACCACAAGTTCTACGGGTTCATGGACTTTTTTGCCTGGCGCAACATTCACAATCCGCGGGCGGGTTTCAGCATCACCCCTGTCGGCAAATTGAACCTGAGTCTCGACTACCACGCCTTTTTTCTGGATACCACCGGCGACTCCTGGTTCCGCGCCAACGCCTCCACCCCCGTCCGTGCGGTCAGCGGCCGGGCCAACGTCAGCAACTTTGTCGGCCAGGAAATCGATCTGGTGGCCCGGTATCCGCTCTTCAAATGGATGCGTCTGGAGGCCGGGTACAGTCATTTCTTCACGGGTGACTACCTCCGCACCTCCGGCTCGGTGGGCAGCAGTGATGCGGACTTTGCCTATGTGCAGACGATCATTCAGTTCTAGAGGCCATGAGTGACATCCCCTTCATTCCTGAAAATGCGCCGTTCACCCCGGAACAACGGGCCTGGGTGAACGGCTATCTTGCGGGGATGCTGGCCGCCGGGAAAATTTCCGGGGCCGCGGCACCCGCCCCGGGGGAACCGGTCGCCACCAAACCGATGCTGATCCTCTACGGGACACAAACGGGCACGGCGGAGGGGCTGTCCCATAAAATCGCCCGGTCGGTCCGGGATCGCGGATTTGCGGGGCGGGTCCTGAGCATGTCCGATTATGCGAAGGCGGATTTGGTCCGCGAGGAGAACCTGCTGATTGTCACCAGCACCTACGGGGATGGGGACATGCCCGACAATGCCCAGGTTTTCTGGGATTATCTGAGGACGGATTCCGTTCCCCGTCTCCCGCACCTCGGGTATTCCGTGCTGGCCCTGGGGGATAAAAACTATCCGCGTTTCTGCGAGGCGGGAAAAAATTTCGACCGACGCCTGGAGGAGCTGGGGGCCCGGCGGGTCTCTCCCCGCGTGGATTGTGATGTGGACTATGAAAACTCCGCGGAGGAGTGGTTGAAGCAGGTGCTGGGGGTGCTGGGTGACCCCGCCGTCCCGGCCCCCGCCTCCGCCGTTGCCGCCCCCGCACCGGAGGTGCTTCTGTTTGGGAAAAAGAATCCTTTTCCCGGACGACTGCTCACCAACCGCAAAATGAGCGGGGAAGGTTCGGGAAAGGATGTGAGGCATTTTGAGATTTCCCTGGAGGGGTCCGGTCTGTCCTATGAGGTCGGGGATGCCCTGGGGGTCTTTGCACGGAATTGTCCGCAGTTGGTTGATGAAATGCTTGGCCTGCTGGGTTTTGACGGCGAGGAGGCGGTCAGGACCCCCGAGGGCGGGGACAAGTCCCTGCGCAAGGCGATGATCGAGGATTTTGAGATCACAAAACCCTCGCGGGATTTCCTCGTGGATGTTGCGCACCGCAGCCAGGATCCCCTGCTGAAGCGGCTTCTGGAGGAGGGTCAGGCGGCCGAACTCAAAAAACATCTCTGGGGTCGGGGAATGGTCAACTGGCTGTGCGCATTTCCACGTCTCGGTTACAGTGCCCCCGAATTTGCCGCCCTGCTCAAAAAAAACCAGCCCCGGCTCTATTCCATTTCCTCCAGTCTGAAAGCCCATCCGGCTCAGGTGCATCTGACCGTGGCCGCGGTCCGGTATGAAGCCCATGGACGTTCCCAAAAGGGGGTCTGCTCCACGTTCCTGGCCGACCGTGCCGGGGCGGAAACGCCGGTCCCTGTTTTTGTCCATGCCTCGCCGTCCTTCAAGTTGCCCGCCGATCCTGACCGGCCCGTGATCATGGTCGGTCCCGGCACCGGGATCGCCCCCTTCCGCGCGTTTCTGGAGGAACGGAAGGTCACGGGGGCGCGTGGAAAAAACTGGCTCTTTTTCGGGGACCAGCACGAAAAATCCGACTTCTATTACCGGGAGGAATTGGAGGACATGATGCGGCAGGGTGTGTTGACCCGGCTCTCCACGGCCTTCTCCCGGGATCAGCCGGAAAAAATCTATGTCCAGCAGCGCCTGCTCGAAAACGCCTCCGCGCTGTGGGCCTGGCTGGAGGAGGGCGCCCACTTTTATGTCTGTGGCGACGCCTCACGCATGGCCCGGGACGTGGATGCGGCCCTGCATGACATCTGCGAAAGGGCCGGAGGTCTCACAACCGAGAATGCGGCGGCCTATGTCAAAAATCTCAAAGCCGCAAAACGATACAGCCGGGATGTCTATTGACGGCGGCGCCCACCCCACGGAAACAATCCGACTATGCCCTCTCCCCCCCTCCTTGAATCCGTCAACGGCGCGCCGCTCAATGCGGAGCAGCGCCAGTATCTCGAGGGATTTTTTTCGGGACTCGCCTCGCGGGGTGTGACCTTCGGGGATGTGGCACCGGCCCCCGTGCGGGAGGAGGCCGCGCCCCTGATTTTTGAGGAACGGGTCAAAAAGGAGGAGCACCCGCTCGACAGTTATCATCTGATTGCCGAAAACGCCCTGGGCAACAAGGCTCCTGACAAGGAGGAAACCTTCCGGTTCAAATGGCATGGTCTCTTTTATCTCTCGCCGGTCAGGGATGCCTTCATGGCGCGTCTGCGGATCCCGGGCGGTCAGTTGAAAAGTTTCCAGCTGCGCGAGATCGCCCGGGTGGCCCGGGAACTGACCACCGGCTACATCCAGATCACCACCCGTGCCAATTTTCAGATCCGCCTCATCCAACCCAAGGACGCGCCCGAGTTTCTGCGCCGGATCCAGTCCGTGGGTCTGCACACCCGCGGCGCGGGGGCGGATAATATCCGCAACATCACCGCCAATCCGACCGCCGGGGTGGACCGGTACGAACGGGTCGATGTCACGCCCTTTGTCCAGGAGCTTTCCCAGCAGATCATCAGTCACCGGGACTATTATGATCTTCCCCGGAAATTCAACATCGCCCTGGATGGGGGCGGCCTGATCGGGGCGGTGGAGGACACCAATGACATCGGGGCGAGTGCCGTGGAGGTTGCCGAAAACGGGCGGGGCGTCCCGGCGGGGGTTTATTTCCGGATCAAACTCGGCGGGGCCACCGGGCACAAGGCCTTCGCCCGGGATATGGGTGTGCTGGTCGCGCCGGAGCAGCTGGTGAAGGTCGTCCTGGCGCTGGTCCGGGTGTACATCAAAAACGGGTGCCGGACCGACCGGAAAAAGGCGCGTCTCAAACATCTGCTCGACAGCTGGAGTCTCGCACACTATCTCGCGGAGACCGAAAAACTGCTGGGTTTCGCGCTCATCCGTGACCCCCTGGATGAACAGGGCGCCTCCGCCATCACCACCCCGTCGCAGGCGCCGGAGACGCCGCACTCCCACATGGGGGTTTTTCCGCAGAAACAGAGGGGACTCAATTATGTCGGGATCGGATTCAATATCGGACAGGTCACTCCCGAGCAGTTGCTCCGGCTCGCGGATCTCGCCGATCACTACGGGTCGGGCGAATTGCGACTGACCGTCTGGCAGAACCTGATCCTGCCCAACATTCCCGACGCCTACGTGGAAACCGTCCGCCGCAATCTGCAGCGGCTGGGGATGAGTGTCCGCCCGTCGAACGTGTCGAGCGGGGTCATTTCGTGCACCGGCAATCGGTACTGCAAATTTTCCGCCAGCGATACAAAGGGGCATGCGTCGGACCTGGTCCGGCACCTTGAAAAACGTGTGACCCTGGACCGGCCCGTGAACATTCATTTTACCGGCTGCGCCCATTCCTGCGCCCAGCACTACATGGGTGACATCGGTCTGCTCGGGACCAAGATCACCCTCGACGGGGGGACCGCCGAGGGGTACCACGTGTTTGTCGGGGGCGGATTCGGCGACAACCGGGCGATCGGTCGCCAGGTGTTTCAGGGACTGCCGCATGGCGAGGTCAACCAGACCATTGAAAGGATGCTCCGGGCCTACGTGAAACATCGCCGGGATTCCGGTGAGACCTTTCAGCAATTTGCGGCCAGGCATGAGGTCAACGTCCTGCAGGTGCTCTTTTCAGGGGAAGACGCATGAGTGCCCCGCTCTTCCCGGTGCAGGAGGGTCCGTCACGCAAACCCCTGTCGATTTCGGATCTGGACCGGTGGGGGGACCAGGCCGAGATGCGGAGCAAAATGCTGGTTCAGAAACTGGTGGCCGAGCAGGCGGACCTCAGCGCGGTCGAACGGTTCTCCCGGCATCATGCGGAACCCTCCGCCCCCGCCCAGGAAAAGTACTACCGGGATCTGATTCCGCTTTCCCGGCCCGGACCGGGGGAGCAGTATGCCTTCGAGGTGGACCTGGATGCCTGTTCCGGGTGCAAGGCCTGTGTCACCGCCTGTCACAACCTCAACGGACTGGATCCCGGTGAGACATGGCGCTCGGTGGGCGTCCTGTATTCGCCCCGTGAGGACACGCCCTTCCAGCAGACGGTGACCACCGCGTGCCACCACTGCGCGGAGCCCGGGTGTCTGAAGGGATGCCCCGTGGCCGCCTACGAAAAGGACCCCGTCACAGGCATCGTGCATCATCTCGACGATCAATGCATCGGCTGCCAGTACTGTGTGATGATGTGTCCGTACGAGGTGCCGCAATATTCGCAGACCCGGGGCATTGTGCGCAAGTGTGACATGTGCCAGGGCCGCCTGTCGGACGGGGAGGCCCCCGCCTGCGTGCAGTCCTGCCCCAACGAGGCGATCCGGATCCGGGTCGTGAGCCGGGCGGAAACCGCGGACCGGGCGGCGAATGGGATTTTTTTGCCGGATGCCCCCGATCCGGGACTGACACAGCCGACCACCCGTTATGTGACCGGGCGCCGGGTGCCGCGCCCGATGGAGGCGGGCAGCCATCATCAGACAAAGGTCCAGCCCCCGCATGCGCCGCTGGTGGTGATGCTGGTCCTCACCCAGATCGGCATCGGACTGATGTCGGCGCAATTTGCGGCGTCATTTTTCGGGGTCTTCACCCGGGAGGTGGCGGCCATGATGGCCGTGAGCGGATTCCTGGTGTTTCAGGCCGGGCTGGCAGCCAGCGTTTTTCATCTGGGGCAGCCGCTCAAGGCCTGGCGATTTTTTCTGGGATTACGGACCTCGTGGTTGAGCCGGGAGATTCTGGTTTTTGGATTGTTTTCCGCCGTCGCCGCCGCCTATGTCGGATCCCTGCTCCTGCCCCTGCTCCCCACGGCGTGGACCCGCGGGCTCCCCTGGGAGTCGGCGACGCTTGAGAACGTGTTGGGGACTGGCATGGTTGCCACCGGTCTGGCCGGGGTGTTCTGTTCGGTGATGGTCTATGACCGCACCGGCCGCACTTTTTGGAGAGGGCCGCTGACCGCGCCCCGTTTTTTCGGGACGGTGGTGATGTTCGGACTTTCCGGACTGGTGCTTTTTGCCGCATTCCTGGGCAGCAACCACGAGGAGGTCCGTTATTTTGCGCTCCTGCTGGTGCTGCTGCGGTGTCTCAAACTGTCGGGCGAACTGTCGCTTTTCAGGCATCTGCACAACGGTCCGTTGACCCAGATGAAACGCACCGCCCTTCTGCTGGCGGGCCCGCTGCGGTCGGTGGTACTGTTTCGAATGGTCTGCGGGGTGGGGGGCGGCATCCTGCTGCCCCTGTGGATATTGTGGACCGGAGAGGGCGTGGTGCTCGCCGCCCTTTCCCTGGTCCTGTGCCTGGCCAGTGAGCTGACCGAGCGGGCTCTGTTTTTCCGGGCCGTGTCGCCGGACAAAATGCCGGGAGGGATTGCAACCCCGTGACACCGCTCTCCCAGATCAAAATGCCCGACCTCCGGACCCTGCACGAGAGACAGGGGCCGCTGACGGCGGACCTGGTTCAGGAACCCGGAAAGTTCGGGCTTGGCCGGGTCCCGTCGCGGTTGTTGCCGGATGCCACCACCACCGTGGTATGCGGGTTCTGTTCGACCGGGTGCGGGCTCAAGGCGCATTTGAAGGAGGGCGAGGCGATCAATCTTTCCGCCGAAACCGGGTATCCGGTCAATCTGGGCATGGCCTGTCCAAAGGGATGGGAGGCACTCACCCCGCTGGAGGCACCCGACCGGGCCACCGCCCCGCTGCTCAAAAACGCGGAAGGGGTCTTGGAAAGGGTCAGTTGGGACCGGGCCCTGAAGGTTTTTTGCGAGCGGTTTAAAAAAATCCAGGCGCAGCATGGGAAGGAATCCGTCGCCTTTATCAGCACCGGCCAGATTGTCACCGAGGAGATGGCCTTTCTGGGGGCGCTGGCGAAGTTCGGCATGGGGATGATTCACGGGGATGGCAACACCCGCCAGTGCATGGCCACCGCCGCGACCGCCTACAAACAGTCCTTCGGGTTTGATTCCCCGCCCTTTACCTACGCGGATTTCGAGGAGTCCGACGTGATCGTCCTCTGGGGGTCGAACCTGTGCGTGGCGCATCCGATCATGTGGCAGCGTGTGTTGCGCAATCCGCACGCTCCGGAGATCATCGTGGTGGATCCGCGCACCACCGAGACCGCCATGAATGCCACGCAGCATTATGCACTGCAACCCAAGAGCGACCTGGTGCTTTTGTACGGATTGGCCCGTTTGCTGGTCAAAGGGGGATGGGTGAAGCCGGAGTATGTGGGGGCGCATACATCCGGATATTTGGATTTTGAAAAATTTGTCGAAAAATTCACCCCTGGACTCGTGGCGGCACAGACCGGCATCCCGGAGAAAAGACTGGAGCATTTTGCCCGGACTATTGGGCAGGGTAAACGGGTGTCCTTCTGGTGGACCATGGGCGTCAACCAGGGACATGAGGCGACCCGCACGGCGCAGGCCATCATCAATCTTGCGCTCATGACCGGGAACATCGGAAGACCCGGCACCGGGGCCAATTCCATCACCGGTCAGTGCAATGCGATGGGGTCAAGGCTCTTCAGCAATACCACCAATCTCATGGGCGGGCATGACTTTAAAAATCCGCAGCACCGGGCGAAGGTGGCCGGAGAGTTGGGAATACCCGTCAGGGCGATCCCCGACCGTGACAGCTGGGCGTATGACCAGATTTTGGAGGGGATCGACAGCGGAAAAATCCGCGGTCTGTGGATCATTGCCACCAATACCGCCCATTCGTGGATTCATCAGGGCCGGGCGGCGGAACGGCTGCAAAAGCTGGATTTCCTGGTGGTCCAGGACATGTACCACACTACCGAGACCGCACGGGGTGCCGATGTGATTTTGCCGGCGGGGGGATGGGGGGAGAAGGAGGGGACCTTCATCAATTCCGAACGGCGGATCGGACTGAGCAAGAAAATCCGTCGGGCGCCGGGCGAGGCCCTGGCGGATTTTTCCATTTTCCGGCTCGTGGCGGAGTACTGGGGTTGTGGTGCGATGTTCCGGGAGTGGGAAAGCCCGGAGGCGGTTTTTCAGATATTGAAACGGGTCAGTTCCGGTCAGCCCTGCGACATTTCGGGAATCCGGGATTACCGGATGATTGATGAGCAGGGGGGCATCCAATGGCCGTGCCCCAGCGGAATGAAGACGGTCGGACAGGAGCGGAGACTTTTTGAGGAGGGCCGGTTTTTCCATGCCGATGGCCTGGCGCGGTTTTTGTTTGAGGCGCCCACCCCGGTGGACGAGCCCGTGGACCGGGACTATCCCTTTGTGCTGTTGACCGGGCGGGGCAGTTCCGCGCAGTGGCATACGCTCACACGCACCGGCAAATCGCCCGTGTTGCAATCGCTGTCGCCGTCGGAAGTCTATGTGGAGATCCATCCCGCCGATGCGCGGAGCCTGGCGCTCGGGCCCGGGCAGTGGGTGGAGGTCCGGTCCCGGCGGGGGACCTTGCGGGCGCGCTCCGTGATCACACCCATCGTACGGCCCGGGCAGGTGTTTGTCCCGATGCATTTTGCGAAGACCAATCTGCTGACCTATCCGAAGGTCGACCCGTATTCGCGGCAGCCTTCGTACAAACACTGCGCCGTGCGGGTTGAGCCGGTCGGGCCGCCGCCGTTCGGCCCGGGAGGCGGAGTCACTCCGGAGCCGCAGGTTCACGCAGGATCGGACGCAGCAGGAGACAGCGGCTGTTGATGTCGGGGGAGGGAAATGCCGCCGGGGAGACGGTCAGCAGATAATATTTTTCGTACGGGACCATGCCCGCCGGAAATGTTTTCTCCAGACGGATTCCCGGGGGGAGAGAGGCGGGGGGCGGATAGGTGAGCAGGATCAGGAAATCCCCGCCGGAGTACTTTTCCAGGAAGGGCTTGAGGCGGGAGACGGAGCGGTCGGGTGGATTGCGAAAGAAGGTGTTTTCGTGGCCGCCGCGCAGGTTGTAGAAGGGCCGTTGCAGATGGGAGGAGACGGCGGTGGTGAACACGTCATGATCCGCCAGGACAGGTTTGGACTGCCAGCCTCGTGACGCGATGTAGGCGGACGTTTCCTTGGAGGCACTGAAGGGATGGAGAATATCGGCGACGCAGAAAAACAGTCCCGTGCCACACTGGATCAAGAGGATGACGCTGAAAAGAGCCAGGCCTGGAATGTGCGGACGGGCGCTTGCATCCCCCGGGGAGACCCATGCGGCTCGAATCCAAAATGCGGCCAGCAGCAGAAGAAAAAAATGTCCGTGGTAGCGGGGGAATCAGTATTGGACCGCAAAGAGAAAGGCAAAAATCAGACCCCCGCCCGACAGCAACAGTCCGAAGGTCGGAGTGTGGGAGCGGAAAGCCATGAGGAAGTATCCCGCCAGAAAAAGCCCCAATAGAATCTGCAGGGAGGGAGAGGAGAGCAGGTTTGTATTCCAAAAGGAGGCGGTCAGTCCGGGAACCGGGAAGAGGGACGTTCCGACCGCGCCCCAGGTGCGGAAAAACTGTGCCAGGTCCAGAGGTTGGTCGAATGTGGTGGCATCCGTGGCATGGCCTCCGAGCAAATACCAGACACACAGCGCCAGGCTCAGAAACAGGCACAGGGATCCCGCGAGGGAGGAGGGGCTGTTGAAAAAGGGCAGGGTTTTCCATGACTGGCCGCGGCTGTGCAGGATCAGCCAATGGCAAACCATCAATCCGGCGGCCAGGAAGCTGGCAAAAAGCCCCGAGAGAACCAAGCCCGACAATGACAAAAAAAAGAGCGTCGGTTTTTGCAGGGAGCGTTCATTCAGGAGGTGGCAGGAGAGCAGGAGAAACAGGACCGTCAGCCCGTAGTGGCGGTTGATGATCCCGTATTCAAAAATGATCAGGAACCCGAAAGGCAGCAGAATCCGGTTGGACAGACTCCAGGGGGATTTGAACAGGACCAGACCTGCGGAAACCGAATAGAGCAGGACCTGAAGGCCTTGCATGATCCCGGGGGAGGGGGTGAGGCGGGAGAGCGGATAAATCAGAAAAAACCACAGGGGATGCTGGCCCAGGCCCCGGGTGTTGTCGATGAGCTCCCGCCAGGAACCGGATTCGACGGCCAGCTGCCAGACCGAGATTTCATCCATCCACATTTCATGGTGCCAGGAGGTCCAGCCGAAGAGCAGGACCGCGAGCAGCCACGTGCCCGCCAGAAGACGGGTGTGGGAGAGGGAAGGGCATGGCGGAGGCATCCAGCAAACATCCTAAACCTGAAAAATGAGTGGTGACAAAATAAAAAAACCCGGTTGTTTTTTGCAAAATATTCGTTATGAAACACCTATGACGTTTGAACTGATCAAGCAGGGCGGCGTGACCATGTTTTTGATATTGGTTTGTGCCGTGATCGCCCTAAGTGTGTTTATCGAGCGGTGGATTCACCTCCACCGGGCGCGGCTCAATGTGAATGATTTCATGCATGGCATCCGCAATGCCATCGCCCGGGGCAGTTGCCGGGAGGCACTGGATGCATGTGACAATGTGCCCGGACCCGTGGCGGCCACGCTCAAGGTCATTTTGGAAAACCGCACCAAGGAGCGGCCGGAATTGCAGGCCATCGTGCAGGAGGCCGCCGAGCTGGAGATTCCGCGCATGGAAAAGCGGGTGGTCTGGCTGAGTACCATGGCAACCTTGACTCCGGTTCTGGGGTTGCTGGGGACGATTTTGGGAATGATGCAGGCCTTTCAGGAAATCCAGAAAGTCGGCGCCTCGGTGAGTGTGAGCCTGCTGTCGGCGGGCATCTGGCAGTCGCTGGTGACAGCGGCGGCGGGGCTGATGGTGGCCATCCCCTGTTACCTGGCCTACAATCTGATCGTCGGCAAGATACAGTCCATTGTGTACGACATGGAGCGGGTGTCCCTGGAGATGGTCGTCTTTTTTACAAGCCAGCCCAAGGACGTCATACGCCTCGATGAAAAACTCGCCGAGATGAAGATCACCGAGGTTTCCTTTGGCAAGGAACGGGACGCCACGGATTCCAAAAAGTAACCACGGTTGCCCATGGCCCGCCGGGCCCGCCGCCGCGCACGACCCATGAAATTCCGCCAGAACCTCAAGCCCATTGAAAAACCCATGGACATGGTGCCCATGGTGACCGTGTTTCTGCTGCTGATCGTGTTTTTTCTGTTGTGCTCGAACCTGATCCTGCAGCCGGGCATCAAGGTCAATGTGAAGCTTCCCTCCTCCGGCATGACCAGTCTGGCCCCGCAAAGCCGGCTGATCATCACGGTGGCCCTCGGCGGGAAGGATGCCACAGAGCCGATGATTTTTTTCAACGATGAACGGATGCTGTCGCTGGAGGCCTTGCGCGGAGCCTTGGCCGCGGTGGCCCGCAAGGAATCCGGCCAGACCGTGGTGCTGAAGGCCGACGCCCGCCTGTCGCAGGGGCAGCTCCTGGAAATCATCAATGGGGCCCTTTCCGTGGGGTTTCCCGTGGTCATCGCCACACAACAGGACTGAGAACCCTCCGCTGATGAAAACCACGGCCAAACGTCCGTACCTGAGGAGGGATTTCCGGGTCTTTTTCACCGTCATCTTTTCCGTGGTCGTGGTTTTTGTCCTTTTTTTCCGTGATTTCCGGATCCCGATGGAAATCCGTGACGAGATCATCGCCTCCGTGCCCCCCGTATCCGTCCTGCCCCCGCAACTGGTCGTCTCCGCCTCCCATGATCAGTCCGCAGGACCGCCGGGCATCATCCAGCTCAGGGACCCCGCCCTGCTGTCCATGCCCGGACCCCTGACCTATCGGGGGGACCGGGAGCGGAAGGGAGTGACCCTGCGGGCCTTTTCTGTTGTCGGCGAGGGACTCAAGTACCGCCCCTATGCGGAATTGAAGACAACGGAGGAACTGTTGATGGTCCCCGACAATGCCGCGCTGCTGGCCGGAGACTATTTGCAGTATCGGACAGGGAACGAAACCGCGAGGGAACGGTCCACCCCCGCCCTGCGTCAGGCCGACGCCAAAGTGCAGGTGGAAATTGGCGGGGCCCTCAAAAACCGGGGTTTTCTGAAGGAACCCGTGTTTCGGACCCCCAATTCCACCGCCCCGCTGACGCCATCGGTTCTCAAAATCGGAGTCCTGCCGGTGGGTAAAATACTTTTTGCACTCCTGGAAAAATCCTCCGGGTCACCCGAGGCGGATTCGCTGGCTTTGATCCGGATCAATAATTCCGCACTGACCGCCGTTCCGGAGGGGGAGGGCGGGGAGGTGGTGTGGGGAACGGTCAGTGTGCACTGGACCTATCCTGAAGGAAAATCCGCTGACGGGGCGACGAATTGATGACGGGCCCGGCTGACTTTTTACAGCTTCGGTCTTAAAAAGACGGCGGATGTTTTTTTTTGCAGATTTCTGACAAAGAGCTTGCGCGCACGGCTTCGATTTTTATGATCCACTCTTCGTGAGGCAACGACCAAGATCGTTCCCGCCTTCCGGACTCCCTTTGAGGGGAGCAACCAAAAACGAGAGCAAGAGGACAACTTTATGGGAATGTGGATTGGACGCAATCGCAAGGCACGGGTGTCATATGGATTTGATGAGATCGCACTGGTTCCCGGGGCCGTGACCATCAATCCCAACGAGGTGGATATTTCCTTCACGATTCCCAAAAAGGATGGCAGCAAGATTGCGTTGAAAATCCCGATCATCGCCAGCGCGATGGATGGAGTGACGGATGTGAAGTTTTGCATCGAGATGGGCAAACTGGGCGGACTGGGGGTCATCAATCTCGAAGGGGTGCAGACGCGTTATGAAAATCCCGAGGAGGTGCTGGCCGAGGTGGTGAAGGCGGACAAGGACGAGGTGACAGCACTGATCCAGAAACTCTACCTTGAGCCCGTGAAGGAACATCTGATCGCCAAACGCGTGCAGGAACTCAAGAAGGCTGGAGTGATTGTGGCCGTCAGTTCCATTCCCCAGAAGGCGGAACAGTATGCCCCCATTGCACAGGAGGCCGGATGCGATGTGTTTGTCATCCAGTCCACCGTCTCGACCGTGCGCCACATTTCCACCGAGTACAAGACATTGGAAATCGCCCATTTTTGCAGACAGACCTCGATGCCTGTGGTTGTGGGCAACACGGTCACATATGATGCGACCCTTGAGCTGATGGAAACCGGCGTGGCGGCGGTCCTGATCGGGGTCGGTCCCGGCGCGGCCTGCACGTCCCGCGGGGTATTGGGGCTGGGCGTGCCCCAGGTGACGGCCACCGTTGATTGTGCCGCCGCCCGCGACGAATATTTCAAACGCACCGCCCGGTACGTGCCCATCATCACCGATGGCGGCATGAGCAAGGGCGGGGATGTGTGCAAGGCCCTGGCATGCGGTTCGGATGCCGTGATGGTGGGCAGTGCCTTTGCCAAGGCCCAGGAAGCCCCCGGCAAGGGGAACCACTGGGGCATGGCCACCCCGCATGCCAACCTGCCGCGCGGCACCCGCATCAAGGTGGGGGTGACCGGGTCGCTCAAACAGATTCTTTTCGGCCCCGCCACCGTGGACGATGGGTCCCAAAACCTCGTGGGGGCGATCACCACCTGCATGGGCAACGTCGGTGCGGCCAGCATCCGCGAATTTCAGAACACCGAGATCATCATCGCCCCGAGCATCAAGACCGAGGGCAAGCTCTTCCAGACCGTGCAGAGCGTCGGCATGGGAACGCGGTAGCCACCTCAGGGATCAGTCACCACAAAAAAGGAAGAATAAGGCGGGGAGGACTCCTCATCCCGCCACTTTTTTGCAGCCGAAGTAACCGCGTTTGCGGATGAGTTCGGCCACCGGGGCTGGGACGGAGTTTTTCCATGCCTCGTCGGCCGCCTTGATTTTGGCAAGCACATCGCGGCTGAAAATCGACAGGTATTCATCCTTGTACTTGGTGACCGCCTTGATCGAGCCGCGTTCGATCAGGTGTTTGAAGAGACTTTCCAGACCCGCGGGGGGGGAGAAATTGTCCACGGTCACAAGGTTGCCAGTGGCCGGATCGCGGTAGGGGTAGACGTAGAGAATGAAGCCGGTCTTGAAGAGGCGTCCGAAAGCCTCCAGAATGCCGCCCTCCAGATCGAGGTAGTATTTTTCGTCGAAAAGGTCCTTGAGACTGATCGCCCCCATGACAATGCCGATCGGTTCCTTTGTGTACCGGCGCAGGTAGCTCATCAGACGGTAGTACTCGAAGTAATTGGAGATGAGCACGGTTTTGCCCGTGGTGGCCAGCAGATCGACCCGGGCGAGAAAGTCGCGGTAGTCGATGTCGCCCGAGATGGTCGTGGCCATGAGGTTTTTCATGGTGATTTCCATGAGGACCATTTCCTGCTTTTCGGTCACCCCCGGCTCGGCGACAAACTGCTCGTGGGCGGCGTCGATCATGTCGAGATTGACATGGGTGACCGGACGGAAACTGCCGCGTTCGACGATCACGCATTTTTTATACAGCACCTCGGAGGGCTGGAGCACATGGCCGTCGGCGGCAAACATGGCGGCATTGGTCAGTCCCAGCTGGACCAGCCGCAGACTCATGAGACGGTTGTCGACCCCGGCAAAAATCGGTCCGGAGAATTCGATCATGTCAATTTCGATGCGGTCGATCGACAGGCTGTCGAGGAGGGATTCGAGCAGGAGATGCGGGTTGGTGGTGTGGTAAAAGGCGCCGAACATGAGGTTGACCCCGACAATGCCCAGGGCCTCCTGCTGCAGGAGGTTTTCCTTGTCCCACATCCGGACGTGGATGACGATCTGGGAGGGGGGACCGTTGGGGATGGGCTGGAAACGGATGCCCATCCATCCGTGACATTCGTTGGTTCCCTTGAAATTCCGGGCCGAGACCGTGTCCGCGAAGGCAAAGAGCTGCTGGGTTGCACCGCGGGAGTCGGCCAGGCGTTCCACGTTGAGGTTGAACTCATGGTCGAGCATCTGATGGAGACGCTGTTTGGAAACGTAGCGGTCGCACTTGCCGTAAATCGCGTCACTGACCTCCATGTCGTAGGCCGAGATGCTTTTGGCCACCGTCCCGGCGGCTCCCCCCACGCGGAAGAACCAGCGGACCACCTCCTGCCCGGCACCGATTTCCGCGAAGGAGCCGTACTTGGTGTCGTCCAGATTGATGTCGAGGGCCTTTTGATGGGGATTGAGGATGATGCGTTCCATAGGATCGTGGGGGGATGATTCTGTTGAGGTCGGTGGTGGTGGGACGGACGTTTGTACCATAATGCGGGGGGATGATTGTGACAAATCAATAAACTGTGTGCTGGGGACAAACAAAAAGGCCCGCAAAATGCGGGCCTTTGGGCAATCACGGAGAGATGTGCGGCATTAGCTTTTGGCATCCCCGGGAATCCGCATCCCGTAGAAGGAACGGTAGACAAAAAAGAGGGCCACAATGAAAAGGGCGACCCCGATCGCCGTTTTGGCCGTGGCATGGCCGCTTTTTTCCATTTCGATGGCGATCTCGACGGCCAGCAGACCGAAGAGTGTGGTGAACTTGATGACCGGGTTGAGCGAGACCGAGGAGGTGTCCTTGAAGGGATCGCCGACCGTGTCGCCGACCACCGTGGCCGCGTGAAGATCCGTGCCCTTGGCACGCAGCTCTGTTTCAACGATTTTTTTGGCATTGTCCCAGGCCCCGCCCGCATTGGCCATGAAGATGGCCTGGAAAAGGCCGAAGAGAGCCATCGCCACCAGATATCCGATGAAGAAATAGGGGTCGAAGAAGGACAGGGCCAGGGCCAGGGCGAAGACAACGATGAAAATGTTGACCATTCCCTTCTGGGCGTAGATCGTGCAGATTTCCACGACCTTTTTGCTGTCCTCGATCGAGGCTTCCTTCACCCCGTCGAGTCTGATGTTTTCCTTGATGAAGACCACCGCACGGTAGGAGCCCGTGACCACGGCCTGGATCGAGGCCCCCGTGAACCAGTAGATGACACTTCCCCCCATCATCAGCCCGAGGATGATTTCCGGATGCACGAGGGAGAGCTTTTCGATGACGTGACCGGATTCCTTTTGCAGCAGCATGATCAGACTGAAGACCATCGTGGTGGCCCCGACGACCGCCGTGCCGATGAGCACCGGTTTGGCCGTCGCCTTGAAGGTGTTTCCCGCCCCGTCACCCTTTTCAAGCGACATCTTGGCATTTTCAAAATCGGGCTCAAAACCGAAGTTCCTTTTGATATCCTCGCGGATGCCGTCCCGTTTTTCGATCATGGACAGCTCATAGACGGACTGCGCATTGTCCGTGACCGGTCCGAAGCTGTCGACGGCGATGGTGACCGGACCCATTCCCAGGAAACCGAATGCCACCAGCCCGAAGGCGAAGATCGGGGCGGCAAACGCGAGTGCCGGAGGCATCATGCCCACGACCTCCGCGTGCTGGGCGAGCAGGGAGGCGACAAACATGAGCAGACTGATGGTCAGTCCCAGCCAGAAGGCCGAATAATTTCCCGCGACCAGACCCGAGAGAATGTTCAGGGACGCCCCGCCCTGTTTGGAGGAATTGACCACCTCCTTGACATGCCGCGAGTGGGTGCTGGTGAACGCCTTCGTAAACTCGGGGATGATGGCGCCCGCGAGGGTGCCACAGCTGATGATCAGGGAGAGAATCCACCACAGATTCCCCATCAGCGGAAGGTCGTGCAGCAGCACATAACTGGCCAGAAACGTGACCGCCACCGAGACGACCGAGGTCAGCCACACCAGGTTGGTCAGGGGCGCCTCCCAGTCGAAATCCTTTTTGCCCCCGTAGAGGAGGTTGGAGAGCTTGTCATTGATGATGTACGAGACGAGGGAGGTGAGGATCATGAGGATGCGCATGACAAAAATCCAGATGATCAATTTTCCTCCCAATTCCACATTATGCGCAAGAGCCAGCGCGAGGAACACGATCAGAGCCACTCCCGTGACCCCGTAGGTTTCAAAACCATCCGCGCTCGGTCCGACCGAGTCCCCGGCGTTGTCCCCGGTGCAATCGGCGATGACCCCCGGATTTTTGGGATCGTCCTCGGGAAGCTTGAAGACAATTTTCATGAGGTCGGCCCCGATGTCGGCGATCTTTGTGAAGATGCCGCCGCAGATGCGGAGCACCGAGGCGCCGAGGGATTCCCCGATGGCAAAGCCGATGAAACAGGCCCCGGCCAGGGATTGGGGGATGAAGGTGAGGATGATGATCATGAAAAACAGCTCCACGCACACCAGGAGCAGACCCACACTCATGCCGGCCTGCAGGGGGATTTTCAGGGGGGCCAGGGCGTTGCCGGAAAGGGCGCTGAAGGCCGCGCGTGAATTGGCCACGGTATTGATGCGGATGCCGAACCAGGCCACCCCGTAGGAACCGAGGATGCCGATGATGGAGGCCAGACAGATGACGGCCACATCCACGATGCC
Source organism: Verrucomicrobiia bacterium (assembly GCA_033764445.1). Taxonomy (GTDB): domain Bacteria; phylum Verrucomicrobiota; class Verrucomicrobiia; order JAWXBN01; family JAWXBN01; genus JANRIZ01. The sequence continues at coordinate 10,665 of JANRIZ010000111.1, read as the reverse complement.
CTTGCCGCTGAGGAAGCCGAAATAATAGATCATGCAGATGGCGATGAGAATCCACAGACCGGCCAGGAATTTGCCCTGCTGGAGCAGGTAGGTTTTGCAGGTTTCCCAGATGATGTTGGAGACGGCCCGCATGGAATCATGTACCGGCAGGTTCCGGGTCTGAACATACTGCCACAGGCCGTAGGCCAGGCCGATCAGGCAGACGACAATCCCGAAGACCATCAGGGTCAGGCCCGTGACCGAGGTGCCCAGCAGGTTGAACGTCACATTCTGGATGGGGGGCAGTTGAATGTCGGCCTCCCCGGCAAAAAGAACGGAGGGGCTCAGGAGTATCAGGGTGGCGGTTGCAAGCCGGAGACAGGTGTGTTTGTTCATAGGAGAATGGAGGTTGAATTAAAATATCCGTCCGAAAAGCGGGAACGGGTGAGGGTGACTTGTTTTTTGAAACCTCACCGGTCTTTTCGGATGAAACAAACCAGTCAGTAGGCAATAGTCACCGGAAGGTCAATAAAAATAATGTGTCTGGTGGATGGAAAGGGGGATTCCCTGCGAATGGTTGGGGATTTATATGGATCATGTCATTGTGCCAGAAGGAATGCGGAGGTCTCTTTCAGAAAGCTTCAGATTGTTTTCAAATGAAAACAGCGGAATTATAATAAATTTATTGCAAATGAACCGTAATGCGGGAGGATGAAGCGGTCCGCCAAATTCGCCGGGGAAAATCCTCCTAATTAGTATAATTATTGACAAAGCATCACTTTTTCACGAACGTAGGGACTCATTCAATAAAAATACATACCATATGGCCGAAGAAAATTTACCTCACTTTAAGTCCATTCTGCTTGCGGAGGATGATGAGTTGGTCGGGAACACGATTCGCATGGTGCTCGAGAATTTCGGTTGCGAGGTCACCCATGTTTTTGAGGGGAAGTCGGCGATCGAAGCCTTTGATGCCAACCCCGGAAAATTTGACCTTTTGCTGACGGATTTGAACATGCCGAAGGTGACGGGGGTTCAACTGATTGAGGCCATCCGCGAGAAGGACAAGGCGCTACGCGTGGTGGTATACAGCGGTTTTCTGGATGAGGCGGTCATTGATCATCTGTGTGATCTGGATGTGGACTGCATTCTCTCGAAGCCCATCAGCCTGGAGACCCTCAAAAAGATCATCAACCGCCAGCGGCCCGGGGCGATTGTGGTCAAAAAATCCGGTGAGGTTTAGAACATTGAAATCCCCCATTTAAAGCGCCACTGGCTCCCCCGATCGGGAGCCTTTTTTTTGACCTTTTCTTTTCCTTCCGTCCCATTATTTTCAAACCCGATTTTTCACATACAAGCAAAACCGAAACCCCAAGGAAATCCATGGCACAATCGTTCTTCCCAAAAATCCCCAAAATCAAATATGAGGGGCCCCGGTCCAAAAACGCTCTTGCCTTCAAGTGGTACAATGAGGATGAGATGGTGGGCGGGAAAACCATGCGGGATCATCTCCGGTTTTCGGTGGTGTACTGGCATACGTTCAGGAACAGTCTTTCGGATCCCTTCGGGTCGGGGACGGCGATCCGTCCGTGGGATGATGGCAGCAGTTCCGTCGCCAATGCCCAGAAGCGGGTGCGGGCCGCATTTGAGTTCATGGAAAAACTTGGTGCTCCGTATTACGCCTGGCACGACCGTGATGTCGCCCCCGAAGGGCGCAGCCTGTCGGAATCCAACAAAAATTTTGATGCCGTGGCCAAGGTGCTTCGGGAGGAACAGAAACGGACCGGCATCAAGCTGCTCTGGGGGACGGCCTGCCTTTTCAGCCATCCCCGTTATGTGCATGGGGCGGCCACCAGCTGCAATGCGGATGTTTTCGCCTATGGGGCCGCGCAGGTCAAAAAAGCCATGGAAGTCACCCATCTGCTCGGTGGCGAGGGGTATACATTCTGGGGGGGGCGTGAAGGGTATGAGACCCTGTTGAATACCGATCTGAAGAGGGAACTGGGACACCTGGCGCAATTCCTGCACATGGCCGTTGATTACAAAAAGAAGATCGGTTTCAAGGGGCAGTTTTACATCGAGCCCAAGCCCAAGGAACCCACCAAGCACCAGTACGATTCGGATGCCGCCGCCTGTCTGAATTTCCTCCGCGAGTACGGCCTGCTCAAGGACTTCAAACTCAATCTGGAAACCAACCATGCCACCCTTGCCGGGCACACCATGCAGCACGAGATGGAGGTGGCCATTGCCGCCAAGGCCCTGGGTTCCATTGATGCCAATACCGGAGATCCGCTGCTGGGCTGGGATACCGACCAGTTCCCGACCGATATTTATCTGACCACCTACACGATGCTGGGCATTTTGAAGATGGGAGGTTTCACCACCGGTGGCGTCAATTTTGATGCCAAGGTCCGTCGCGGCAGCTTCACCCCCGAGGATCTTTTCCACGCCCATATCGGCGGCATGGACACCTTTGCCCGCGGGTTGAAGATTGCGGCGGCCATCCGCAAGGACGGGCGTCTGGCGAAGTTTGTCCAGGAACGGTACAGTTCCTGGGATGAAGGGATCGGCCGTCAGATCGAGTCCGGCAAGGCCACCTTCAAGGATTTGGAAACCTACATCCTCCGGAAGGGTGAGGCTTCCGCCAATGGCAGCGGGCGTCAGGAATTCCTCGAAAATCTCATCAACGAGTTCATTTGATCCGGCCAGACCGGCATTCAAGGCGCTCCGGAGTCCGGGGCGCCTTTTTTTATAACCTGCTAGGCAACCCCCCCGGTTTGTTGTAGCGTCAGTTCCCACTTTTATGGAAGAAACCCACATCCTCATTCAGCAGCGCATCGAAAAAATGGAAGCCCTCAGGACCCGGGGAATCGACCCCTTTGGCGCAGCCTTTCCCGTCACCCATTCGGTCAGCCGGGTCCGGGCACATTTTGAGGAAGGTCGGGATGAGGCGGGGTTGGCCTCAGTGGAGGTCGTGTTGGCGGGGCGGATCATGACCCGGCGGGACATGGGCAAAAGCCAGTTTGCCGATCTCAAGGATGGCACCGGACGGATCCAGCTTTACATCCAGAAAAATTCCGTTGGGGAGGAGGCCTTTGAGGTTTTCAAGAGCCTGACCGATCTGGGTGACATTGTGGGGATCAAAGGCAGCCTTTTTGTGACCAAAAGCGGTGAACCGAGTGTGAAGGTTTCCGAGGTGAGGATGCTGACCAAGTCTCTCCATCCGCTCCCCGACAAATGGCACGGGCTGACCGACACCGAACAGCGGTACCGTCAGCGCTACGTCGATCTGATCGTCAATGACGAGGTTCGGACCGTCTTTCGCAAGCGGTTTGCCATGGTGGCGGAAATCCGCCGGTTCATGCAGGATCGCGGGTTCATGGAGGTGGAAACACCCATGATGCAATCGGTCGCCGGGGGTGCGGCGGCACGTCCGTTCACGACCCATCACAATGCGCTGGACCTGGAGCTGTTCATGCGGATCGCCCCGGAGCTGTATCTGAAGAGGCTGCTGGTCGGCGGTTTTGAAAAGGTGTTTGAGCTGAACCGCAATTTCCGCAACGAGGGCATTTCCCGCAAGCACAATCCGGAGTTTACGATGCTGGAAGCCTATTGGGCCTATGCGGATTTCGAGCGCATGGCCGGCCTGGTCGAGGAAATGATCTGTCATCTGGCCCGCACCCTCAACGGGAGCCTGACCGTGGACATCAGAAACATGGAGGGGGCCATCGTCCGCACCATTGATTTGACAGGTCCCTGGCCTCGGATCCGGTATGAGGACGCCATCCGCAAGGTGGCCGGGGAGGGATGGTTTGGCCTGGGCCGGGCGGAAAAGCTGTCGCAGTGCCGGGGGTGGGGGATTGAAGTCTCCGACGAGATGGAGGATTTTGAGATCACCAACCAGATTTTTGAAAAGAAGGTCGAGGCGGAGACCTTCAATCCCGTCTTTTACACCCATCTGCCCGCCGAACTGGTTCCGCTGGCCCGTCAGAACCGGCAGGAGGCGCATCTGGTCGACGTGTACGAACTGATCATCAATGGACAGGAGGTCTCCCCCGGTTATTCCGAATTGAATGATCCCCTGGTGCAGCGCCGTCGATTGGAGGCACAGGCCGGGGAGGAAACCCAGAAGCTGGATGAGGATTTTCTGGAGGCCCTTTCCTATGGCATGCCCCCCGCCGGAGGCATCGGGGTGGGGATAGACCGGCTGGCCGTTTTGCTGACCGGTGTGGAGTCGATCCGGGATGTCATCCTCTTTCCCCTGCTCAAGCCGAGGGAGTGATTTTTTCGGGAATCCGCACCGTCATGAAACCGCCCTTTGAACTTTTTCTGGCGTTGCGGTATCTCCAGCCCAAAAGGACGTTTGTCTCGATCATCAGCGTCATCGCCGTGGCGGGAGTGACCGTGGGTGTGGCGGTGCTGATTGTCGTCATTTCGGTGATGAGTGGATTCAGCCGGGAATTCCGGGAGAAGATGCTGTCGTTTTATTCCCCCCTCTACCTTGTCAATCCCGGGGGGATGATCCGTCAGCCGGAGGCCGTGTATGAGGTCCTGGCCCAGACCCGTGACGTGGAGGCCTATGCGCCGTATGTCAATGGCCCCGTGCTCATCGAGGCCAGGGGGCGGGTGCATACCCCGATGATCCGCGGCATCGATTTTCAACGGGAGGGCCGGGTCAACAGACTCGGGGAATTTGTCATTGAAGGGGCCAAGGACCCCGGGGATGACGGGGTGGTCGTGGGAGTGGAACTTGCCGTGCAGATGGGGCTGACCGTCGGGGATCACATCACCGTTTACGCGCCCCGGAATTTCGCCAGTCTGATCCCCTCGTCGAACCGGAACAAGGAATTTTTCCTGCCATCGGAACTGGTGGTGGCAGGCATCTTCCAGAGCGGAGTCTACCAGTTTGACTCGACCTTCATGCTGACTTCCCTGGCCACCGCCCAGAGGTATTACAATCTCGGGGCAGGGGTGCATGGGATCGCCGTAAAAACACGGGACCTGGACCGGGTGGATGAAGTGGCCCGGGAACTCAATTCCAGACTCATGCCCCCGGTGCGTGCGCGGACCTGGATGGATTTGGACCGACCCCGTTTTAATGCCATTGTCCAGGAGCGGATCCTGATGTTTATCATCCTGACCATGAGCATCATTGTGTCGGGGTTTTGCATCATGAGCACACTGATCACGGTGACCGTTCAGAAGACCCGGGAAATCGGGTTGCTCAAGGCCTTGGGCGCCCGTGATTGGCAGATCATGGCCATTTTTACCAGCCAGGGACTGTGTATCGGAGCCTTTGGATCACTGATCGGGGCGGGGGCGGGTTTGTTGCTGCTGCAGTTTCGGAATCCCCTGAAGGATTTTCTGGGACACACCTTTGGCATCGAGGTGTTTTCCCGAAAGGTGTATGAGTTCTATGAGATTCCGGCCATCATCAATCCCGTGGAAATTGCGATGATCTGTCTGATGGCCACCGGTATCTGCACGTTGGCCGGGCTGATTCCGTCGCTGTGGGCGTCCCGTCTGGGACCGTTGGAGGCCCTGCGCCGTGAATAAAAAAGCCGCCTGTTTCCAGGCGGCTTGAAAAGGGGAGGGGAGGATCAGTTCCCCGGGGCGGGGACCTCAACCGGGGCGGCATTGGTGGCGCCCGGAGCCGTTTCGACCGGCGCGGGCGGCGCAGGTTCCGTCGGCGCGGCAGGAGCCGTTTCCACCGTGGGAGCCGCCGGGGCGGATTCCACCGGGGCGGTTGTGGCGGCAGGGTCCGTTGTTGTCGGAGTGGCTTCGACCGGGGCGGGGGCGGGTTGCTCCACGGGGGCTGTTTCCACCGGGGCGGTCTCAACAGGGGCCGGGGCTGTCGGTTCCGTTTCGACAGAGGGAGCCAGCGACGGGTTGATCCTCATCAGATTCGAGGGGGTGGAGGAATCGTTCCCGGTGGCATTTTGCCCGGAGGAACCGACATCGGAGCCGTCCCCGTTGTTTTCATTGGTGACCAGTTTGAAGGCGCCCTTGGCATTGTTTTTCCAGGCTTTGGGTTCCGCGTAAAGATTCATGTCCTCCAAATCGAGCTTGTCGTATTGCGTTTCAAAGCCGGTGTTTGGTTTTGTCAACCCCATCACATCCGGTTCGGCATCCGTGGGGTCCCAAATGACCGTGGGGGTGACAAACACGAGAATGTTCCGTTTGGCGGCCCGGTTGACACGGTTTTGGAACAGGTAACCCAGCCCCGGGATGTCACCCAGAACAGGGACTTTTGTTTTTGTCTTGGAGTCGTTGTCACGCACCAGGCCCCCCACCGCCAGCGTGTTGCCGGACTTGATGAACACCGTGGTGTTGAGCGTGCTGGTGCGGACCGTCGGATTGACAACCGTGATGAAGGAGGGAGAGGAGGTGTCAATGACCACGATGCCGCCGACGGCCGTGCCACCACCCACCGAGGAGGCCGGGGTGAAGTCCGTGATCGTGGGGGTGACGTTCATGGTGATGAAGTTGCGGTTGTTGATCTGCGGGGTGATTTCCAGGCGATTGCCGCGAATGGCCGAGAAATTTGGAGGGGGAGTCGCGACCCCGCCGCTCGTGCCGCCGCCGCCGCCTGTGGCCGCGGCACCGAAGGTGATGTCCTGACGGTCGTTGATGTCAATGGTGGCCCGTTGGTTGTCCAGAACCACGACGCGGGGGCTGGCCAGCAATTTGTTTTCGGCATCGGAATTGATGAAAGTCCAGGAGAAATTAAACTGGCTGGGGGTGAGGATGGCGAAGGACTGGGCCGGGTTGTTGCCTTGGAGGGTGTTAAAAAAGTTGAAGGCGGTGGTTGGATTGACCAGAGAGGCACCCCCTGTCACCGGGGCCGCGACCACACCCGCATTGATGGTCCCGGTGGTGATGGAACTCCAGTCAAAACCATACTGTTGGCTGGCGGTCATATCCACATCAATGACCCGTGTCTCAATCATCACCTGTTTGGTGGGGGAATCCAATTCGGCGATCTTTTTCTTCGCATTCTCGAGGTTGGAGACCACCTCATTGTAAAAAATACGGTTTGTGCGGGTGTCAATCTGGGGAGCCTGCCCGCTCTTGAGGATCGTCCGCTGGATCAGGCCGATGAGGTTGGCATCCGCCCGGGCGTAATTGAACGTGTAGGAATCCGGCTGGGTGGGCTCCTGGACCTGGGCGGCGGCGGTGCGCACGTAGGAAACATTCAGGACTTCATCCCGGGTATAGGAGAGATTCTGGGCGGCCACGATGATTTTGATGGCGTCCTCAAAAGACACATTGGTCAGACGGATGGTGACTGTCCCGGACACACCCGGTCCAATGACCAGATTGATCCCTGCGCGACGGGCCAAGGCACGCAAGACCGCATTCAGATCCTGATCCACATATTCGATGACAATTCCCTGGGAAGAGGGGGCGGGGGCGCTTGCAGAGGGTGCTGTGGCGGCAGAGTCCGGCGCCGCTGTTTGCTGGGCACGCAAGACAGAACAGAACACCATAAGCATGGCAAGGAGTGTGTGGATTTTTGTTTTCATAATCATACCTCAGTATTTATCTAATTATCAAATTTTATGTAAAATGTCATCAAAAATGTTTGTGAATTAATTGTTTACCTATTAAACGATGCTGTGATTTTATCTTTTCCGTTCACTAAAATCGTTGCGGACTCATCATTCAGATCAAGGATTTTGAGGGAATAGTAGTTTCCCTGATACTCAAAATCGAAATCCTCATTCAGGTCCACAATGTACTTGTTGTTGAGGGTGACCGTCACATTGCTGGTTCCCACAACGCCCGTAATTCCCGTGATATGAATGGCTTCGGGTGGAAGCAGTGGTTTGGCAGCCTCCACAGGCTTGGATTCATCCCCATCCTTTGGATTAAACCCGACATTCCAAAAGGGATCCCGGACCTTGTCCTTCACATGGGAGGCGGGATAACGGGTTTTAAGAGTCACAAACCCCTTTGTGTTTGCGTCCTCCGCAGACACGGGGGATGTCATCAGAAAAAGCACCAGTCCGGCGCACGCCACGGTGGCGCAGGGGGAAAGGGGAGTATGGGGGAATGTTTTCATGATCCTATTTCCGGGTCACTGTTCCAAAGGTGATTTTGAAGAAGTGTTTCATCTGGTTGTTGGGATTCTCAGTGATTTCGAGAGCCAGAAATTCCCAGAGGGGATTTTTGTTTTCAACCTTTTCCATCAGCAACCCGAGGTCGTGATAGGAAAGGCCCTCACCGGTCAGAACCCATCCGATTCTTTTGAAATCATTCCCCACCACCGCGAGATCCGGGGAAAGGTTCACCATGCTGGGCTGCGAAAACACGATATCCTTGTAAACAATCTCCTTTTTGATCAGCGGGGGATAAAAGGTGATGATCGGGGTGGTCGGCATGTCGGCTTCAAAGTGTTTGACCATTTCCTCATTGCGCTTGGCGGTGGCTTCCGCATCCGTGATCCGTTTGCCATGGGCTTCCGCATCCTTGATTTTTTTGTTCAATTCCTCGGTTTTTTTGGTCAAAACCACGATTTTGGCCTGCCAGGGGAGTATCATCATCACGACCATGACATACACCAGACCGGCAAAGACCATGCCGGCCAGGACCAGGCTTTGGATTTTTTCCTTGGATAACTTCATTTGCGTTCCTCCAAATTGGCCTTCAATCTGAATGCAATCGAGAAACTGACCCGGGTGGCATTGTCTGTGTTGGCAAGCGTCAGCGGATTGAGGGAGCCGGGCGCCATTTCATACCCCTTGATTTTGATTTTGCCGCCTTCGAGTTCATTGTAGTATTTACCCACATTTTCCTGTGCGGATTCACCCACCCAGGTGGCGTTGTACTTGACATTGATCTCATTTTCACCGGTGCGGGAGAGGGTCATGGAGGACAACTTCATTTCGGGGCGGATAAAGGTTCGGAGATCATCCAAAAAGTTGGCGATCAGAACCTTTTTGTTCACCGTCCGATCCAGACTGTCCGCTTTGGCTTGAAGGGCATTCTGGCTTTTTTCCTGTTCCAAAAGCTCCTTGTATTTCTTTTCGACAGTGTTCCACTTGTTGACGGCTTGGGTATTGACGGAGACGACCCCCGAATACTTCATGTATACGTAGCCCGTGTAGGCCGCCAGAAGGACCAGCACGGACACCGTTCCCATGATCACAAACTTCAACGGATCCTTGGCCTGAATGGCCAGGATTTCCTGCTGCTCGTGGATGAGGTTGATTTTTAAGGGCATACGTGGGGGAGGTTAAATGTTGTACAACCCTTCAATCGCCGCTCCGATAGCGGGGGGCAGGGCACAAAAATCCGCCTGGATCGTTTCCGAAGGTCCGGACTTCAGCTTGACCTCCAGTCCGTCAAGCGGACTCCAGATTTCCGCAGGCAAACCGACGGCATTGGCAATGGTGTCGCGGATCTGGCTGGACCGGGCCATGCCTCCGGAAAGGTGGATCCGTTTGATATCCGCACTGAGGGAATTTTCCGCATAGTTCATGGAAGCCTGGATTTCACGGATCAGCTGGCTGAGGCTGTTTTCTATGGATGCCAAGGCATTCTCATCCCCCCGGATTTTGGCCTGTTCCGCGGCAAAGGGGTCACACCCCATGTCCTTGGCGATTTCCTCCGTGATGTTTTTTCCTCCGAATGACAGCACGCGGGCCAATTCCGGCACCCCTTTGTTGACAATGGTGATCAGCGACAGATTGTGGCCGATATCCACCAAAATGGAGGAACTTTGCTGATAGTCCTGTATCCGGCTGAACTCAAAGGAATTCAACAGGGACACGCCGGAAATCTGAACCATCACCGGAGTGAGTTTGATTTTCGACAAGGCTTGGTACAAACAATCAATTTCCGCCTTGGGGGCCCCGGCCACGAGAAATTTGACCTGCTCGATCTTGGCCTTCGGGTCAGCGGGGGCCGCCATGGGCAATTTGGCACAATCCAGATAATATTCCGAGTAATCCTGGTTCAAAAGTGTCGAGCTGTTGAACTTCAGGTTTTGCCGGGTATCCTCCTCGGAGATGTTTTTGAGGGGTTGATACCGGAGGACCTGATTTTTGGAGGAAAACGTGACAAAAACCGGACGGGAGGATTTTCCCAGCTGGGAAATGGTTTTTTTGATGGCCTGCCCCAGAAGATTTGGATCCGAAAAATCCGTCAGCCCATGCTTGCTGATGGTGTAGCTCGATAGGATATAGGCATCCTTGGACCGTTGAATATAAACGGCTTTGATCGATTCCGAACCGATGTCCAGACCCAGAAAGGCGCTGAGATTCTTGATTTTCACGGTGGTATTACTTGCTAGTTGGTACGGTTAAAAGCGTTACACCTAATTTTTCTTGTAATAAACTTTTTTTGCATATTTACGTCAAAACTAAACCATAGGCAAGCAATTATTTAAGTTAAGTCATTTTTGTCACGTGACATTTCTGATTCAAAATCCCATTGGCAGTTTCGATTTCAAGATATTTTCTAGTTTTGACTTGTCCTCTGTTCCCGGAATTCATTTTTAACTCAAAATAATCCCTGTGCTTACCCAATCCTAAATTAGGTGCTGTGGCGGTGCGATCAAACCCGGACTATGGGCGAGCAAACATGGACTTTTCACAGCCAGAGCCATTTTGCAGGAGGTCCGAGCGGAGCGAGGGTCTCCTGCAAAATGGCTCTGGCTGATGGCCGGGAGTCCGCCACACT
>JANRIZ010000103.1:0-12467 GCA_033764445.1 Verrucomicrobiia bacterium | reverse complement strand
ATCACTACTGTCCGGTTAAAAACCCCGGTAAATACTGTTGATTTTGCATATCGAGGTCACTGATTTGTATCGGGGGTTGATGAAACACCTGTAAAATGGGCTTTTTCTCGAAAAGTGTGAGGCTTAAAATCTGTAAAATTGTGTAAGGGCTGTGAGAGACCTTCAAACGTTTTTTGAGGATGGCGACCAAAACATAGACCGAGATGGCGATCCAGACTTGTGTTTTGACGGCGTTGGGACTTGTCCCATAAAACGCCTTGATGCGCAGATGTTGTTTGATCCATTTGAAGAACAGTTCGACCTGCCAGCGGGCTCGGTAGAGGTGGGCAATGGTCAGTGCCGGGACTGTGAAATTGTTGGTCAGAAATACCAATCGCCGCTGGGATTGCGGATCGACATATCCGATGCGCCGCAGACTCTCGGGATAATGCTTGCTGGAGAGGAAACCAGAAAGGGCGACGGTCTGGTCGAAACGCAAACCCGTCGACTTGTCCACCGGTCGGGAATAGCGGCGCCGCAGGTCGGAGTTGCGCTTTTCGCGTGTGACAAAGAAGGCCGAGAACATGTGGATGCGGTGGAGCCGTGCGAAGTCCAAGTATCCCCGGTCCAAGAGGTAAAAGGATCCGGCCTCGAAGACCAAATCGTCGAGAATCTTGACGTCGTGAACCTTGCCCGGAGTAATAATGACAACGGTGGGATAGTTGCCCTGCAGGGTCAACAGGGTGTGCAATTTGATGGCAGCCTTGGTTTTTCGGAATGCGGCCCAGGGGAAGAGAGACAGACACAGGTCGATGGTTGTGGAATCCAGGGCATAGGCCGATTTTTCCAGTTCGATGCCAAAATCTTCCCCCGCATAAAGCGTGGCGGCTTGCCGGATCAGAACCTGTGCGAAATCGGCAAAGATGCGCCAATCTCTTTTCTCGTTGGCGTCGGCCAAGGTGCTTTTGGGACCGAGCGAGCGGATGCCCGAATGGTAAAGTTTGGTGGCTTGGGCTTGCAGACTGATGGCGATGTCCCGCAGGCTTTCCCGATACGTCAACTGGGCGAAAGCCATGATCAGATATTGGTCGTAGCAACTCAGGGACCGGATGCGCCAGTTGCCGTTGTATTGATTGACGCAACAATCGAATTCGTGCTTGGGAATGAAATCCATCAACTGGGAAAAGACCGTTCGACCTTCGTTCATGGGGAGGCTCCTCTTGGTTTGTCAAGAGGCATACCCTCGATTCTTCCCAGTCGAAATTGAAATCGAAAACGATCATAACATCCATTTTAGACCGATTTGACAGGCATTATATGATCACTGAGGATTTTTTAACCGGACAGTAGTGTGGAAAAATATAAAATCACAAAAGACAATGGGGACATCAATCTGACGGAAGCCTACTTTCAAAAGGTATTGGAGGGGATTCGGCTCCGTTTGTATCCCTGAGTGATGGAGAGGGGAAAAACATGGGGTCGGTTGTGGACCCGCGACGGCTCATATCGACCGGAGGAAGGGAAAATTTCCCCCAATGGTTTCCAACCGCCCGGTCGATATACAAAGGACTGCCCCCTTTTCATCCGGGGCGAATCCCGCTATCGTTTGTCGGCATGTTCAAGACGGCGGACTTTGACTATCCCCTGCCGGGGGAGCTGATTGCCCAGCATCCCGCGGCGGACCGGGCGGCTGCGCGCATGATGGTGCTCGACCGTGCGACCCAATCCATCACCCACGACACATTTGCAAATTTCCCCAATTATCTCCGTCCGGGTGACCTGGCCGTTCTCAACGACACGAAGGTCTTTCCCGCGCGCCTCTTTTCGACCGATGGCCGCATGGAATTGCTCCTGCTCGAGGAAATCGGACCGCGCACCTGGAAGAGCCTGACCAAACCCGGACGACGCGCCAAACCCGGGGCCGTTTTTGAGATCGGTCCCGCAAAGGTCCGGGTTCTGGAGGTGCTCGACGACGGGGAGCGGGTGATCCAATTTGACCGGGAGGTGGATTTTGAGGCCGTGGGCACCATTCCCCTGCCCCCGTACATTGAGCGGGAAAAACCGGAGGAAACGGATCGGGAACGGTACCAGACCGTGTACGCGCAGTCCATGGGCTCCGTGGCCGCACCCACGGCCGGGCTGCATTTCACGCCGGAGATTCTCGCGCAGGTGCCGCATGTGCGGGTGACCCTGCATGTCGGGCTGGGCACATTCCGTCCGGTGAAAACCGAGCGTCTGGAGGACCACCTCATGCACCGGGAAAAATACCGCATCCCGGCGGAGGCCGCCGCCCGGATCAACGCCGCCGGACGGGTCATTGCCATCGGCACGACCAGTGTGCGTTCACTCGAAAGTGCCGCGGAGCAAAATGCGGCGGGGGTGTGGAAGGTCCGAACAACCGCTGGCTGGGACGTAACGCGGATTTTCATCCATCCGCCCTACACCTTCAAAATGACCGGGGCGCTCCTGACCAATTTTCATCTGCCCCGGTCCACACTGCTCATGCTGGTGAGCGCCTTTGCCGGACGGGACTTCATCATGCAGGCCTATGCCCAGGCCGTGGACGCGCGGTACCGCTTTTTCAGCTACGGCGACTGCATGCTCATTGTCTGATCAGCCACGGGTGTCTGGGAGGCGGCTTACAGTGCCCGGGCCTGGTCGTAGATTTTGAAAAGGTGGGCGAAGACCGTGTCCCAGCCGAATTTTTCAAGGACCTTTTTGCGGGCCTGCATGCCCATCTCGTCCAGATGCATGCGCGACAACCGTTCAATGGCATGGGCCAGGGAGACGGGCGTATTGGACTCCGCCCAGAACTCGTGCCCGGCGAGAATGACCCGGTCCAGGCGGCTGCCCCGGATCCCGCAGACGGGCGTGCCGCAGCTCTGGCTTTCGAGGGCGGCCAGGCCGAAGGTCTCCAGCACGCCCGGGTGGACAAAGAGATCGGCCCCGGCGTAATACTCCGCGAGTTCCCGCTTGCCGGCAATGTAATGGAGGGCGGTGACCGCCCCGGTTTCCCGCGTGCATTCCTCCACCTCCCTGCGGAGCGGACCGTCCCCAATCAGGATCAGATGATAGCCGTTGGGAATGCTCAGGTATTCCTTGCGGAGGGGACGGGAGGGATGGCTTCCCACCTCCACGGTCCGGGGCGGGGCGGGCAGGGTCAGCCGGGAGGTCTGGCGTGAGAGCAGGGCGAAGGCTTTGAGCAGCGTGGAGACGTTTTTTTCCTTCGACAGACGGGTCACGTACAGGAGGATGCGTTTTTCGGGATCGATTCCATGCCGGGCGCAGAGGGTTTTGCGCACACCGGCATCCGGGTGGAAGGTATCCGTGTCCACGCCCAGGTCCACCTCCTCGGTGTTGGTCACCCCCCAGGAGGTCAGCAGCGCGCCGAGTTCCGGCGAGGGCACGAGGGTGCGGGAAAGCTGGTTGTAGAGACGGCAGACATAACGCTCCGCATACCGTTCGGCCGCGTGGGCCGCACGGGCGCCGAAATATTTCATGAAGGTGCGGACGTAGGCCTCCGGGAAGTTGCTGTGGTAAAACCCCACCACCGGGATGTGGAGTTCGCGGGCAAAACCGACCGCCTTCCAGGCCACGTGATACGGATCCCCCAGTTCGATCAGGTTGGGTTTTTCCCTCTGCAAAATGCGGCGCAGTTCGCGCATGTTGAGCATGAGCCGGTACCGGGAGGTGGGCGAACAGCGCGGGGACCGGATCGTGTACACCCGGGTCCGGCCCTGAAGGGTCATGCCGTTGACCGCCCCCGGGACGATCATCAGATGGTCACAACGGCCCGTGCGTTCAATATGGGCCATTTTTTCATGCAGGTACCGTTTGACCCCCCCGCTATCCGGGGAATAGAACTGGGTGAGGTCGCACAATTTCATGGGCCGGAGAGTAAAGCCGGAAGACGGGCGCATGAACAGGGGAAATTTGGGGCCCGGACCCCGGGGAAAATCAAAGATCCCAGGCCGTGATCCATTCCTCGGAGATTTTCCGTGCGCCGAAATCCTCCCGGAGCGTGCGGGCAATGTCGGGCAGGTGCATGGCCCCGTAGAAAACCCCCACGGATCGCGCCCCCTCGTCGAGTTTTGCGCGCAGGGCCTCGATGACCTTCTCGTTGCGTTCCTTGAGAATGATGTTGAAGTAGTCGCGGCGTTTGACCTGTGCCGGGTCGTCCCCGGCCAGGGCCTTTTCAAAGTCCATGCGCAGGATCAGCTCCGCCATGAGGTTCCGGAAGATGTTCTGCATCGGGGAGGCCTCGGCCCGCCGCGCCCCGCCGCCCAGCAGGGACTGGGCCATGGGCAGCAGCGGTTCGATCAGCTGTTCCTCGGGCATGAGATAATCGACCCCCTTGTCCCCGAGCCGTTTTTGAAGTTCCTTCATGGACATGTCCGGATACACAAAATTGGGCTGACGGTAGTCGACACTCCGGAGCTGGTGCTCGAAGCCCATGGCGCGGGACATGGTTTCCTGGATGTCGTGGACGTTGGAAAGTTTTTCAGGGGAGGAAGCCTTTTTGGCCGGAGTGGCGGACTGGGCGAAGACCTCCAGGGACGGCGGGAAAAGGAGGGCCCCCTTTTTGCCGAATTTTTCCTTTCCATCGATCCCTTCCATGAGCACGGCGTCGTATTTTTTGAACCGTTTCTGGAGGAGCGCGTAGTACTCGGGGGAGGCGATGTGGACGGCGGCAATCAGGGCCACCTTGCGTCCGGGGAATTTTCCGAGTTCGTAGGTGGCGATGACCATCTGGAACTTTCGTTTCCCATCGACTTTTTCAATCCGCATGAATTCCGCCTGGGCGGCCGTCGAGCCGTTGGAAAAGACCGGGGCGTTGGTGGCCGATTGCGCCCGGAGACCGCCGGCAATCGCCAGAAACACCGTCAGGAGGACCGGGAGAAATTTCACGCAAGAAGGTTAACCCGCAAAGGGGGGGAAGGCAAGCGGGGGCATCAAAACGCCAAAAAAGGCATAAAAAAACCGCCGGGGATTTCTCCGCCGACGGTTTTTGAATTTGAATGGGGGAAACGAAACCTCAGGCGTTTTGGCCGTGGGATTCCTGTTCGTCCATGGGGGATTCCTCCTCATTCCGTGAGCGGGAACGGGAAGGTTTGCGTTCACCCTCGGACTTGGCGCCACTGACGATCAGTTTGCGACCCATGAAGTCCTTGTTATGGAACGAACGGGCGGCTTTGCGGGCGTCCTCAAGGGTTTCCATTTCGATGAAGGCGAACCCTTTCGAGCGGTTCATGTTGCGGTCGTAGATGACTTCCGCGGTTTTGACCCTTCCGGCCTTGCTGAAAAGCCCCATCAAGTCGCTATCGACGGTTTTGTACGAGAGGTTGCCAATGTACAGGCGGGAGCTTTCGATGGGCACCATCGGTTCGCTGGACTTGAAAAGACCCAGGATGGATGAGACCAGCTTGGCGATTGGATTCTGAGAGGAGGCTTGTGGTTTTGGATTCCGGGCCCCGTTTTCTTGGCGGGGACGACGATGGCGTCCCCGTCCGTTGTGATTTGCACTCATGTTAAAGAACATCCTTTTTGGAGGTTGATCCGCTGTCCGACTGGGAACAGCGAACGGGCATCATGGCTCTTTTTGCAGTCTTTGGCAAGAACGGAACTTGGGGGGGCAGCAAAAGGTCACTTGCAAAAAGTCAAATCAGGTCAAGGGTGGGCCATGAAACACCAATTTCTTTCCACAAAACTCCTCTGGCTTCTGGCGCTCACCCTCATCCCCGGCACACTTTGGGGCCAGGCCACCGTGGGAAAACCCGCCCCCGCCTTTTCGCTCAGGGATACGGCGGGCAAAACCCACGCGCTCTCGGATTTCAAGGGAAAATTTGTCGTCCTGGAGTGGATCAACCACGGCTGCCCCTTTGTCGTCGGCCAGTACGAGTCGGGCAAAATGCAGAAGCTCCAGAAGGACATGGCCGACAAGGGGGTTGTCTGGCTCTCCATCAATTCCACAAACCCGGAACATCGGGACTACCACACACCCGAGGCGGAGGGGGCGCTGATGAAAAAGGTCGGCTCCAACGCCGCCGCCGTCCTCATGGACAGTGACGGGACCACCGGCAAGGCCTATGGGGCCAAAACCACCCCCCACATGTTCATCATCAGCCCCGAGGGCGTGCTCATCTACGCCGGGGCCATCGACAATCGTCGCGAGAAAAACTACGTGGAAAAGGCGCTCACCGAGGCCATGGCCGGGAAAAAGGTCTCCGAAGCCCAGACCCAGGCCTACGGGTGCGGGGTCAAATACAAGTAATACCTTGATTCTCAAAAGGAATGAACCCATCCGTGTTTGATCTGTGTGCATCCCGAACCATCCGGGACAAGTCCGTGGCTTCCGATTTCATGAGACTCTTTGAGAGCCACGGATGAAACACGGATTTTGGGGAGAAGCGTTAAAATTCAGGGTCCGTGGATTTGCTTTCCAGACAGCAGCATCAGTTCCCGTCCGGAACCCTTCAGAATTGGACCGTTGACGTGTACCGTCCGCCCGATTTGCGCAGACGGATTCTGGCACCGAAGGCACGACTGAGATTCCCTTCGGTCAGGACCTTTCCGGTCGGTCCCTGCGCCAGCACACGGCCCCGGTGCAAAATGAGGGTATGGTCGAAGGAGGGCATGATTTCCTCGACGTGGTGGGTGACCAGGACAAAGGCCGGGGCGGCCCGACGCCGGGTGAGAGAGTCGAGAAACAGGAGAAAGGATTCGCGGGCCGCCGGGTCGAGCCCCGCGCAGGGTTCGTCGAGAATCAGCAACCGCGGACGGGCCATCAGGGCGCGGGCGATCTGGACCTTCTGTCGTTCCCCCTGGGAAAGCACCTCCCAGGGCCGGTCCCGGAGAGGGGCGATCTTCAGGCGGCGCATCACCGCGAGGGCCTCTTTCACATCCGCCGCCGACGGCATCTCCCACAACCCGAGAATGCCCCGTCTGCCGCTGGCCACATTTTCCAGGGCGGTATCCTGCGGCAGAAAATGCGACGCGAGGGTGGCGCTGACAATGCCGATGTGGCGGCGCAAACGGCGCCAGTCAGTCTCCCCATAGGTTTGCCCCAGAACGCGGATTTCCCCGGCGGAGGCGTGGTCGAAGGCCAGCAGACAGTTCAGCAGCGAGGACTTGCCCGAGCCGTTGGCCCCGAGCAGCACCCAGTGTTCCCCCGGACGGACCCTCCAATCGATCCCGTCGAGAATGACCGTCGTGTCGCGGTGCATGGACAGGGCCGAGACCCTGAGAATCTCTGGGGGCGGAGGGGGCATCCGGGCATTCATAGCGTCCTGTGCGGACCTTGTGAAGCATCGAATGCCAGGTTGGATACGGGCCAGCGGCCCTGGCCATTGTTTTTATTGACAGATGAACTCTTGACTTATTCGGAGGATGCCTGTTTTGAAGGGGGCATGAATGATCGGGGGATGATTTATCTGACGATATTAGTCGTGGCGATGTTCGGGCCGATGGCACATGGGGCGGAGCCAAAGGAACCCCGGAAGGCCACGGGAGAATTTTTGCTCAGGACAGCCGTCAAACCCTTCAAGGGAGTCAATCCCAAGGACACGGATGCCGAGGTGCCCTGCTCCTACTGGGTTCCCAAAAATTATGATCCCAAGGGGCAGGAGGTCCACCGGGTGTTTGTCTATCTGATCTGGAAACCTGACGCCTTCATTGAGTGGACCGATCAGAACGGGATGTTTCTCCTGTATCTGCCCTTCAAGGATGAGTTGTGTTACTGGTACGGTTTTGGGCATGAAAAGATCATCGTTGATGCCCTGGCCGAACTCAAAAAACGGTACCGCATTTCAAGCGACCAGGTTTTCATTTACGGGGAATCCCGGGCCGCCTCGATGGTCAATGCCTTTGTCAGCACCAAACCGGAGTACGTGTCGGCATGGGCGGGAGGGGTGACCACCTTTTTCCGGGAACCGATTCCCCGCATGAAGCACATTCCGGGGCTCCTGCTGCAGTCGGAGGGGGATGACGGCCTTTATCAGGCCGCCCAGCATTTTCATGCGAAGTGCCGGAAGCTGGACATCCCGGTCCTCTGGCGTTCGTACGCCAATATCGGGCACGAGGTCAGCGAGGAAGGGTGGACCCTGGCCAAGGCCTTTTTTGAGTATCATCATCATCAGACAAAACATCTGCTCGCCAACAGGACACGTCCGAGTCTCATGGACCGGAAGAACGCCCTCGGGCCTGTCAGGCATGTTGGGGATATGCAGGACTGGGTGTATTATCCGGTGGGTGACGCGAGAATCCCGGAGATTCCCGAGATGCAGCGTGTGGAATTGCCCTCGGAATCCGTTGCAAAAGCCTGGGCCGATGCGGAGGCCATGAAGTCGGTGGTGGATCGGATGGCGCGGAAACAGAAATGACCCGGGATTCTGCCGAGTATGGAGTATTATTTTGGAGATCAGCTCAGGTGGAGTCTGGGGTTTGAGAATCCCAATCATGCCGCCGCGTGTGTGGCCGGTTTTTTTCCCTTTGTGTGGATGCTGTTGGTGATTGCCGGAAGGCCGGACCATCCGCGTTGGAGGCGTGTTGCCATCGGTGCGCTGCATCTCCTGCATGGGTTTTTGTGGGTTGCGCTGGTCATGACCTATTCACGGGGTGGGCTTGTGGCCGCCGGGGCGGGGTGTGTGTATTGGCTCTGGAAGTGGCACCGTGCCGCCGGGTGTGTCCCGTGGAAATGGGTGTCACTGATGGGGATGGCTGTTTTTTTGCTGATAGTTTTCAGCGGCCTCGCGCAGAGATCGACCGCCTGGGTTGTCGAGCCGGAGGGAAGTGTTTCCAACCGGTTTGAAGTGTGGAAGGGGGGTCTGCGTCTGGTGGCGGCGGTTCCCTTTGGCGTGGGGACCGGCAACTCCGGGGAATGCTTCATGAATTATTTTCAACCACTGGAAATGAAGGAGGGGTACCGGACACTGGTCAACAGCCCCCTGACGCTGTTGGCGGAGCGGGGGGTGATTGTTTTCGGCCTGGGTTTGTGGATGGCACTGTTATTCTGGTTCCGGATCCGGACAAACGATCCGGTTCTGGATGCCTCGATGAAGTCGGTATTCCTGATTTCTGCCGTGGCCGGATTTTTCAGTACCACCTTTGAGACGCCCGGGGTGTGGGTGGCTCCGGTCATGGCGGTGGGAGTGTTGGCTTGGAAATGCCGCAACGGGTGTCACACGGCCAACAGGCAGGTCTCCACTTCGCCCCGACGGATGCGCGACGATTGGATGGGGGCCGGTCTCACATCACTGGGGGTCACGGTGCTTGTTGTCGGCGGCAGTCTCCTGGCGGGGCATTGGATGAATGCCCGGAACGCACTGGAGTTGCGATTTGATTCGTCTCGTGGCCTTGTGGAAATGGCTCAGCGGGGACAGAAGCCGGAGCAAACATGGTGGATTGCCGTGGACCCCGGCGTTCTGGGGCCGCATTTTGGGCGGCTCCTGCAGCGGACAGTCATGGATCGTCCGGTACGGATCAGGGTTTGTGACCTTGCGATGAATCATGGACCTGTGGGGGGCGCTGACGACCGGGTGATTTTGTGCGGGGAGCAGGTGGTTCATACGGCTGCTGTTGAAGCGGACTCCGCTGTTATATGGGTGGCTCCCTCTGTTCCGACGGATGAGGCACAGGGACGGGAGATGTTGAAAGCCTCCCCGCAGATCATTTTTTTGCCGGGAATGGATCAGGGGCAGACGCGGGTCTGGCAGGCGGTGATTCAGAATTCAAAATCCCCTTGTTCCGTCATCATTTTGGAGGGTGTAGGCCGGGACATTTCGTGGAAATGGAATGAGATTGCTGAAAAAATATTCGGCGCAAAGTAGTGGCATTGCCGACGGGAGAGTTTTAACCGCGGATTTCGCGGATGGCACGAATGGGAGAAGGATGCCTGAGGGATTTTCCGCCCTTCCAAAGCCAAATGCAACATGCAGACACAGTTTTTTTTGCTCTTCAAAAGTCAATTTTAATCAGACTTATTCATTGAGTAAGTGTGACGGATGGGTGAAAGGCAATGAATAAGAGTTTAATATCTTGCATTTCCGTTATGGAATTTACGGAAACAACCACTGATTATATATTAGTAATATTATCTTCAACCGCAATGATTTATGTCAATATTTCTATTTTGATGCAAAACGGATTTTGTTCTTTTCATTTTCAAAATGTTCGTCTAAGTCCGTCGGCATGAAGTTATTCAAAGTTACTTTTAGGGGAGCCATCTTACTGGTGGCAACATCATTTTTCGGATGGGATGCACCGGCCGCGCCGATGAACTGGAGTACGCCCGAGACGCGGATGGGGGAGCATCTGAATGTCATGGACAGTTCGTGGGGGATCAACCGTTCGCTGGGGGCCACACGCGGTGCCGGGGAGATGGTCATGCCCATTGAGCTCAATTACAACAACCGCAACCAGGTCAATGGACTCTTCGGGCGTCAGTGGTCCTCGCCGCAGCTCGAAAGCAAGTTGGAGCCGAAGGCAGAGGGGGAGCTGGTCTGGAGCACGCCCTGGGGCGGGGGAGTCGTTTTCAAGCCGGGTTTGAAAAAGGGTGTGTGGGTGGATTCCACCGGGAAATGGACGGCTGTGGAGCGAAGTGAGATGACCTTTGAATTGGTCCGCAACGACAACTGGCGTTTTCTGTATCGCAAGGGAGCCCTTCAAAAGGTGACCGCCCCCGGCGGACGTCGTCTGGAGTACTCCTATTCGGCTGGAAATCTGAAGCAGGTGGCCCAGATAGCCGACGGCAATACGCTGGTGGTGGTGGAAGTGGTCGCGGGATCGGGTGACGGGCTGGCGCAATCGGTGACGGTGGCGGGTGTGAAGTGTGAGTTTTCCTACGATGCCAAAACACGGCGGCTGACCTCCTTCAAGTCCGGAGGATTGCCGGTGGAATCGTATTTGTACGATGAGAAGGGGGTTCTCGCAAAAGTGACGCCTGTGACGGGTCAGGCCCTCGAGTTCAAGACGGTACACCTGCCACGCAACAAAAGGAATGAGGAAAAGGTGGAGGAGGCGAAGAAGCCCCTGCGCGAGCGGGAGGATATTGTCATTGGGGAGACATTTTTGCAGACAGATGGTCAGTGGACCTACGATTATCAAGGCCGTTGGCAGACCAAGTTGATTGTGGGTAAGGATGCGCTGGGGCGTACGCAGACAGCCGATATTTCCCACAAGCGTGGGGTCATGAAGTACACGGATGCCGAAGGCAAGACCACCACGATCAAGCTTTACCGTCAGTTGGGCCTCACCTACGACCGTCAGCCCCGTCAGGTCATTGACGCCCAAGGCCGCGTGGTCAGCGAAAACAGGTATGACCGCGACGGGAACCTGGTCTGGAACCGGGACCTTGCAGGCAATGAATCCCTCTTTTCCTATGACAAGGCCGGGCGCATTTTGGAGGCACGGATCAGGTACGCCGGCACGGAGACGCCCGAACTGGCCGCCCAATATGTTTATGATGCCAAAGGGCGGGTCGTGCGGATGAGTGATGCCTCCGGCAAGACGGTATTTTTGGAGTACAACGCCCTCGGGGACGTGACACGGGTCAGTGATGCGAAGGGACGCGGCACAAGCATGGCCTATACGCCCTCGGGTCAGGTGGCTGCGGCGACAGGGGTGGACGGATTGACCACTCGTTTTGAGTACGATTTGCAGGGACGGCTGCGGCGGACCCTGGGAGCGGATGGCAGCGTGCGGGAAACGGTGTACAATGAGCGGGGTCAGGCCCGTGAGTACCGGCTGGGGTTTGGCAACGAAACGATGCAGACGGTTCTCAAGCGGGACTTTGACGCGCTCGGGCGTGTGGCATCGGTCACGGATGTGGCCGGACGTGTGAGCCGGTTTGAGTATGATGCCCAGGGCCGCGTGGCCGCGGAGTTCAACCCCATGGGGGTGGCGACGCGTTACGAGTACGACAAGGCCGGTCGGCAGATGGCTTTCCAGATTGAGAAGGCCGGGGAGAAAAAGGGGCGGACGGAGTTTGAGTACGATATCAAGGACCGGTTGCTGGGGCAGAAGGATGCGGTGGGGAATGTATTGAAGATGGAATACGATTCCTACGGCCGCATGGTGCAAAAGGCGGCCTCTGGGGAAAAGCAGGAATCAGCGCCCGGCGCCAAAAACGTCTATGATGAAAAGGGGCGTCTGACCCGTACGGAATACGAGAGCGGGGAGAAGATGGAGTATGCCTATAATGCGAAGGGTCAGGTGGAAACACTCACCGCCAGGGATTATTCGGTCCGGTACAGTTACGACAAGGCCGGGCGGGTGGTCTCGATGGGAATGACCGGGCCGGAGGGCATTGCCAACTACACCTATGGATACACTGCCGATGGACAGCGCGAGTATATGGAGGTGAGTTTTGCCGGTGAATCCACGCGCACGAGTTACGCCTACGACGCCCTTGGGCGTCTGGTAGAAATCAGAAACAGCAGCATGGGGAGCGTACGCGTCCCGCGTGCAGGAGGAGACGTCCCGTCTCCGACAAG
>JANRIZ010000049.1:0-11703 GCA_033764445.1 Verrucomicrobiia bacterium | reverse complement strand
ACCTGATGGAAGGCCCCTTCGAGGATCCGGAAGAGTTTGTCGGCAATTTCCGTTTCGCTCCAGAAAAAGCTCTGCAGATCCTGCACCCATTCAAAGTAGGAAACGATCACGCCGCCCGAGTTGCACAGGATGTCGGGGATCACATACAATTCGTTCCAGCGCTGGTTGAGAATCTCATCCGCGTCGGGCGTGGTCGGCCCATTCGCAGCCTCGGCCAGGATGCGGCACTTGATCCGGCCCGCATTTTGCGCGGTGATCTGGCGTTCGAGGGCGGCGGGAACCAGGACATCACAGGGAAGTTCAAGCAGCTCCGCATTGCTGATGGATGTCGCCCCGGGGTATCCGGCCAGAAACCTGTGTTCGACAATCCATCTTTCGACGTCATGCAGGTCCAGCCCGTTTTCATTGTAAATCCCCGTGGTGGCATCGCTCACCGCCACGATGCGGCATCCGTACTTGGCCAGCGAGTGGGCGGTGACGCCGCCCACATTGCCAAAACCCTGGACGACAATTTTTGCATTTTCCAGGTCGAGCTTGATCATGTCCGCTGCACGGTTGATCAGGTACGCCACCCCGCGTCCGGTGGCCTCCCGGCGCCCGAGGGAACCGCCCAGACTCACGGGTTTGCCGGTGACAATCCCGGGAATGGAATGCCCGGCGTGCATCGAATACGTGTCCATCATCCAGGCCATGACCTGTTCATTGGTGCCCAAGTCCGGGGCCATGATGTCGATCTGGGGTCCGATGAACGGGATCATTTCCTGGGTGAACCGGCGCGTGAGTCGTTCCAGCTCCCCGCGGGACATCGTGTTGGGATCGCAGGCCACGCCGCCTTTTGCGCCGCCGTAGGGCAGACCGACAAGTGCGCATTTCCAGCTCATCCACATGGCCAGCGCGGCCACCTCCCCCAGATTCACATCGGGATGAAAACGCAGCCCCCCCTTGGCGGGACCCAGCGTGAGATGATGCTGCACTCGGAATCCGGTGTAAATGCGGGTCAACCCGCTGTCCATGCGAACCGGAACGGAAACAATGTTGGTCCGTTTTGGGAGCTTCAGCCATTCGCGTTCGTCCTCCGCGATGCCGAGGTTTTCGGCGACGATATCAAACTGGCGGCAGGCCATGTCGAAGGTCGGATTCGAATAAATGTTCATTGTCCGTCCAAACCTAACCACACTTTCGTCCAGTTTCACGCAGATTTTTCGACACACTCCTGCGGCGGGTTTTTTCTGGGCAAATTTTCCCGCTCCCGGCTAGGATGCCCCCATGCCCCGTGTGGTGCTCACCCCCCAGCTCGCCCGTTTTGTCCCGTGTCCGGAAGCACGGGTGTCCGGACAGACTGTGGCCCAGGCTTTGGACCTGTTTTTCTCGGGTCATGCCAGGGCCCGGGGGTACATCTTTGACGATCAGGACCGGCTTCGGAAACACGTCATGGTTTTCCTCAACGGAGAGGCCCTCACCGACCGCGTCACGCTGGCGGACCCCGTGGAAGATGAGGATGAAATTTATGTGATGCAGGCGCTTTCCGGCGGTTGAACCAATCCAAAAACACAGGAGCCCTCCCATGAAAACACCCACCCTCCGCGTCTCCACCCGCAAAGGTCTTTTCACCCTCAAAAAACAGGGAAGAGACTGGACCATCACCTCCGTGGATTTTCCCGGGGAACCGGTGACCATGTTTCTTCAGGACCCGCGCGACGGCTCCTGTTATGCCGCGCTCAATCTCGGCCACTTTGGCGTGAAGCTCTGGCGCAAACTGCCCCGGGAAAAGGAGTGGAAGGAGATCGCCTGCCCGGCCTTTCCAAAAGTGGAAAATCCGGACGCCTCCGACCCGGCCCCCAGTCTCGGGCAAATCTGGTGCCTCGAAACGGGTGGCACGGATCAACCGGGATTTCTCTGGTGCGGCACCATCCCGGGCGGACTTTTTTCAAGCCGGGACCGGGGGGATTCCTGGCAGTTGAATGAAAGTCTCTGGAATGCGCCGGAACGAAAACAGTGGATGGGCGGCGGTTACGACAAGCCCGGCATTCATTCCATCTGTGTGGACCCGCGGAAGAGCCACCATGTGTCCCTGGCCGTTTCCAGCGGAGGGGTCTGGACCACCGACGACGGGGGGGAATCCTGGAAAAATATCGGTCACGGCCTGCGGGCGGAATACATGCCCCCGGAAAAACAATTCGATCTGATCAATCAGGATCCGCACCGGATGGTCGCCTGCCCGGCCAATCCGGACTTCCTCTGGATCCAGCACCACAACGGGATTTTCAGTTCCACGGACGGTGGATTGAACTGGAGGGAACACAAGGGGGTCAAACCCTCGGTCTTCGGTTTTGCGGTGGCGGTCCATCCCGCCGATCCCCAAACGGCCTGGTTTGTCCCGGCCATCAAGGACGAACGCCGCATCCCCGTCGCCGGAAAACTGTCGGTGACCCGGACCCGCAACGCGGGAAAATCCTTCCAGTCCCTGCGCAAGGGCCTGCCCCAAAAACACGCGTATGATCTGGTCTATCGTCATTGCCTGGAGGTCGATGGTACCGGCAGGCGTCTTGGCTTCGGCTCCACCACGGGACACGTTTGGATTTCCGAAAATTCCGGTGATTCATGGAAACTGGTCTCCGCCCATCTCCCCCCCGTGTATGCCATCCGCTGGGCCTGAACCGGCAACCCTCCATACTCAACGGGTCTGCAGCCGTTTTTTTTGGGCTTGTCATCGCCGGGGGGCAGGAGCTTCATTGAAGGCCGATGCACAAATCTTTTTTTTGGATACTCCTCGGCGGCCTGTCAGCCGGGTTTCTGCTGACCGGATGCGGGACAACCTCGTCCGGCGGCAGCGGGGGCGGTCAGGCGGAAATTGCGCCCCCGGCGGTCAGTCGCAAACTGGCCAATCAGGAATCCGTCTCGGTGGACGGGGTCACCATCAATGATCCGCGTCCGTTTGTCCGGACCATGGCCGATGGCACGATTGTCGGGGCCATTGAGGGAACCGCCGTGCGCCCGGCGCTGGCCCCGTCACAATTTGAGGGCATCACCCCGGATTCAACCGTGCTGCGGATCGTCGTCCAGCTCGGACCGGGTTATGTCGATTCGATGGCCGGGACCGGAACGGTCATGTGGTGGCGGACGGATGGGAAGGTCCTGAGCATGAACTGGGACTGGGTGTCACTGGAGAAAAAACCCCGGTCCCTGACCTGGGGCGACAACAATCCCTTTTGAGTTGGATCTCACGGACAGAGGCGAAAAATATATTGCCACAAAAAACACATGGGGGCGGCTTTCCCTCAGACCTGTCCCGGATGGCCACTGATCCAACACGGAGAGGAAGGGCCGGCAAACGAGAACGGGCCTGCTCCCTGGGTTTTGAGATCAGCGTCCGATGCTCTTGTAGATGAACCCTTCGCGTTCCATTTTTTTCGGATCGAAGATGTTGCGTCCGTCGAGAATGATCGGGTTGACCATGCCGGAGGCGAGTTTGGGCAGGTCCAGCGACCGGAACTCATCCCATTCGGTGAGAATGATCAGGGCCTCGACCCCCTGGGCGGCCTCGTACGGATTCTGGCAGAACGTGATGGAGGGGAGCATTTCCCGGGCCTTGTCCATGGCCTTGGGATCGTAGGCACGGATTTTGGCCCCTTCCGCGACCAGTCTCTCCACGACCTCGATGGCGGCCGAACTGCGGATGTCGTCGGTATTGGGCTTGAAGGCCAGACCCAGCACCCCGATGATTTTGTCCTGAAGAATCCAGAGCGTCTCACGGATTTTTTTGAGGAACCGTTCCTTCTGCGAGGCGTTGATGCGTTCGACCTCCTTGAGCAGGGAAAAATCCACACCCAGCTCCCCGGCGATGTGGATGAAGGCCGAGAGGTCCTTCGGGAAACAGGAGCCCCCGTAGCCCAGGCCCGCATTGAGGAAGGCGCGGCCGATGCGTTTGTCCGCCCCCATGCCGTCGGCAACCTCCTCGACATTCGCCCCCGAGGCCTCGCAAATGTGGGAAACGGCGTTGATGTAGGAAATCTTCAGGGCCAGGAAGGAATTGGCCGCGTGTTTGATGAGCTCCGCACTGTTGATATCCGTGACAATGACCGGGGCCTTGAAGGGTTCGTAAATCTCCTTCATGGCCCGGACCGGACGCTCGCTTTTGACGCCGATGACAATGCGGTCGGGATTCATCAGGTCCGGGATCGCGGACCCCTCACGCAGGAATTCCGGGTTGCTGACCACGTCAAAATCCACCTTGGCCTTGTTGTAACGCGCGATGGTCTCGGCGACCTTTTCGCCGGTTTTGACCGGGACCGTGCTTTTGTCGACAATGATGCGGTATCCGGACATGACCCCGGCGATTTCGCGGGCGACCCCCTCGATGAAACGCAGGTCCACGCGTCCGTCCGGCTGCGGCGGGGTGGGCACGGCGATAAAGATGACCTGGGATTCCTCGACACCCGTCCTGATCTCGGAGGTGAATTTCAGACGTCCGGAGGCGACATTGCGCGTGAGCATTTCCTCCAGACCCGGTTCATAAATGGGGATTTTCCCCGCCTGAAGCATTTTGACCTTGCCGGCATTGTTATCCACGCAGATGACGTGGTGGCCGACCTCCGCGAAGCAGGTGCCTGTGACCAGACCGACGTAACCGGAACCGATGATGCAGATTTTCATATTCTGGAGGACTGTCTAGGAAAAGCCGCCCGCAGAGGCAATCTTTTCCGAAGGGGTGGAATGGGTTATTTTCCTCCGGGTCCCTCGCCCACGCCCGTGCCGGCGGAGCCCTGGAGTTCGGGAAATCCCTTGAGGGTGAACATCAGCAGGACCTGGGTTTCATCCGAACTGCCGCGGTTGTCGAGCTGGCGGAGGGTCAGACTCGTGCTCCAGCTGGGCCAGTCGCGCATCAGGGAGTATTCCTGGACCTGGAGGGTGCGCGTATCCGCCTCGTAGAGCCAGGCGGCCTTCACCGACCAATCCTCGTTGAGCCGGTAGGCAAATCCCGGCCCGAGCAGGTTGCTGTCGGGGAAAAACTGGCTGCGGTTGATGTAGCGGGTGTAGAAATTGGCGTCAAAATTGCCCGCGACGCGGAAGGTGCTCGTCGTGTTGAACTCGTTGAGGTTGCCGTCATCGGTGCTGTTGCGCGAATCGATTTCCATGCTCCACCAGCGGAGCGGACGCAGGGTCACCTCGTTGTAGATATCCGAGAACTGCCCCTCCCCGAGACGTTTGTTGGCCTCGATGTTGATGTCGGCAAACATCACCCAGTCGACCAGGTCCCAGTTGGTCTTGGTTTTGTCCGTGGCCGTGGCCCCGCGCCGGGTCTGGATCTTGTTGCGCAGGGAGGGGCGGACCACATGGCGTTTGTCGATGGCGTCGATGCGGTTGAACTGCGGGAAATCCAGGGGCGAGAGTTTTGTCGAGGGTAGGAGGGTGTCAAACTGGTAAAGCTCATCGGGTTTTTCGGTGGGGGTCGGGACAAAAACGTAATTGGCGGAGGGCTCGATGATGTGGCGGATGCCGTCAATATCCCAGAAACGGTTTTTGGACTCGCTCCACGTGCGGGAGGCCTTGAAGGAGGCCTCCAATCCGGTGTTGAACACCCCGCGGAACTGTTCGCGTTTGCTGGAGGCAAAGGTGGCGCTGGCGGGGTTGGGCGAATCGCTGTAGTAGGTGCCGCGCACGCCCGCCTTCGGGGCGAGATTGAGCCAGCCCCAGGCGCGGTAGGGGTAGATCAACTGATGGTACGTGTCGATGCGGGTGGCGTCGTAATCGGGCGGGAAAAGGGAGCTTTGGTTGAGAAGGGCGTTGAACTGCGGGGTCGGCTCGTTGGCAAAGGAGCGGCGCAGACGGGCCACGGTGACCTCGCCCTCGTAGTTGATGGGGGTGTTGAAGAGTTTCTGCTGCTTGAGATCAAAATCCAGTTCGGGCAGACGTTCGACGGTTTCAAAGAAGGGATTGATCTGGACGCGGGACTGGAGGTCGATGGTGAAATTCTTGTTGTAATAGTTCAGGTCCAGCATGTTGTCGGGCTGGACCTCCTTGGCGAATTCGCGGCGGAAAAAATCCTCGGTGATGTAGCGGTCGCTCCACCAGTTGATATTGCCCATGAAGGTCAGGTCCTCGGTGATGTAGTTGCGCTGTTTGGCCGCAACCCGGTAGCGGGGATTGGAGACACCAAAGGGCGGGGTGGGATTGTTATTCGAGGAGTTGGGCTTGGAATCATCAATGACAAATGATTTGTATTCGCCCCAGCCATATTTGCCGTCCTTGCCGTATTTGGTCTGGAAATCCAGCCCGCCGCCGACCCCCCGTTTGCCGAAGACATCCAGATGTAGCTTGCCCTTGATGTAGTCGTTGAGTTTCCAGTTGTAGCCGATGCGCGAAAAGGGGCCCAGCCGGCTTGTGTAGCCCGGCTCGATGGTGATGATGTTGCGGCGGTCATCCAGGTCCTTGCTCAGGTAGGGCAGATACATGATCGGCGTGTCCCCCGTGTAGATGGTCACATCCCGCATCACCAGCCGGTTGTCGGGATGCAGCTCCATGTGCTTGGCGCGGACCCGGGTATCGGGGTTCTTGGCATCCGTCGGAGTGAAGACCGCGTCCTCGACCTTGTACACCCCGTTGCTGGTGGTCATCGAGGAGCCGGACATGTAGGCCGGGGCCATTCCCTCCGGACTGGTGGAGGCGGAATTGTTCCCCAGAAACGCCTTGAAGGAGGTGGTGGAAATATCCCGCGTGCCGAAGTTGTAAATGATCATCTCCCCCTGCCACTGTTTGCCATCACGGAAAAGGTACGCATTGCCCTGGGCGGTGGCCGTGCGGGAAACCTTCGAGTAGGTCACTTTGTCGGCCATCAGAATCGCCCCCTGGTATTTGACAATCACATTTCTTTCCGCGGTGGCCAGACCGGTCAGCTCATCGTAACTGACCTCCCCGTCGGCATTGATTTCCACCGGAGCCCCCGCCACGGTTTTCGGGGGGGACGGCAGGAGAGAGGAAATGTCCGGGGTTTGGGGGGAAGCCGACGCGGGTGCCGGCGCATTTTGCGCAAAAAGCGGGACGCCATTGACAACGGCTAAAAAGACGTAAATCGCGTGGAGATGAGTTTTTATGCAATTCCGCATAAATTGAAAAGTAGAGCTAACAGTAAAAAATATGGACTGCCAAGAAAAATGATGCTGGAAAAGTGACTTTTTCCACCTTAAATTCCCCAGTCCCAAGACCCTATGGCAACGAACTTAAAACAATTTGTACAATTTTCAGATGACTTTCTCAACATCCGGGAAATTCAGGACTGGCCGGGGGCCAAAAACGGTCTGCAGGTGGAAGGTCCGCAGGAAATCCGTCGCCTGGCCACGGCGGTGGATGCGAATTTATTGACGATTCAGGGGGCCATCGAGTGCGAAGCAGACCTTCTCCTCGTGCATCACGGACTTTTTTGGGGCGAGATCACGCCGCTGACCGGGGCCCATTACCGGAAGATCAAGCTGTGTCTGGACCATGGACTGGCCGTGTACAGCGCCCATCTTCCCCTCGACCTGCATCCGAAGGTGGGCAACAACGTATTGTTGGCACAGGCCCTCGGCTTCCGCAAATGGCGACCGTTTTTTTTCGGGAAAGGTCAATACATCGGCGTGCAGACGCAGACGGACATGACTTTGAGGCATCTCCTGGGTTGCGTAGAAGCGGCCACAGGGTATGTCCCAAGGCTGCTGGCAGGCGGTGGAAACCGGGTTCGCAAGGTGGGAATCGTCACGGGAGGGGCGGGCAATGAAGTGGCCCTCGCGGCGGCAGAGGGAGTGGATACGTTCATCACCGGGGAAGGATCGCACCACAGTTTCGGGCTGGCGCATGATTTTGGCATCAATGTGATCCATGGCGGGCATTATGCCACGGAGACCTTTGGCGTCCGGGCCTTCGGCAAAATGCTCGGCAAAAAATTCGGGTTGGGCGTGGTGAATCTGGAGGTCCCGAGCGGACTTTAGCAAAATGTGCCAACGGCATTTCCCACGCGGAAACGCGGAGCCGTCGATGTTTTGGATCCGCGGATTTGCGCCGATTGACTCGGATTTCTGA
Source organism: Verrucomicrobiia bacterium (assembly GCA_033764445.1). Lineage (GTDB taxonomy): Bacteria > Verrucomicrobiota > Verrucomicrobiia > JAWXBN01 > JAWXBN01 > JANRIZ01. Next base: position 3,648 of record JANRIZ010000049.1, on the reverse strand, counting down.
AAACCGGATCACGCGGGATGTTCAGGAGAGCGAATCCAGAAACGTCCGGGCCTCCTCAAGAATCTGCGCCTGTTCCCCGGCGGGTTTTTTGCGCCAGGTGGAGATCATCACCGACACGCGCGGGTTTTTGGCAAAACGCTCCGCGTGCCGGGCAAAAAAATTCCAGTACAGAAGGTTGTAGGGACAGGCCCCCGGGCCGGTTTTGATTTTCGGGCTGAAGCGGCAGCCCTGGCAGTAGTCGCTCATCCGGTCGATGTACGCCGCGCTGGCCGCGTAGGGTTTGGTGGCCATCAGTCCCCCGTCGGCATGCAGGACCATGCCAAAAACATTGGCGGCCATGACCCAGTCGTACCCATCCACGAACATTTCAACAAACCAGCGGTGGGCCTGTTTCGGGTCGATGCCCGCCAGCAGCATGAAGTTCCCCAGGACCATCAGCCGCTGGATGTGGTGGGCGTACCCGAACCGGCGGACCTGCCCGAGAACCGTGCGCAGGCAGTTCATCTCCGTGCGTCCGGTGTGGAAAAAACCGGGCAGAGGCCGCGTGGCCCCGAGGGCGTTGTTTTCGCGGTAACCGGGCATTTTCAACCAGTAGATGCCGTTGACAAATTCGCGCCAGCCGATGATCTGCCGGACAAACCCCTCGACCGAATTGAGCGGAACCCGGCCCGCCTCATATGCCGCGACGGCCTTTTCGGCCAGTTCCAGCGGCTCGAGCAATCCGATATTCAGCAGGGGTGAAAGAATGGAATGATGCACGAACGGATCGTCGCGAAGCATCAGATCCTCGAAAGGCCCGAACCCTGCCAGGTGGTGTGAAATGAAGTGGTCACACCAGACAAGGGCCTGCGCCCGGGTCACGGGCAGCCAGAAATCCCCAGTGTTTCCCGGGTGACCGGGAAAATACCGGTCCACCTCACGCATCACCTCGCGGGTGATCTCATCCGGCCCGAAGACAGGCCTGGGGGGGAGGCGATTGAAGAGGTCCTGATTTTGCCTGTCGTATTCCCGCCGGCCCAGACGGTTTTCCCCGTCGAAATTCCAGCGTCCGCCCTCGGGTTTGCCTTTTGCATCAACGAGGACTCCCAGTTTCCGGCGCATCCGCCGGTAATGGGTTTCCATCAACAGATGTTTCTGATCCCCCGCCCAGTCGCGGAATTCCCCGCGGGAGGTCAGAAACTGGTTTGTGGGAATCCATTCCAGAGCCACACCGGCATTCCGGGCCAGACGCGGGAGGGCCCGGGACATTCCGTAATCCGAGGGCTGCATCACACGGAGGATCTGAATCCGGTTCCTGCGCACATGGGCGGTGAGAGCCTGCTGAAAGTTTTTTTCCGGGGCGCTGAGCGGATAATAATCAACCTGATAGCCGGCTTGTGTGAGTTCCGCGGCCCGGTGCCGCAGGGCGGCGTAGCCCAGCACAAGGCTGTGTTTGTGAAAATTCATGAAGCCACCCCCCTGACGGGACTCGATCATCAGGACAACGGGGGGCGGTGAAATCGCCGGGGCGTGGGCCAGGGAGGCGGCGTGCGGGGACAGTTGATCGTCGAGCAGCCAGACGGAATTTCGGGTCTCAGACACGGGGCAAAGGTTGCACAACAAACGGGTCCGGACAAGTGATGCGAAACGTCAGGATTTTTTCCAGCGCAGGGCGCACCATCTCCCCTGCATCCGCTGCGTGAGCAGGGTCAGCCCGGCCCGTCTGTAGCAGGGCAGCACCAGCGGAACGTGATCGCGGAAAATCCCCGACAGCAGGAGCTGTCCGCCGGGTTTGAGGGCCCGGATCAGCCGTTTGTGATGGGCGATGAGCAGGTCGCTGAAAAGGTTGGCGGCCACCACGTCAAATTTTTTCCGGGGTTTGAAATCGGCAACGGAAAGGCGTTGCCAGGGAATCCGGGTGCGGCGGGGGCCCGGATTGAGCCGGTCATTTTCCCGGGCCACCCGGATCGCCCGGGGATCATTGTCAAAGGCCTCAATGTCCCTGCATCCGAGGGCCCGGGCGGCCAGGGCGAGAATCCCCGTGCCGGTGCCGATATCCAGAAACCGTTTTTGTTCCCAGTCGGGAACCTGGCCCAGAAGCCGGAGCATCATGGCCGTGGTGGCATGTTCCCCCGTTCCGAAGGCGAGGCTGGCGGGGATGTTCAGAATAGGGCGGGAGGGAAATTTTTGGTGCCAGACCCGTCGCTGTTCCTCCGAGACGACGACGATGATTTTGGTGCCGATCCGGAGGGGTTCAGCACGGGGTTCCTGCGGCGCCCACCAGGTCCGGGGGGTCAGCTCAAGGAGTTTCCCGCCGAATTTGCGGACCAGTGCCAGACCGGCGGACCGGGACTCCGGATAGACCTCCACACGGATGACGCGGCTCGGGGGATTCTGGCTGAGGATCAGGCGCTGCGGATCGATGTGGGCGAGCTGGGCCGTCAGCGCGTCAAGGGTGCGTGTGCCGGAGATTTTGCGCCAGCAGAGGATTTTGGCCGGGAGTTGGTTCATGCGGGGGATTGGTCTTCCTTCGGGAGGGAAATCATCAGAAACAGAATGAAGGCACCCCAGGCAATGCCCAGGGCAAAACTGCACCAGCCGGCGAATTGGACCACCCCGGCGATGCGGGTATCATAGTCGAGCAGGCCCATTTGATTGAGAAGGAAGTTCCAATCATGGATCACTTCGCCACCCTCACCGCTGAACGGGGTGACCAGCGGAAGCTCCATGGCGCTGGCGTCGGCCATGTAGCGGGCGACACCGAAAAGATTGGTGGCCAGCCAGACGAAAGAAAACGAGAGGGCGAAAAGGTCCTCCTGTTTGAGAAACATCCCGATCGAGATGAGGGGGACCAGACACTGCACCGCTGATCCGCCCGCAACACAGATGGTCTGACCGAAGGGCATGGTGATGAGATGACCGAACTCGTGGATGCCCAGATTGATGCCGCCCAGAAGCCCCGTGTATTCCGGGTCCCGCGCACATTGCACAGCCAGATAGAGGAACCACAGCCACATCACAAGGCGCAACGGCCAATGACGGCCCTGGCAGAGGGATTTGATCCGGTCGAACAGGGGATACATTGGGGGAAAAGTCTAGCCACAGATCAAACACGGATGGAACACGGATTTTGAGTTTTTTCAGCCACAGAAGGGCCGTTGAGACCGCGGACTTGTCCCGGATGGTTCGGGATGGCGCTGTTAAACGCGGTTTTGGCCGCCCCGATCAATCCGGGGTAAACTTCAAGGCACAAAACACACGTAGGGTGCTGTTTCAGAACCGCCCGGGGAGCGCACGCGCCCTCGCGTGCTTCAGGAGGCGTCCCCGCCTCCGCTCTGCGAGGCCCAGCGGGCCGCCGGATGAAATAGCCTGGGGCCAATGCCCCAGGAAAATGGTATTTTCTGAACATCCCTGCCAGGTTCAACCGCCTCCGGTCACTCCGCTCTGGGCCGGACTGATGGCCTGCTGTTTGAGGTTGCGGAGGGTCATCAGTCCGCCCCACTGGGCGGCTCCCTGCATGGGCCGAGCGCCGTCCTTTCTTTTGATTCCAAAGACGTGTTTGTGTTTCTGATACACCTTTTCGACAAACTCCCGGCTGCCGAGGACCGCCCCATCCGCAAAGTACCGCACCCGGCACCGTAACAGTTCCTCCCGGCTCAACTCTCCTTT
>JANRIZ010000170.1:0-4258 GCA_033764445.1 Verrucomicrobiia bacterium | reverse complement strand
GAAAACATTGCCTACGGAAAACTCAATGCCTCCGAGGCGGAGATCGTCGAGGCGGCAAAGGCGGCCCAGGCCCATGAATTCATTCAGGGTCAGCCACAGGGATACAACACACCCGTCGGGGAACGGGGCATCCGCCTGAGTGTCGGTCAGCGTCAGCGGATCGGCATCGCCCGCGCCTTTTTGAAAAACTCGCCCATTTTGCTGCTCGACGAACCCACCAGCGCGCTGGATCCGCAGACGGAATCCGAAATCATGGAGTCCATCGAGCGGCTGATGCAGGGGCGCACCACGTTGATCATCACCCATCGGATCCTGACCATCCACAATGTGGATACGATCCATGTGCTTGAACACGGAAAAATTGTCCAGAGCGGGAACGGACCCGAGTTACTGGCGAGGGACGGACTGTACAAATCCCTTTACGAGGCGCAGGGCAAACGGGGTGGGAGCCAGACGTGATGCCCGCAGGTGAATGATGGAATGAAACCACGAAGGGGGAGTTTACCGCAGACTTGTCCCGGATGGTTGGGGATGACGCAGAGAGCCGCAGAACGGGGAGACTTTTAACCGCGGATACCACGGATACCACGGATGGGGGAGGAAAAATGCCTAATTAAGAATTTCTAATGACTAAGGTGGATTCCACTCGCTCAACGCACAACGATTTTTTTGGCAACCCTTTCAGGCCAATTTGACGAACAATTTGCGGAGGAATTTTTCCGCCTCCGGTACGCGGATCGGTCGCGTGCTCAAGCCGATGTAGGCGTCGGGACGGATCAGGAACAGGCCGCCCTTTTGGGCTCCGTAGGTGAAATGAAACTCCATGGCCGGGTCGAGAAAGAGATCCGCCGTGCAGGAACTGAATGCCGCCGAGTCCTGACCCGCAATGACCAGTATCACCCGCAGATGTTCGCGGATCGGTTCGACCAGGGAGATCAGATTTTTGATGGAGGCATGGGTTTCCGTGGTCGGGTTGGCCCCCGTGAGAATCAGCAAATGGAATTTGACCGGGTCCAGCAGATGGTAAAGGGAGGTGGGAGAGGCATCCGGGGTCGTGGGCAGCAGGTTCCGGTCAATGCAGCGTGTTCCGGCGGTGCCTTCAAAGGCGTCGTCTTTGAGGGATTCCGTGGCACCGTGATTTTCGACCACGAGATTCGGATGATAATGGACCGTCAGTTGCAGACCCTTTTCAAATTCCTTCCAGTTGTTTTTGTAGTAGTGGCTGAAAAAGCGCCACAGGGAATCCCGGAACATCGTGGCCAGAATGTTGAATTGCGCAGAAACCTTGTGGGAGAAGTCGGACAATTCCACAACCTCCCTCCCGACCTGGGCGCGCTCGGATGAGTAGGTATCCAGAACCACCGGTGGGACAATTCCCTTGCGGACATAGGCCAGTTTCCACGCGAGGTTGTACGAGTCCTGGATGCCGGTATTCATGCCCAGTCCCGATTCCGGACTGTGGATGTGGGCCGCATCGCCTCCAATGAAGACACGTCCGCGGCTGTAGGAGTTGACGTGCCGGTGGTGACAGTGAAACTCGGTCATCCAGGTCGGATTGCTGATTTTGCACAGGCCTGGGACGATGGATTCGACGGTGGTAGCGACGTCTTCGAGTGTGAGGTCCCGACCCAGTATCTTTGTTTTGGGCTGGATCGTGTAAATGCGGTAGTTTCCCTTGGGCATCGGAAAAACGGCGAGCAGACCCGAATCCGAAAAGAAGGCGTAGGAGTGGCCGTGGGGAAACCTCCAGTCGATCGAGACATCCGCCAGTTTCCAGGCGTCCTGATATTCGGCCCCGACAAACTCAAAATTCAGTCCGTGACGGGTGGCGCTGTGGGCACCGCCACATCCGCAAAGGTAGGCGGTCTGGATCGTTTCAGACTTTCCATCAGGATTTTTGATCACCACAGACACATGGTCGCCGTGGTCGGTGAAGGACTGCATTTCGGTGTTCCACTCGATGGTCCCGCCCAGTCGGGTGAGTTCCTCGCGCAGAACCTTTTCAGTATCCGACTGCGGGATGTTGACCAGGTAATTGTACCGGGAACTGGCCCGGTTGTATTCGACCCGGAAGATGATTTCGCGGTGGTTGAAGGCGCTGAAGGAATGGATTTTTTCGCCCAAAGCCAGGGCCTTTTGGTCCAATCCCCGGATTTTGAATTCCTCCAGGCTCCGGGGCATCAATACCACCGCCTTGGAGAGGGGACTGGGGGCGGCGGCCTTGTCGAGAATGCGGATGCGCATGCCGTGGCGGATCAGATCCGTCGCCGCGGCCAACCCGGTGGGTCCGGCTCCAATGACAAGGGCATCGAGAGGGGTGTCGGTGGTCATGGGCAGGATTGTCCCCATGCCGGGCCGGGGGGCAAGATCATATTCAGGAAATTTCGGGGTGTGATCCCCCTTGAACTCGCTGCGGACGCTGGTAGGGTGCTGCCATGACATCCATCCGACGGAATGATCTCCCGGTGTTTCTTTTCCTGCTGTTTGTGATCTGTGTTTTCCGGGACGGGAACGTGTGGGCGGCGGGGACGGCCAAAACGACCCCGTCATCCGGGTGGGTGGGCGCGTCCATGGTCCCGGAGACGACGGTCTTTCATTTTGAATGTTCCTCCGTCCCGGCATTCAACCGGGATTTTTTGATCGACCATTACAAGATGGATGGCATTCCGGCGGTCAAAACCGCCGCGGAGGCCCTGGCCCGGAATCCCATCGTCAAAACCTCCCCCGGTTTTTCAATGCCCCCGCTTGCCAGCGATTGCATGGCCGCCCTGTACGGGTTCAATCCCAACCGCATGTTCATGGCCCTCACGCCGCAGCCCCGGGGGGGACTGTGTTTCCTGACCGGTGGTGAGGTGGCCCGTCCGGAGGAGGTGCTCAAAGAACTCCAGGAGATCACATCAAAAAAAATGCCCGGACTCACTTGGGAGACCTCCCGGTCTGATGGGATGGTGGTCATCCGGACGCAGATTCCGCAAATGGGTCCGCTGGTTTATGCGGGAGGACACGGATGGCTTCTGATGGCCACCGATCCTGACGCGATGGGCTTTGCCATGGCCCGGCTCCAGAACCGCCCTGCCGCCCGAAAAATGAAGTCACTGGCTCAATTGCCGGAGTGGAAGGAAAATCTGGTCGGACAGAAGGCCGGGGCGAACATCCTCTACTTTACCCGGCTTGAGGGAATGGTGACGCTGGTCGCCGAGGGGGAAGCCCCGGCACTGGCCCGGCTTTTCAAAAATCGTCTGGGCGGATTGAAAGCCTGTTCGTGGACCTGGACCACCCAGGGCTTCAACGGTCGGGGTCAGGACCGGTTTGTTCTGACGGTTTCCGAAACCACGGCCCGAGCCATCAGGTCGATTGCCGCCCCGGTCGAGCCGGATCCGCTGGTCGGGAAAGACACTGTTTTTTCAATGGTTTTCCGGCTTTCGTACGGGGAACTCTTTCAGACGCCGATGCTGCGGGGGCTGGTCCTTTCCGCAGAGGGTGAAAGTTGGCTCAAAAAAATGCAGACCGGGAAAAAGGCGGAGGCCCCCTTGCAGACCCTGCTGCTGACCGACCACACGCCCGGGGCGGCCCATTCCGCCTGGGTGATCCGTCTGCCCAAAGGCTGGAAACCCGGCGATCTGGTCCGGGACCTGCCTTCCACGGCCACCTTTCACGCTGATTTTTTTGAGGGCCGCACCGCGTCCTTTCTCATCGCGGCGGGAGACCGGGACTCCGCACAATATTTCCGTCAGCGGATTGAAACCCTCGATCAGGAATCAAAATCCGGCCCGGTCCGGTCGGTGACCCCGTTGCCGACCCAAAAAAATGCCCTCATGACTCTGGCCCTTGACCGGGAGCGGATTCTGGGGCGCTGTCTGTCGGAATTGGAAAGGAGCCGTGCTGCGGTGTTGCCGGTTCTCAAAAGCCGCGGGGTGCAGGTTCCCGAACACATGCCCGAACCGGGGCCGACCCATTTTACGGGGCCCATGCAGATGAGTTTGGGATTGCAGGGCAACCGGATGATCCTCGACAATTATTTTCAGCTCCGCAACAGTGCCAGCACCGTGATCACGGCCAGCACCCGTGTTGCCATCCAGGCCTACCGTCCGGAGCTGGAGCGGGAGTGGGACTTTTGGAAAAAACTGGCCGTGCCCGTGCTGACCCCCGCAACGGGGAGTGAGGAGGCGAATCTGTACGAGGTGATGATCCTCTCCAACGATGTGCTGGGTCCGCTGATTTTGAAACCGACGGATATGAGCCTGGGAGTCGACTGCAT
>JANRIZ010000166.1:0-8744 GCA_033764445.1 Verrucomicrobiia bacterium | reverse complement strand
AATCGAATCCGGTCTGGTGTCCGGCTGGAGTCATCCCTTTTCGGGACTGGATCATCTCCTGGCCATGGTCGCCGTGGGTCTCTGGGCGGCACAATTGGGCCAACGCGCATTTTGGTCCGTCCCGCTGACCTTTGTTTCCGTGATGCTTCTGGGCGGATGTCTGGGAATGGCCGGCATCACTCTCCCGTATCTGGAAACGGGCATCATGCTGTCGATTCTGTTTCTGGGTCTTTTGATTGCACGGTCCGCCCGGTTTCCCCTGCCAATCTGTCTGGGTCTGGTCGCGCTTTTTGCCCTGTTTCACGGATTCGCCCACGGCCTGGAAATCCCCCCCAATGCGAGCGGAGCCGCCTATACCCTCGGCTTCATTGCAGCCACGGCCACCCTGCATCTCATGGGGATGGGCTTGGGCCTGATGACGGGTGCCTTTCTGAAAGGCAACATGCTTCGCTGGGCGGGTGCCTCAATCGCCATGGCCGGTGTCCTGCTCTGGCTGTTTTGACCCCCTCCCGCAGCTCCAATATCCGTTGGGCGTTGAGCGGCACCATCCCGAACCATCCGGGACAGGTCCTCGGTGAAATCCCCCCTCGTGGTTTCCGCCTTGGCGTTTCCCGGCAGGATGTGTTAGCATGTCCCCATGTCGGAGGATTTTCATCTGTTCCTCAGCGGCTGCATGGGCCTGGGCCTGGCGGCGGCCTGCGGGTTCCGTGTCTTTCTCCCCTTCCTCTGTCTGGGCCTGGCCTCGCGGTTCATGGGGCTGGGATTGGACCCCGCCCTGGCCTGGGCGGGCACCACACCGGCACTGATCCTTTTCTCGGTGGCGACGGCCGCCGAAATCGCCGCCTACTACATCCCGGTCGTCGACAACATCCTCGATTCGATCGCCATTCCCGCCGCCACCCTGGCCGGCATTCTGATCACGGCCACGAGTCTGGCCGGCTCGGATCCCATGCTCAAATGGTCCCTGGCCATCATCGCGGGGGGCGGGGTCTCGCTGACAACCCAGTTGCTGACCACCAAGGTCCGTGCGCTTTCAACGGGACTGACCGGCGGCCTGGCCAATCCGGTTTTTGCGACCTTTGAATGGATCACCTCCATTCTTCTGACATTTCTGTCCATTCTTCTTCCCCTGCTCGCCCTGGGGGTTGTGCTCGTGCTCGTGCTGCTTTTCATCTGGGCCGTGCGCTTTCTTCTGCACAGGCTCTCAACCCGCTCCTCCGCCCCGGTTTCCGCCCCGGGCTAGCCGGAAAAGTTCACACGTTTGCACGGCAATTTTCATTGATTTCAGACATGTCGACCCCTTGAATGATCGGACCATGGTCCCGTGCCGTTTGTTCGCCGCCCTCTTCACCGCCGCCTGTTTTTTCGCCCTCCACCCCCCGCTGCATTCCCAGATTCCCGCGCCGGGCAGTGAGGGGAAAATCCCCCTCACCTGGGCCTCCAGTCTGGAGGAATCCCTGAAACTCGCCGAAAAGGAAAAAAAACCGGTCATTGCCGATTTCACGACGGACTGGTGCGGATGGTCCAAAAAAATGGACCGGGAAACCTTCGCGGCGGAACCGGTCCAGAAACTCCTCAAGGACTGCATCCTCGTCCGCGTCAACCCGGAGGCCTCGGATCAAAACCGCAAATTTGCGGAGCAGTACAAGGTCAACGGCTACCCGACCATCATCATCCTCAATTACCGCGGCGAGTCCATGGCCGATTCCAACGGGTTCATGGATGAGGACCAGTTCGTCAAATTCCTGGCCCCCCACCTGCGCGGCTTCAAAAAAAATCCCCTCGGTTACGACGCCGCGACCCTTCCCGCGGGGGACCCGCTCCTGCCGCTCCTGTCAAAAGCGCCGCCAGCCTCCGCCCTTCCCTCCCATCTCGGCTCCATTTGCCTCCTCGACCACGGGGTCATCGACATCAATGAAAAGGCCGAGATCAAGGCCGAATACCGGCTGGTCTATCTGGTCATCGACCCGGAAAAACCCCCGTTCCCTCGCGTGTTTTTTCCCTACAACTCCTCCCGCGCAAATCTGAAACTCAAACATGTCCGCCTTCTGGATTCCAAGGGCCAGGGCCGCAATGTGGATATCTCCCTGGCCAAGGATGAACACCTGTACAGCAACCAGAATGTCTACTGGGACGCACGGAAGGTGTTTCTGGACCTGCCCGCCCTGCGCGAGGGGGACATCGTGGACGTGGCCTATACCACGGAGGAAAAACCGGTCATCCCGGGTCACTGCCACAACCTCTGGAGAACCCATGGCGATCTTTACGCGCTGCAGAGCGATCTGACGGTCATCTATCCGGAAAAAATCAAACTCATCAAAAATCCGGTCCGCGAAAAGGCCGCCTTCACGGAAACCAAGGGTCCGGATGGCCGCATCACCGCCCGCCTGCTCACCCAAAATACGGAGGTGCCCGAACTCCAGTTTTACCAGCCCATGCCCTACGAAACCTGGGGCGGTTACATCCTCACGACGGACGTGGGCTGGGACCCGCTTTCCCAGTGGTTCCAGGGTCTGTACAAAAACAGGGATGTCCTCCCCCCGGACGCGGTCAAACGGGTCGCGGAATTAAAGACGACCCATACGGACCCCGCCAAACTGGCCCAGGCGCTCACGGACTGGGTCACCTCGGACATCCGGTATGTCAGTGTCCAATTCGGCATGGCCTCCCACCAGCCGCAGTCGGTCGCCGATACCCTCAAAAACCGTTACGGTGACTGCAAGGACATGTCCCTCCTTCTCCACGCCCTGTTCCGGGAGGCGGGCATTCCCTCCTCCCTGGTGCTGGTGGGCACGGGGACGGGCCGGAAATTCGACACCTCCACGGCCAACGTCCAGCTCTTTGACCACTGCATTCTGGAAGCCGATCTCAACGGCAAAAAAACCTATGTCGATGCCACCGCCGGTACCAACCCCATCGGCTGGTTCCCTCCCCAGATCGCCAAGGCCCAGGCCCTCCGCATCGGGCCCGGGACCTCGGGGACTCCGATCACGCTCCCCGCCTACGAACCCCTGGCCAATGACAACAAAAACAAAACCTCCATCACCCTCAACCCCAACGGCAGCGCCACCGTCACTAACCACATCCTCCTGAAGGGCGCGGCCGCCCAGGCCATGAAAATGTCCATGGGCCGCACCAATACCAAAATGCTCCGCGCGGCCATGGAGGAAAAATACAAGCTCACCGGACAGAAACTTCTGGATTTTTTCATGACGGACCCCTCGGACAAGGGGGACACCTACGAATACCGTCTCACGCTCACCATGCCCCGTTTTGCCATGAAGTCCCAGGACGGACTGATCTTCAAGCTGGGTCAGGACAACCCCAACGGTGAGGATTGGACGGAGTCCCTGGATGCCCCGCGTCTTTATCCGTTCCGCTTTTACCCGACGGATTTTGATCTCTCGGAATTCGAGGTGGTTCTGCCGGCGGGGGCCTCTCTCAAATCCAGGCCCGCCGATCTCAAACTCCAGAACGAGTTTCTGATCGCCTCACGGACCATTACCCAGAAGGATCAAACGATTTCCGTCACAGAGCAAACCCGCCTTCTGGATGCCACCCTCCCCGCCTCGGAGGCTCCAAAAATCAAAAAGGTCTTCCGGGAAATCCAGGATGCCCGCGAGTCGGTCTTCGTCGTCTCCCTCCCGGCTGCTCCCGCCCCACAGTCCCCGACGCCCGCCCCGGCCAAATAGTCCCCCCGCCCCCTTGCCGCCGTCCCCGGCTCCTGCTATCTATGGAAGCGTATGTCATATCCACTCCGCCCGTAACGCCTTCCCCTCCCCATTGCAAATTTCGGTTTGAATCCGTAAGACGGCTCGAACATCCGATATGATCCCACCCAGGCACACTTTCAAATCCCGATTCCTGGATTTTATCCACAATCCTTTTTTTATTGTCACCATTCTGACTTTTGTGGGGCTCCTTTGGATTTTTCAGTTTTCAACATTCAATTTTCGTGTCCCGATTGATTACTCGGGTGACTCCATTCCAGTCCTGATCATCATCAAAACCGTCATTGAGGAAGGCACAGGCGATGTGAACAGTCATCTCGGCTTTCCCTTCGGACTTCATTTTTACGATTATCCCGACTCCAATCTGCTCAATATTCTTCTGATCCGCAGTTTGACCCTTTTCACCACAGATCCTTTCCTGATTCTCAATCTGTTCTATTTCATGACTTTTTTTCTGATCGCCTGGAGCGCCCTATATGCGTGCCTCAGATTGGGTTTTGCACCGCCCCTCTCGATCATAATTGCTCTCCTTTTCTCATTCGCACCCTATCATTTTTTCAGATCAGTCAGTCATTTGTTTCTTTCTGCCTACTATGCCGTGCCCTTGGCCATCCTCCTGGCAGTGGAAATCTGGAACTCTCCCCGAGGAGTCGCCTCCCATTGGACCAATTCCCTCAAAATGAATCATTTTCTGATTTGTCTGGTTGCGGGCATGTCTGGCATCTACTATGCATTCTTCTCCTGTTTCATCCTGTGCGTTGCCGCGTTTGTCTCGTCGTTTGAAAACAAATCCTTCCGACCAGCCCTCCAGGGGGTCTTCCTGGTCCTTTTGATTATGGCGTGTGTGTGTCAACTATCTTCCGACTTATCTTTACAGAATGGAACACGGGCCCAATGAGAGGGCGGCCAAGAGAAAAATTGTCCAGACGGATCTCTTGGCACTGAAGATATGCTCTCTGTTGGTTCCCCCTCAAACCCATCGCTGCAAACCTCTCGCCAGGCTGGGCGAGCGTTTTTACCACAAAACGATACTCAATACGATCTACGAGAACTCCTACACCTACTTGGGTTTCTTCGGAGTATTCGGTTTTGGAATCCTGATGGGTTCTCTGTTCCTTGCAAGATTGGATGCCGACCCTCTCCTTCATGCCCTTTCCAGATTATGCCTGGCCTGCGTCCTCATGTTCACGGTCTCAGGCTTTGGAATTCTTTTCGCGTATTTCGTCATGCCGGAGTTCCGAAGCACCAATCGGATCAGTATTTTCATCAATTTTATGGCGTTGCTTGCATGGGGCCGCCTGTTTCAGCGATGCCTGCCTCTTTGGACGCAGTCTCCCCACCGAAGATGGACCGGCATTTTGGCCTGTGTTTTGATTGTCTTTGTGGGGTTATGGGATCAGTCTCCCGCCACACCCTATGCCGACCAGTCAAAAATACTGAATCAAATGCAAACCCATCAGTCTGAGGTGAAACTCATCGAATCATCCGGCAATCCCCGATCCTCTGTTTTCCAGCTGCCCACTTTGGAATTTCCAGAAAGCCCTGAAATCGGCACGATCGATGCATACGAACAGGGACTCCTCTATCTGCATTCCCTTGGCCTGAAATGGAGTTTCGGAGCCATGAAAGGCCGACATGGGGACTGGAATCAATCCGTCTCCGCGGAACCTCCGCTCCTGCTTCTTCCCAGGATCATTGTCGCAGGTTTTGACATCCTTTCCATTGACCGCAGGGCGTATCCGGACCAGGCCCGCTCGCTGATTTCTGCCTACTCACAGATTCTCAATCAAAAACCCTTGGAAAGCCCCGATGGCCGAAGGGTCTATTTCAACCTCTCCACAGCCAAGGCCCGTCTTTTGTCGTCGATTCCCGGTGGAAATCTGGATGAATTAAAACTCAAACAGCTTCAACCCGTTATCATGAGTGTTCGGAACGGTTTTAAAATTTCTGACATCAAGAATCTCAAACGTTACCAACTGGAAAAACCGGCCCACCTCATCCTCTTGAATCCGCTTTCTACGGATCGAATCGTTTCATTGCGCTGGTTTCAGGATTCACCCGCCGCCGGCATGTATTTTTTCTCATTCACCAAGGGTTCTTCCCTTTCTCTCGCTTCCACTCCGGAACCCCGGGAATCGGAGTTGCTGCTCAAGCTCTCCCCCGGAATCAACGTCCTGGAGTACCAAGGGCCCACGACAAAAACGGATGTACCACTGTTTCTTTCGAATATCACCGTCAGGGATGCTCCCCTGGTATTTTTTCCAACCCCCCCCGCCCCGGCCAAATAGTCCCCCCGCCCCCTTGCCGCCGTCCCCGGCTCCTGCTATCTATGGGACCGCATGCCCTCCCCCCCCACTGACTGCCTTTTTCTGAAAGCCTGCCGGTCCGAACCCGTCCCGCGTCCGCCGGTATGGATGATGCGCCAGGCGGGTCGTTACCTCCCCGAATACCGCGCCGTGCGCGCGCGCGCGGATTTTCTGACCCTCTGCCGCACACCGGACCTGGCCATGGAGGTCACCCTCCAGCCGGTGGACCTTCTCGGTGTGGATGCCGCGGTCATTTTCTCGGACATCCTCGTCGTGCTCGAGGCCATCGGTCAAACGGTCCTCTTCGAGGAAAAAACCGGCCCGCGCATCACAAACCCGGTCCAACATGAGGAAGACCTCACCTCTCTGAAAACCTCCGGGATCCCCGAATCCCTCCCCTACGTGTACCAATCCATCCGCCAGGTCTCCGCCGCCCTGTCCCCGCGCGGCATCCCGGTCATCGGTTTTGCGGGGGCGCCCTTCACGCTGGCGGCCTATGCCATCGAGGGGAAAACCTCGCGAGACTTTCATCGGACCCGCCAGTTCATGCACGCCCGTCCGGGGATTTTCTCCCGGTTGCTGGACCTGCTGGCGGACGCGGTCACCGAACATCTCCTGGCGCAAATTGCGGCGGGCGCGGCGGCGGTCCAGATTTTTGAATCCTGGGGCGGGATTCTCGGTAGCGAGGAGTACGCGCGGCGGATCCTGCCGGGCCTCCAAAAAATTGTGTCCCGCCTCCGCGACCATGCCCCGGTTATCCTTTATGTCAACGGCTCGCCCCAACACCTTGGGAGCATGAAGGCCAGCGGTGCCACGGTCCTGTCGGTGGATTGGCGCCTGCCCCTCAACGAGGTGCGACGGATCATCGGCCCGGGGGTCGCCCTGCAGGGCAACCTCGATCCGACGGCCCTCTACGCCCCCCCGGCGCAGATTGCCCACATCACCCGGGCCATGCTCTCCGCCCACCCGGCACCCGGCCACATCGCCAACCTGGGTCACGGCATCCTCCCGGATATTCCCGTTGAACACGCCCGGGCTTTCATCGACACTGTGCGCAACCCTCGCCCCGTCTGACCCACCCCATGTCCGCCGCTGTCATTCCCATTGTCGACCCGGACCTGATCGCCAAATACGATCAGGCGGGCCCGCGTTACACGAGTTATCCGACGGCCCCGCAGTTCCACGAGGGGTTCACCCGTGAAAATCTCCGGGCGGAAATCGCGCGCACCAACGCCCTGACTGGCCCTCCCCCGCTCTCGCTCTACTTCCATCTG
Source organism: Verrucomicrobiia bacterium (assembly GCA_033764445.1). GTDB lineage: Bacteria > Verrucomicrobiota > Verrucomicrobiia > JAWXBN01 > JAWXBN01 > JANRIZ01. Next base: position 1,433 of record JANRIZ010000166.1, on the reverse strand, counting down.
CCCTTCTGCGAATCGGTCTGTCTTTTCTGCGGCTGCAACGTCACCTGGACCCGCGACCGCCAGCGTCCGGCGCCCTACACGGACCTGCTTCTCCGTGAAATGGACGCCCTCGCCCCGCAACTGGCCCCCGGACGCAGGGTGGTCCAACTCCACTGGGGCGGCGGCACCCCGACTTTTTTTTCACCGGAACAACTGTCCTTCCTGGCGGCGGAAATCCGCCGCCGTTTTGAATTCGCCCCCGGGGCCGAGATCGGACTCGAGGTCGATCCCCGCGAAACCTCCACCGCCCACATGGACGCCCTGGCCGACGCGGGCTTCAACCGCCTGTCGATGGGCGTGCAGGATTTTGACCCGCAGGTCCAGGAGGCCGTCAACCGCCTCCAGTCCTTTGACATGACCCGCCGTGTCGTCGAGGAAGGCCGCGCCCGAGGATTCAAAAGCATCTCGGTGGACCTGATCTACGGCCTGCCGCACCAGTCCGAACCGGGTTTTGCACGCACCCTCGACCAGATTCTCAGCCTCAACCCCGACCGCATCGCCCTGTTCAATTTTGCGTACCTGCCGGAAATGATCAGACACCAGAAGGCCATCAGACCCGACACCCTGCCCACGCCCCCGGAAAAACTCCGCATTTTGCGCCGCGCCATCACAACCTTCACGGACGCGGGCTACCGCTTCATCGGCATGGACCATTTTGCGCGTCCGGACGACTCCATGGCCCGGGCCCAGGACGAGGGCAGGCTTTACCGGAATTTTCAGGGATACACCACCCATGCGGGCTGCGATCTCTACGCCTTCGGCGTTTCGGCCATCAGCCAGATCGGAAGGACCTACTCGCAGAATCTCAAGGACATTCATTCCTACGGTGAGGCGATCGGTCAAAACGGTCTGGCCACACACCGGGGCCTCATCCTTTCCGACGAGGACCTGCTGCGCCGCGGGGTGATCATGCACCTGCTCTGCCACTTCTCCCTGGACTTTGCGGCCATCGAAAAAGCGTCCGGCCTCCGGTTCACGGAACATTTTGCGGAGGCGCTCGAACGTCTCCGGGAGATGCGGGCCGATGGTTTGGTCGCGTGGGACGACCGCGAACTCCGCATCACCCCGCTGGGCCGCCTGCTGGCACGCAACATCGTCATGGCCTTCGACGCCTACCTCAGGCCGGGGGCCTTCAGCCGGTTTTCACGGACGGTGTAAACCGGGGAACCGTTCATTTTGAAAAAAGGTTGTAACCTTTCAGGATTTCGCAGCGTCCTATGGATCAGCCATGCACTCTCCATCCCCTTCTCCCCTTGACTTGCTGATCCATTCTCTCCGCGGCCAGCGGGTCATCCTTGATTCCGATCTTGCAGCACTTTATTCCGTCACCACCAAGGCTCTCAACCAGGCCGTCAGACGAAATGCCGAGCGTTTTCCGGAAATGTTCATGTTTC
>JANRIZ010000164.1:0-5308 GCA_033764445.1 Verrucomicrobiia bacterium | reverse complement strand
CCGGGGGATCAGAGCTTCAGATCGCTGAGGGCGATTTTGCGAGGCATCATGGGGTTTTCGCGGCCGGTGGTATCGGTGCTGATTTTATCCTTGTCCGTATGGTCCTTGGAAATGTTGAAGGGATAGATCATGGCCGTTTGTTCGTCCTGTTTGACGATGACCATGGCCTGGATTTGGGAGTAATCGACCATGTACCAGGAGCTGGTGGCCTCCCTCCAGCGTTTTTCGGTTTTGCGTTCCCAATCCTTCATGCCGATGCGGATGGCGAGGATGTTGTCCTTCGGATATTTCTTTTCCCAGGTCGTTTTGGTGAGGGTGATCAGTTCCTCCCTGTCCTTGCCCTCATACTTGTCGGAGGGGGTTTCCTTGATGGTCTGCCCCGGGATCATGACTCCGGGGGCCAGTTTGCCCTTTTTTTGCTGTTCCTCAAGGAGCCGCTGGAACTCGGCCATTTTTTCGGGGGTCATGTTGGGATTCTGGGCCTTGAGCCCAGAAGCCGTAATGACGGAGGCAAGACAAAGGAAACTCAAGAACCAAGACTTTTTCACGGACACGACGCTATCAGATTTTCAAAAAAAATCACCCTGCAAGTTGTGAATTTTGGGTGAAGCAAGAGGATCGCCGGGCTACGCCTTTATTGAAAATGCCCTAGATCGAATAATCCTCGGAGAAGACCTTGGCCTTGTGGAAGGAGAGGAAGACCTCCTGACCGAGCTTGAGATCCAGGTGCAGGTAACGCTGGTGATTCAGCTCCACTTCGACGGAGGAGTTGTTGTCCTGGCGGTAGAGGAAAATGCGGGCCACCGCACCGGCACCGTTGATTCCCGTGACCGTGGCCGGCAGGGAGGCCCGTCCGGAGGGTTTGACCGTGTGGATTTCGATGTCATGGGGACGGACGTAGGCAATGGCCTCCGATTCCTGTTGGCCCTCCTCCACGTGGGCGATCTGGAAGACATCCGCGCCGATGCGGACCTGACCCTGGTCGATGCGGCCGTGGAAAAGATTCACATTCCCCAGAAACTGGTAGACGAAAGGATTGGCCGGATGGTTGTAAACCGCCTCGGGTTTTCCCGTCTGCTCGATTCTGGCGTGATTCATGACCACGACCGTATCGGCGATTTCGAGGGCCTCCTCCTGGTCGTGGGTGACGAAGATGGTGGTGATTTTCATTTCATCATGGAATTTGCGCAGCCATCGGCGCAGGTCCTTGCGGACCCTGGCATCCAGTGCCCCGAAGGGTTCATCCAGGAGGAGGAGCCGGGGCTCGACGGCCAGGGTGCGGGCCAGGGCGACCCGTTGGCGCTGTCCCCCGGAGAGCTGAGTGGGGAAGCGGTGTTCCATTCCCGAAAGCTGGACCAAACCCAGCAACGTCATGACCTTTTCACGGATTTCCGATTCGGAGGGACGGAATTGTTTGGGTCGTACACGTAGTCCGAAGGCGACATTTTCAAAAACACTCATGTGTTTGAACAGGGCGTAGTGTTGGAAGACAAGACCCACCCGACGGTCCTTGGGTTTGGAGCCGGTCACGTCCTTGTCGTCATACAGGACAAGACCCTGGTCCGGTGTTTCAAGGCCCGCCAGAATGCGCAACAGTGTGGTTTTGCCCGAACCGGAGGGTCCGAGCAACGCCATGAGTTCGCCTCCTTTGACCTGAAGATTGACATCGTTGAGCGCGGTGAAGGCGCCAAATTGTTTGGTGATGTTCCGGACTTCAATGTGGAGTCTGTCTGTCATGATGGGATGCCTTGGTAATCAAAATCAATGGGAGACTCAGGACCGAACCTCGGATTCCTTGGAGTTGTGGAGTTTGGATTCGATCAGACTTTTGAGGATCAGGGTCACCAGGGCGAGCAGTGTCAGGAGGGAGGAAACGGCAAAGGCCGCTGCGAACTGGTATTCGTTGTAGAGAATTTCAATGTGGAGCGGCATGGTGTTGGTTTTCCCGCGGATGTGACCCGACACGACCGAGACCGCGCCGAATTCGCCCATGGCGCGGGCATTGCACAGGATCAGACCATACAGCAGACCCCATTTGATGTTGGGCAGGGTGACCCGCCAGAAAATCTGCCAGCCATTGGCCCCCAGGACGACAGCGGAGATTTCCTCCTCCCGACCCTGCGCCTGCATCAGGGGGATCAGCTCCCGGGCGACAAACGGGAATACCACCAGAGCCGTTGCGAGAATGATCCCCGGGGTGGCAAAGATGACTTTGATATCGAAATAATTGAGGATCGGAGCGAACCAACCGTGGTTGGTGCTGTAGAGCAGGACATACATCAGACCGCAGATGACCGGGGAAATGGCGAAGGGAAGGTCGATGAGTGTGATCAGCAGACTCTTGCCCGGGAAATCGAATTTGGTGACCGTCCATGCGGCAGAGATCCCGAAAATTGTGGTCAGGGTGACACTCACCAGGGCCACAAGGAGAGTCAGCCAGATGGCGTGAAAGGTCATGGGATTTGTGATGGCCAGCGCATAGACCGCAGCCCCCTTTGAGAAAGCCTCATAAAAGACGGCAATCAGTGGGACGAACAAAAACAGGGAAAGGTAGATGAGCACAATGCCCAACAGGGAAAGGACGACCCAGCCGGGTTCCTTTTGCGAAAGTTTGCGGGTGTTGGTGATTTCGAAGGGCATAGGCAGGGGCGGATCAGTGGTTGAGCCTCCGGGCCATGAAGCGTTGGAGCAGATTGATCAGGAGCAGGAGGCTAAAGGAGACAAACATCATCACACAGCCGATGGCCGTGGCCCCGGTGTAGTTGTATTCCTCAAGCTTGATGATGATCAGCAGCGGGGTGATCTCCGTCTTGTAGGGCATGTTCCCCGCGATGAAGACCACCGAACCGAATTCCCCCAGGCCCCGGGCAAAGGCCATGGTAAAGCCCGCGAGAATCGCCGGCCAGATTTCGGGAAGAATCACACGCTGGATCGTTTGCCAGCGGCTGGCACCGAGACTGGCCGCCGCCTCCTCGATTTCCGGTTCCAATTCCTCGAGGATCGGTTGAATGGTCCGCACGACAAAGGGCAGACCGATGAAGGCCAAGGCCAGGATGATCCCCAGTTCCGTGAAGGAGACCTTGATTCCAAAGGGAATCAGCCACTGGCCGAGCCATCCGTTTTCCGCGTAGAGAGTGGTGAGAGTGATCCCCGCCACCGCCGTGGGGAGGGCGAAGGGAAGGTCCACCAGGGAATCGATGATTTTTTTCCCGGGGAAATTGTACCGGACCAGCACCCAGGCCGTGAGAGTGCCGAAGACCACATTGATGAGTGCCCCGGCCAGGGCGGCGGAGAAGGAAAGTCTGTAGGAGGCCATCACCCGTGGGGAAAAAGCCTCGCGGAAAAATGCCTCCCCGCCCATGGGAATGGTTTTTCCAAACAGGGCCGCCATCGGGATGAGGACGATGAAACTCAGGTAGAAGAGGGTGATGCCCATGGACAGGCCAAAGCCGGGGATCAGTCGCCTGGACTTCCGGGGAAGCATCGAAGGGAGGGTTTCGGTGGAGATGTGACCCGTGGGATTCATGCGTGAAGCGGGGATTGAACCAGAAATAGCCGCAGGACTAAAGGGGCGACTGCCGCGACGCCCAGGAAAGGCGAGCGCGGCAGTCGTGATTTATTTTGGAAGGGAATTACTTTGAGTAAATCTGGTCAAAAGTACCACCGTCATTGAAGTGCTCTTCCTGGGCTTTTTTCCATCCGCCAAAATCGGCAATGGTCACGAAGGGAATTTTCGGGAAGAGACTGCTGTATTTGGCAGCCACCTTGGCATTCCGCGGGCGGTAGAAATGTTTGCCAATGATTTCCTGGGCTTCATCGGAGTACAGGTGCTTGAGGTATTCCTCCGCCACCTTGGCTGTCCCGCGGCGGTCTGCAATTTTGTCGACCACCGTGACGGACGGTTCGGCCAGGATGCTCAGGGAGGGGTTGACGATATCCAGTTTGTCCTTGCCGTATTCCTTTTGGGCAAGATGCGCCTCATTTTCCCAGGAGAGGAACACATCGCCGACACCCCGCTGGACGAACGTGACCGTGGACCCGCGGGCTCCGGAATCGAGAACGGGCACATTTTTGTAGAGAGCCCCGAGGAACTCCTTGATCTTGGCCTCATCCCCGTTGAATTTCTTTTTGGCAAATGCCCATGCCGCCAGGTAGTTCCAACGCGCTCCGCCGGAGGTTTTGGGATTGGGGGTGATGACCTTCACGCCGGGTTTGACGAGGTCATCCCAATCCTTGATCCCCTTCGGGTTGCCCTTGCGGACCAGAAAGACGATCGTGGAGGTGTAGGGGGCGCTGTTGTCCGGCAGTCTGGACTGCCAGTTTTTGCTGATCAGCCCCTTCTCTGCGATGGCATCGATATCGAAGGCCAAGGCGAGCGTGACCACGCTGGCTTCGAGTCCGTCAATGACCGAGCGGGCCTGTTTGCCCGATCCCCCGTGGGATTGCTCGATTTCGACGGATTCCCCCGACTTCTGTTTCCAATGTTTTTGGAAGGCGGCATTGTATTCCGTGTACAATTCGCGGGTGGGGTCGTAGGAGACATTGAGGAACTTGGTCTGGGCCTGCGCGGCACCCGTCAGTGCCAGGCCGGTCAGTACCGTGAGGATTGATCTGAGTGTGTTTTTCATGGATGTTTTGTTTGTGGGTTTTGGTTGGTAGGTTTGGCAGATTAGAAACTGAGCTGAAGCCGTGAAAAGACCGCCTGTTCGTCATCCCGCGGAACCGCCGTGTTGGCCAAGCCCCGGCTGGAGAAGTTGGAATGATTGTAATCCAGAACGAGGCGGACGTTGGTATTGAGGTACCAGTTCAGGCCCACGCCCCAAGTGTCGATGGAGCGGGCGTTGGCCGTGGTGCTGGCCAGGGATTGTCCCCCGCGTGCTATGAAGACAGAGTCATCGATCCATTGCTCCCCATAACGTCCGACCAATTCGAGAGCCCCCCAGTTTTCACCGGAAAGATCAAATTCCTTCTTGGGTTTGACGCCCTTATAGGACGCATCCCCGCCGAAAATGACGTAATACGCCGCAAATTGCCAGGCCTCTGTCTGGATATTGTCGCGGATGGGGGCACCCGAGGTGGTGGTCAGACGCTGACGGGAAATGGCCCATTCCCCCAGGAACCCGAAAGGTCCGTAGTACCAGTAGCCTTGGGGAACCAGACGGGAAGCTTCGCCATCGCCTGTGACGTTGGCGTTGTAGGAAAACCAGGTGCGCTGGCCGGGGGTGAGATAACCGCTGGGTGCTCCATCCCGATCACCGTAGGTGCCGGCCACGCCGACCCCGAATCCCTCGACATACGTCCAGTTGGT